>CANFHZ010000081.1 GCA_947446885.1 Comamonadaceae bacterium
AGCAGGTACACCGTGTCAGGCCCTACCTGCGGCATGGCGCGGCTCTTGCGCGGCGGAAAAAACGCCACCTGTCCGATACCCATGTCGTTGAGGAGCTTGCGCATCTGGTCTTCAACTACGTCGGCCAGCGTGCCCACGATCAGCAGCTGAGTCGCCTGCGCGCCGGGCGCAGGCGTTTGTGAACGCGGCAGCACCGGCAGCAAAGAGGCCAGGCAGGCGTCTTCACCCTGGGTGAACGTGGTTTCGATGCCGCTGCCTGAATAGTTGAGTACCCGTACGTCCGGCAGGTACTGCCGGCTTAGACGCTCAGCGGCGCGGGAAAGGTCGAGCTTGATCACCTCGGAGGGGCAGGACCCCACCAGAAACAGCAGCTTGATGTCCGGGCGGCGCGCCAGCAATTGCTGCACCACGCGGTCCAATTCTTCATTGGCGTCGGCCAATCCGGCCAGGTCGCGCTCATCGATGATGGCCGTGCCAAAGCGTGGTTCGGCAAAAATCATCACGCCGGCGGCGGACTGGATCAGGTGCGCACAGGTGCGCGAACCGACCACCAGGAAAAACGCGTCCTGGATCTTGCGGTGCAGCCAGATGATGCCGGTCAGGCCACAAAACACCTCGCGTTGGCCGCGTTCAACCAAGACCGGGGCGGTTTGGCAGCCCGTAGCAGCAGCGGTTTGGATAGGGATCACGGTGCTCATCAGGCAGCTCCCATTTCGCCGGTCAGCGGCATTTCCACGCTTTTCCCTGCAGCCTGCAAACGGGCGCGGCGCAGTTTGAGGATGTATTGCGCCGCATTGATCACATAGGTGAAATAGGCCGCGAGTGCCAGGGCGAGCTGCTCGGTGGGGCTGAATCCGCCATGCCACCACATCGCGACATAGGCTGTGTGCAAAACCATGACCACCATGCTGACCATGTCTTCCCAGTAGAACGCGTCGGCGAACAGGTAGACGCCATAGACGACTTTCTCCCATATGCAGCCAGTCAGCATGATGATGTAGAGCACAAGGGTCTTTACGACCACTGACAGCAGCGCGCTTTGTTCACCCTCTCCGGTCCAGAAAAAGCGCAAAACCAGGCACAGGCTGATCAGAAAGACCAGAAACTGAACGGGCGCCAGAATGCCTTGCACCAAGGTCCACACCGTGCCGTCACGCTTGGCGCGTTGCTCGGGTGTGTACAGGGGTTTGGTCACAGCGGGCTTCCTTTTGGGGCTGGGGCAGGGCGGGATTGCGTCTGGGTTGCGGGTCAATGTAGAACCATTATGGACTAGTGTCAACCTAAATTGACGTATTTTTTTTAATACAAAACTAGGGTTTTCCATGATTACAAGCGGGCGGAGTGAAATCACACTTTTGCATCCGAAACCGCGCTTAAAAAGGAGTTGCGCATGCTGGACGCAGCTGTCAAACGAATTCCCCGCTTCCTCATGGACATTGCGCCTATCCAGCGTCTGATCGGCGTACCCGGCCGGCTGCGCTTGGTGGGTCAGGCTGACATGGCGGTACACCCGGGGGTGGCGCGCGCTGTGCCCGAACTGGGTACGGCCCACTGGTCAGAGCTCGCGCATGCCGCGGTCCGTAGCCAGGAGGAGACCTTAACGCTGCTGCGGGCCTGGCGCGATCAGGGGCGTAACTGGCCGGATATTTATCTCCATGGAATTGGTCCGACAGCCCGGCTGATGGGTACCTGGTGGGAGGCGGATCGCATGGACTTCACCAGCGTTTCGGTCGGCGTTGCGCGCCTGCAGACGGCGATGTACGAGCTCAGCCCCGAGTTTTTGGCGGATGCCCGCCCTGTGGCCGGCACGCCCAAGCGCCTGCTCTTGGTCAATCCGACCTCGCAGCACACGCTGGGGAGCCTGATGGCGGCAGAATTTTTTCGCCGCGCTGGGTGGTGGGTGCAGGTGGCTTACGCCCAGGAGGAGCGGGAGTGGCTCGCGGTCTTGAATTCGGATTGGTTTGACGTTTTGGGTGTGGGTATTTCTGCCGAACAGGTATTGCCGGCTTTGCACCGTACCCTGACCGAGGCCCGTCGCGCCAGCGCGAATCCGGCCATCAAAATCATGCTTGGCGGTCCTTTGGTCCAGGATCGCCCTGAATTGGTGCATGTTTTAAGGGCGGATTTCTCCACCCATGCGGCGGACGAGGCGGTTCGATTGGCTGAGCAATGGGTGGTTGCCGGCTAAAGCCCCGGCATGGCTGCTGCTTGAACTGTCAACTTATGTTGATATATACGTGGATGTTTTAAGTGACACAAAGTTTATAATTAATGGAATATTTAAACGCCCTCCCATCCCGCCTCTTATCTGGTATTTGATGTATGAAACTGCCTTCTATTGAAGCCCACACGCTTGCCGCGCTGATCGGGGTGACGTCGGATGTGGCTTTGGTCATTGGCCAAGATGGGGTCGTGCAGGATGTGTCGGTGAAGAAGGACGATCTGGCCAGTCTGGGCTGCCACAACTGGATTGGGCAGTCCTGGGTTGATACGGTTGTTGTGGACAGCCGCAACAAGATCCTGGAGATGCTGAAGTCCGCGGCCGAGGGTACTGAGATGCGTTGGCGGCATGTGAACCACGCGTCGCCCCAAGGTGCCGACGTGCCCATGCAATACGCCCTGGTTCGCTTTGAGTCCGATGGCCGCTTCCTCGCCTTGGGGCGCGACATGGAGGCCCTGGCCGTCTTGCAACGCCGCTTGGTGGAAACCCAGCAGGCCATGGAGCGGGATTACTTGCGGCTGCGCCATATCGAGACCCGTTACCGGATTTTGTTTGATACCTCGGTGGAGGCGGTCATGCTGGTGGATTCCAGCTCGCTGCGGGTTACCGAAGTGAATCTCAGTGCCCAGGCGTTGCTCAAAGACGCGACCAAGCGACTGGTAGGGCGCGACGTGGTCGAAGCATTCGATCCCGGCTGCCGCGACGATGTGCAGGCCTTGTTGCGCATGGCTTACGCCACCGGCCGGGTGGAAATGCGCAAAGCCCGTTTTGCCGGCGCGCTGGCCGATTGCACAGTGACAGCCACCGTGTTCCGCCAGGAGAACGGAGCCCAGTTTTTGGTACGTCTTTTGCCGCAGGAGGCGGCCAAGGAAGCGGGGGCACAAGGAGTTTCCGCTCTTCTGTCCCAGGCCATGGAGCGCGCCCCTGACGGCTTTGTCCTGACCGACCGCAGCGGCACCATCAAGGCCGTGAACGCCGAATTCATGGCCATTGTGGGTGCCACGGCCAGCTCGCAGTTGCAAGGCCAGGCGCTGGAGCAGTGGTTTGTCCGGGGCGGCATCGATTGGGGCGTGCTCAACACCAATTTGCGCCAACAAACCGCCGTCAAGGAATTCGCCACCAATTTGCTGGGATTTACCGGCAATTCCGTTGCCGTGGAGATTGCGGCGCTCACGCTGCAGTCGGCGGAGGGCGAGATTTCGTACGCTTTTTATGTGCGGGATGTGACGCGCAGGCAGTTGCCGGAAGTTCGCCAGACATCGGGCATGTCGGATTCGGTGGCCCAGCTCGCCCGGCTGGTGGGGCGCCTGCCCATGAAAGACATCGTGGGCGAGACGGTGGACATGATCGAGCGCATGTGTATCAAGTCGGCGCTGGATTTGACCCATAACAACCGCGCTTCTGCGGCGGAAATGCTGGGCCTTTCGCGGCAGAGCCTATACGTCAAACTGCGCCGCCACGGCATGGTGTCCGAGGGCGATACCGAATAAGCGGCGGCCGCTATGGCCGGGAAAAAGACGATGGGGCTTCAAAAAAGCCGCAAATAAGTGTCAATCCCTATTGACATTATCGAGTGTCATGCAAAACTCATTGCATGGAATACCCCAAGCTTTCCACCGTAGCGGAGCTCCTCAAGCCGATTACCTGGTTTCCGCCGGTGTGGGCATTCGCCTGTGGTGCGGTGTCGTCGGGCCGTTCGCTGAGTGACAACTGGCTTATTGTGCTGGCGGGTTTGGTTTTGACCGGGCCGCTGGTGTGCGCCAGCAGCCAGGCGGTGAATGACTGGTTTGACCGCCACGTGGATGCCATCAACGAGCCGCAACGCCCCATCCCCTCGGGTCGCATGCCGGGGCGCTGGGGTTTGTACATCGCTGTTTTATGGACCGTGCTGTCACTGCTGTGGGCGCAGGCCTTGGGGCGCTGGGGCTTCTACGCCTGTGCGCTGGCCTTGCTGCTGTCGTGGGCCTACAGCGCGCCGCCCTTGCGTCTGAAAAATGACGGTTGGCTGGGCAATGCCGCCTGCGCTTTGAGCTACGAAGGCCTGGCCTGGATTACCGGCGCAGCGGTGATGGTTGGGGGTGTTATGCCGCAGCCGTCCATTGTGTTGCTGGCCTTGCTCTACAGCCTGGGGGCCCACGGCATCATGACCCTCAATGATTTCAAGGCGGTGCAGGGTGATCTGCAAATGGGCGTGCGCTCGCTGCCGGTGCAGCTGGGCGTGGTGGCTGCTGCCAAGGCCGCCTGCCTGGTCATGCTGGTGCCGCAAGTCTGGGTCAGCTTCTTGCTGCTGCACTGGGGCGCGTCCTGGCATGCGCTGGCAGTGGCGCTGCTGATGCTCGCGCAGCTGCCCTTGATGCACCGCTTTATCCAGTCACCCGTTGAAAAAGCCCTGTCCGTCAGTGCGTTTGGCGTCCCGCTGTTTGTGGCGGGAATGATGGTCAGCGCCTGGGCTTTGCGCCTGGGCTATGGCATGCCGCAGGGGCTGGCCGCATGATCCCCATCGCCGCCGCCCGCCGCCCCATTTGTGTTCGTTGTGCCCGTATTCACCCCTTCACCTTTGGCAAGGAGCCACACCATGCAAACCCAAGAATATGACGTCGTCGTTGTCGGCGGTGGCCCCGCCGGCGCAACCGCTGCCGACGACCTGGCACAAGAAGGCCGCACCGTTCTGCTGCTGGACCGCCAGGGCCGAACCAAGCCCTGCGGCGGCGCTATTCCACCGCGCCTGATCAAAGACTTTCACATCCCAGACCACCTGCTGGTGGCCAAGGCCCGGTGTGCCCGCATGATTTCACCTAAGGACAAAAAAGTCGATATTCCGATTGATAACGGCTTTGTCGGCATGGTCAACCGCGATGAATTTGATGAGTGGCTGCGCGCGCGCGCGCAGGCCAATGGCGCGCAGCGCGTGCGCGCTGTGTTTGACAAGATCACCGAGGACGCCGATGGGGTGGCCCGTGTGCATTACACGCCCGCGGGCAAAAACGAAGACCACGCGCCAATCAGCGTGCGGGCGCGTTATGTGATCGGTGCCGACGGCGCCAAGTCCGAGGTGGCACGACAGACTATCGAGGGCTATGAGAAGACCAAGTACGTGTTCGCGTACCACGAAATCGTCAAAGCCCCGCAGGGTGACGCCAGCCACGACCCGGACCGCTGCGATGTGTATTACAACGGCCTGCTCTCGCCTGATTTTTACGGCTGGGTCTTCCCCCACGGCGACACCATGAGCATCGGTACGGGGAGTGCCGACAAGGGCTATTCCCTGCGTTCAGCCGTGGGCCGCTTGCGTGAGCTGGGCGGGTTGGCGCACCTGGAGACCCTGCGCCGCGAAGGCGCACCCATCCCGCTCAAGCCGCTGCCGCGCTGGGAAAACGGCCGCAACGTCGTGCTCGCGGGCGATGCTGCCGGTGTGGTGGCGCCGGCCTCGGGCGAGGGGATTTACTACGCAATGTTTGGCGGCCGCGTTGCTGCGCACGCGGTCAACCAGGCCATTCTCAACAACAACCCGGCCCTGCTCAAACAGGCGCGTAAGCAGTTCATGCGCCTGCACGGAAAAGTGTTCTGGGTCTTGGGCATCCTGCAATACTTCTGGTACCAGAACGACAAACGGCGCGAGCGCTTTGTCAAAATTTGCGAAGACAAAGATGTGCAGCAACTCACATTTGAGTCGTATATGAACAAGGAGCTGGTGCGGCGCAAACCCATGGCCCACGTCCGCATCTTTTTCAAAGACCTGGCGCACCTCTTCGGGATGGCGCGCGCTTGATTTTCCAAGGACAGCGGCCCCCTTTATGGCCGGGTTTGCCCCTGGCTTTCGCGCTCAGCCTGGGCGTGGCTGCGGTAGGCGGATCGCTGACGGACATCGGGCCCTGGTATCTCGCGCTGCGTCAGCCGGATTGGAAGCCGCCCGACTTCGCGTTTGGGCCGATATGGACCACGATATTCACCCTCTGCGCTGTCAGCGGCTGGCTCGCCTGGTACGGCGCGGTGAGCCGTTTCGAACGCCGGGCCTTGCTCATCGTGTTCGCCTGCAACGCGGTTCTCAATGTGCTCTGGAGTTATCTGTATTTCGCCCTGCACCGACCGGATTGGGCGATGCTGGAATGGGTGGCTTTATGGCTCTCGGTGCTGGCGGTGGTGCTGGTCTTGCGCCGGATCGAGCCTGCGGCAGCTTGGCTGAATCTTCCCTATCTGCTGTGGGTCAGCGCAGCCGGGCTTTTGAACCTCGCTACCGTGCAACTCAACGGGCCGTTTGATTGAGCGACGCCAGCGCCCAGGCGCCTATTTGCCGGGCCACCAGCTCCGCTGCCTCTTCGTGGGCCAGATGGCCGAGTTCCGGCACCGTGATGCCGCGCGCCTGCGGCAGTATTCCGTAGGTTCGCCCTGACCAGCTGATCGGGACCGTGGTGTCGCGGCCGCCCAGATGCAGAAAAACCGGTCCGCGCAGCCCAGGCATACGCCTGCCCAGTGCGCCCAGATCCCAGGCCGCCATCATGGCCAGTACGCCGCGCACATGGGATGGTTGCCGGATCAGGCGTTCGTAGAGCGCAATTCCATGGGCGCTCAGCCGTGAGCCGGTGCCATCGAGCAGCTTTTTTACTACGCCAGGGCGGGCCGCTTGGCGCGCCATCCACTGCGCCGACAGCGGATTGAGCGCCAGCAGCTTGGCGGCAGTGGGGAACATCCAGTTCGCAGCACCGGGCATGGGCAGCCACGCCGGGTTCAGCCCGATCAGCATGGGGCCCGGTCCAGTGGCTTGCGTTTGGTGCTCCAGCACCCACTGTGCTCCGACCGCTCCGCCCGCCGAATGGCCTACCACCGCATGTGGCTGCAGCCCGAGGTGGCGCAGCACATCGTTCAGCGCTGCGGCCATCTCGCGCAGGCCCGGCCGCCAGCCCGGCGCGATGTGGCTGAGTGCGTGACCGGGCAGGTCGGGGCAGACCACGGTGAAATCCGCGCTCAGCGGCACCAGCAGGTCACGCCAGGTATGGGTGGAAGCACCCGCGCCGTGCAGCAGCAGGAGCACTGGCCCGCTGCCCGCAATCTGCACATGCCAGCGCACGCCCGGCGTTTGCACGAAATGGCTGCAGCCCATGTTCGGCCAATCCGAGCCCAGATCGGCGGCTTGCAGCGGCGGATACAGCCAGTCCAACACAGGGGATCAGCTCCGCAGGGTTTGCATGGCAGCTGCCATGCGCTGCGCCTGCACATAGGGCATGGGCAGGTACTGCGCGCCCATGCTGCGCGCCAGTGCCTGGGCCAGCGGCTCGGGTTTGGGCGCGGTGTCAATCCAGAGCGCTGCCCAGGGACTCAGGGCCCAGCGCTGCGCCAGTGCCAGGGCGTCGGCCCCGGCCTGTGCGCGTCCACCCAGACCGGCCAAATCGATGTTGGCACGCCCGTCGCTGAGCACCACCAGACTGGGTGTCATGCCCGCGCGCTGCACCTGTATGGCCTGCTCCAGCCCCAGCTGCAGCGCGGCTGCCAGTGGCGTGCCGCCACCACCAGGTAAGCCTGCCAGCGCACGCTTGGCCCGCACCAGCGAGCGCGTGGGCGGCAGCAAAACCTCGGCCTTGGCGCCGCGAAACGCCAGCACACAGACGCTGTCGCGCCGGGCGTAGGACTGCTGCAACAGGATTTCCACCGCGCCCTTGGCTTCGGCCAGCCGCTCCAACGCAGCCGAGCCCGAGGCGTCGATGGCAAATATCAGGCAGGAGGGGCTGCGCTGCTCAAAGCGCTGGATATGGAAGTCTTCCGGCCATAGGCTGATGCGATTGCCGCTGGTGCTGCGTGCGCCCACCGGCTGGCGGCGCAGTTTTTGTTTGGGCGCTGCCGCGCGCAGCGTGGCCAGCAGGTGCAAGCGCGCCCCGGCGTGGGGTTTACCCGCGCGCGGGCTCAAGGGGCGGCCGCGCATCGTGTGTTTTTGTGCCTGTCCACTGCTGCCGCTTTGGGCCGCGCGCACGCCTTTCAATGCGTTCTGGCGCTGCAGCAGCATGCGGTCCAGCAGGTGCGGCGGCAGGGCGGCTGCGGCGGCGGCAATCAGCATCTCGGCCAGGTCCTGGTCGGACGGCATCGCAGGCTGCTCGGACTCGCCCTGTTCCTCGGGCGGCGGTGGCGCAGGGGTGTCACCGTCCTGCGGCTCCTCCTGCGCTGGCGGCTCTTGGGGCGGCGGTGGTTCACTGTCGCTTGCTTCGGGCGGCGGTTCCTGGGGGGCCGGTACGACGGTTGCGCGCGGGGCCAGCACCCAGCGTGCGGCCAATGCCAGGTCCTCCTGCGCCACGGCCTCGCGCTGGTTCAGCGCCGCATGTACGCGTGCCACCTGTACTGCCAGCAAAGGCGCGCGCAAACTGTCAATGCCCAGTGCCAGCGCGGCCTGGCACAGCGCGCCCACGTCCTGGTCCTGTACGCCGACTTTTTTCAGGTCAGATTGCGTGCGGGCCAGCTCCTCGGCGCTGAGCAGGTCCAGTGTGTTCTGGCTATCGAAGCGGCTGACCGTGTCCAGGCTGATCCAGACACCCAGGCGCTCGGAAAGGGCCGGGGGCAGGCCCGGCTCGTCTTCGCCGGATTCATCCAGTGCCACGATGCCAAAGCGGCAGTCCTGCTCGCCCTGCTTGTGGCGGATGCGGCCACGCTCCAGCGTGTAGAGCATTTGCGCCGCTGTGCCCACGCTCAGGCGTTCGGCCATGGCCAGCGCGACGATGCCGCCGTGGGCCGTGGCCAGCACGCCGTCTTGCCACTGGAGTGCGCCAGTTTGCAGGGTGTGGGTCAGGTCGGTGCCGCCCAGCAGGCGCTCGGAGTCAATGTGGTGGGGCACTTTGACCAGTGGGCGTGGTCCTAAAGCGCGGGCTAATTGCGCCAGCCAGGCTTCGCGCACCGGCCCATGCCCGGCGCGCAGCCAGACGCCGCCAAAACCAAGCGGGTCCACCTGCAGCGCCAGCAGCAGCAGCTGCGCGTCGTTCCAAATGACCGAGGGCGGCGCGTCCTGCTGCGCGTCACCGGCTGCGGCCGGGGTGAGCGTGCGGAGGTCCTGTTTCATGCGCACCAGATGCCGGGTATGCCGGAAACAGGCCGGATTCAGCCCTGCGCGGCCGCCGGGTGCGCCCCAGCGGCTCGCACGGGTTTGGCGGCATCTCTGCCCAGCACCTCGTCCATGGCACGTTGCACCCGCACGCTGGAGCCCGTGTCGTCCAGCGGGTTGCGCCGCAGGCGGTGGCGCAGCACCATGGGCGCGATTTCGCGCAGATGCGCCAGCGTCACTTTTTTCGCGCCACGCAAGGCGGCCATGGCGCGGGTGGTGCGCAAGAGCGTGAGCTCAGCGCGCAGTCCGTCCGTACCCAGCTTCTGGCACAGCGCGGCGCACTGGTGCAGCAAGTCGTCGCCGACCTCCAGCCGCTCCAGCGCGCTGCGGGCTTTGAGTATGTTTTTGCGCAGCTTCTGGTTGGCGGCATCCCACTCGGCGCGAAAACCCGCGGGGTCGCGCTCGAAGGCGTCGCGGCGTTTGATGACCTTCACGCGCAGCGCCAGGTCTTGTGGCGTGCGCACTTCCACCGATAGGCCGAAACGGTCCAGCAACTGCGGGCGCAACTCGCCCTCTTCGGGGTTGCCGCTGCCCACCAGCACAAAGCGGGCGGGGTGGCGCACGCTCAGGCCCTCGCGCTCGACCAGGTTCTCACCGGAGGCGGCTACGTCAATCAGCAGGTCGACCAGATGGTCCTCCAGCAGATTGACCTCGTCGATATACAAAAAGCCCCGGTTCGCCTGCGCCAGCAGGCCGGGCGCAAATTCCTTGACGCCCTGCGTCAGCGCTTTTTCCAGGTCGAGTGCGCCGACCACGCGGTCTTCGGTTGCGCCCAAAGGCAGATCGACCACCGGCACCGGGCGCTCCAGGCTTGGAAGTTTTTTGCCCGATGTAGCGCGCGCCGCCTGGCATTGCGCGCAGGGATTTTTGGCCCCCGGGTCGCAGCCATACGGACAACCTTGCACGACCTGAATCGGCGGCAGCAAATCGGCCAGGGCGCGGACCGCCGTGGATTTACCCGTGCCCCGGTCGCCCAATACCAGCACCCCGCCGATGGTGGGGTCTACGGCCACGACCTGGATGGCCAGCGTCATTTCTTCCTGCCCAACAATGGCCGCAAAAGGGAAAGTCAATGCCATGGGTGTTCTCTCGGTTACGTGCTTGGGGTGGCCAATCCGGTGCTCAGATGGCCAAGCCGGCGATAGGTGCCACGCCGATTAGCCAGACGTGCACCACCAGAATAAACGCCACCCAGGCCGCTGTGCCGGCCACCAGGGTGAGCAGCGTGGCTGCGCGGGACGTGGGCGGGGCTTCGGTCATTTCCCCAGCCGCCCAGGCTGCGCGGTCGCGTTGGCGGGCAGCACGAAAACTCAGCACTGCCCACACCAGAAACCCGCCAAACAGCAGCAGATCATGCAAGGTGCCGTTGGCCAGAATGTGGGCCAGCGCCCAGACTTTAACGCCCAGTACCGTTGGGTGGCGCAGCCGGGCTTTGATGGCGTTACGCGGAATCTCTGCGGCCAACACCAGCACCATGGATATCCACATCAAGGCAACCGTGGCGTGCGCCATGCCATGTGGCGGCGTCCACAGCTGCACCGGGTTGAGCCGGGCCTGCGCATAACCCATGATCAGCACATACAAGCCCGCCAGTGAGGCGACGGAATACAAAGCCTTGAACCCCAGGGGGCCCAAGCGCAGCAGCAGCGTGCTGCGCAGGCCCTCACCCCACACGCGCAGCGCGTGGATACCCAGAAAAATAAGCAAACCCGCAATCAACATGTCCATATCAACTCCCCGGTACTTTGGGCTGCGGCGTGGATATCACGTCCGCCAGTCCAGCACCATTTTCAGGCAGTCCGGATCGGTAAAGGCCGTGGCGTAGGCCGCCTGCGCGTTTTCCGGACTTTCGGTGTGGGTAATCAGCCCTTCCAGATCGAGTGCGCCGGTCTGAACCAGCGTGGTAACCGCCGCCAAGTCCCCTGGCGACCACTGCGCGGCGATGCGGATGCGGGCCTCCCGCATAAAGGCCGGGGCGTAGGCAAAGCGCAGCTCGTCTTTGTAAAAACCCGCCAGTACCACTTCGCCGCCCCCGCCGGGCAGCAGGCGTGCGATCAGGACATTGAGCAGGCCCGCGTCACCGCTAACGTCATAAATGCCCCGGTAATTCTTGCGGCTGTCTTCGTCAGGGTGGATGACCGGATAGCCGTGGCTGCCTGCGCGCCGCGTGGCCTGCGTTTCCCAGACCGTGGGTGGCGCAAAGCCCAGAGCCAGCGTGAGGCGGGCCAGCAGCCGCCCCATAACGCCGTGGCCAACGATCAGGTCGGGTACGCCCGGGGGCAGATCCGCGCGGCCGCCGGACATGGCGTGGTAGGCGGTGGCTGCCAGCGCCAACAGCACGCCGCGTGCCCCCATGCCGGGTGGCAGGCGCACCGCGCGGCTGTGCGCCACTACCAGACGTTCGGCCGAACCGCCAAACACATTCGCCGCTTCCTTGAAGCTGTATGAACCCGGCACGAAGACCGTTTGGCCAATTTCCAACGGGGCATCGGCACCCCGTCGTATGACGGTGCCCACCGACTCATAGCCCGGCACCAGCGGGTAGGACAGGCCGGGAAAGGGCGGCATGCTGCCGTCCCAGAGCAGGCGCTCGGTACCGGTGCTGATGCCGCTGTACGCCACCTCCACCTCCACGTCACCCGCGCCCATCTCGGCAAGTTCCAGGCGCTGCACCGCCAGCACCTTGGGGCTGACAAAGACAATGGCGCGGACGTTTTGCGGCTTGGCAGTGGGCATGGTCGGGGCCTCGGGTTAAGGGCTGCACGCAAGTACCGGACGGTGGTCAAACCGGCTGTTGTCGAAAATATTTTTGCCGGACGGCTGATTTACGGGAAAACCGCCTTGACGAAC
>CANFHZ010000082.1 GCA_947446885.1 Comamonadaceae bacterium
GGCGAGGCCGCCAGGCCTGGCGGTCGCTGCGTAGGGGTGCCGTCGAGGAAATTTTCGCGTGGGCGAATGCCAAGGTGCTCGGCAAAACCGTCCATCAAGCGCAGCACCGCCTGCTGGTTGCCGGCTACCGCATCCAGGCCCCCGGCTGCCTCGGCTTGTTGCGATACGAAGTGCGCGAAGTCATCGAGGCGCTTCAAATCTTGTTGCTGCAGGTATCTCTCAAAACCGCTGTGGAGCTGCCATGCAGATAGCACGCCCATGACCAGCACGGAAAGCAGCACGGTGCCAATCAGTACCGAGGACAGGGAATGAATGATTCGCAGGCGCATTGTTATTTTGGGTCTCCGGAGAACGTTGAATTTCCTACATCTTCAACATATATTTTTTTATTAACTCCAAAAGTGGATTAAATATGGAGACAGCTACAAATTTACTACATGTTTGAATTGGATGATGCACGGTAGCCAGCCTTCAATTTCACCCTTTATGGGGATATATGAAAGTACATATGACCGTGACCAATCCATATATCAATACATATTTGGCATTAGTTATTGCTAAATGTCTTTTTGCCGGATGGGCGTGACGATCCCATGGCATCCGGATCCGATCTTTTTTTGTTGGGAGCCGAGTCCGGCGGGGTGTCGGCTCAGCCGTACTTGCAGCGCGTTCGTGTTGCTGAGCTGTCCGATGCATGCGTACGCGCTGACCTGATGTGTCGGCTGGCCCATGTGATGTACGCGCACTGCTGGCTGGTGGAGGGTGATGCGTGCGGGCACTGGCAGGAATGTGTCACCGCTTTGCGGGACGGCGGCTGGCTGGAGCAGATGCCGTGGGCGCTGTGGCTGCGGCCACAGGTTGAGCGCTCAGGCATCCAGGACGCGGCGTGGGCGCAGGGGGCTTTGGAAATTATTGACAGGGACAGCGGGCGTCGGTTCCGGGATCGCATCGCGTCCTTGCGTCAGCGCCTGCGATCACCCCACGGGCCCTTTGCACAGCTGCATCGAACACGGATGGCGCATGAGGCTATGCGTTCCACGCTGAACCATATTCCAGCCCCCATTTTTATCAAGGATATGGAAGGCCGGTATCTGGAGTGCAACCAGGCGTTTCTGGATTACCTCGGTTTACCGCGCGACAAGGTGATTGCGCACACGGTGTACGACGTCGCACCGCCGCAGCTTGCCAGCGTGTACGACGAAGCAGACCGGCATTTGCTGGAGGACGGCAAGCGCCAAATTTACGACGCCCAGGTTTGTTGGTCTGATGGGACAACGCGGGATGTGACTTTTTACAAGACGGTGATTCGGGACCAGATCGGCCGCGTGGTGGGGCAGGCTGGCGCTATTTTTGACATCACGGAGAAAAAACGCCTGGTGAATACGCTTCGCGTGTTGTCAGAGACTGATCCGCTCACCGGGATACTGAACCGCCGCAGCTTTATGGAGCAGGCTGCGGTGTTGGTCAATGAGCGTCGTCTCAAGGGGGAGCCGTTGACATTGATCCTGTTTGACCTGGATCATTTGAAACAGCTGAATGACACCCGCGGCCATGCATGTGGCGACACCGTGTTGCGCGAACTGTGCGGCATCGTCGCCGGGCATTTGCGCCCGGGGGATCTGTTTGCGCGCATTGGTGGTGACGAATTTGCCATCTTTTTGCAAAGACTCACGGATGGGTGCGCCGTAGTCAAGCGCCTACCCCAGCTTGTGGCCTCCAAAATTTTTGCCCCCGAATACGGAGGGCAGCGGTGCACGATCAGCGTTGGCAGCGTGTCGCTCATCCCCGTGAGTGCCGATGTAGAACAAATCCTAGTTTTTGCCGACCACGCTCTTTATGAGGCCAAGAGCAAAGGCAAGAACGTCGCCATTGCCCGCAATTTGTCGTGCGTATGAATAAGCAGTTGGCTAAAGACGTGCCCGTGCTGGCGCGCACGACGTATATCAATCTGCACGGTCAGGAGGATGATTCTTCTGAAGTAGGCCTTGGCATACATGCACCGGGATTATTTGGCTTGCAGGAACCGGGTGTGCCGGCAAGGGGTGATTCGGCCTATTTAAATGCCTCGCAAACCGAATTGCGCAAAAATGTTCGCCATGCCATTCAGCACCAGAACCAGACGCTGTTGGATGCACATTATTCAGCTACACCCCGCAAACGTAGCCGTGCCCTTGCCGTGGCTGACGGCGGGAAGCAGCCAATAGTTGAAGAACCCACGGCAGCCATCAGCCGGCGGTTGACGCTCAAGATTCGGAAGTTTTATGCCGGCAGGATTTTTTTGGCGAACTCCCGGCCCTTTAGTAAAAGCTGGATTTATGACGAATCCTTGCTGCTGCGCAACAGCGCACAGTCGGTGCCGATTGATTTATCGCACACCCAGGGTTTGGCTATTTGCTTTGATAACCGGAGCGACAAGGCCGGCGTAACGGCGTTTATGGTGAGTGGGGTCTCGGTCTGCAGTTTTCTTGGCCGTGGGCGGCTTCTGCCCTTGAAGACGTACCCAAGCTCAAGCAGCAAGACATGCCGCAGCTCTGCGGTACATGCTGCCTACAGCAGCGCACAGCCTGCGATGGTGGATGGCATTACCGATTTGGCACTTGAGCATTTCCAGGCGCAATATGAATGTCCGGACATCAACAAGGAAGATCTCTTTTATTACGTGTATGGCGTGTTGCATTCCGAGGATTGCCGCAGCATGTACATGAAGGATTTGCGCCGCGACCCGCCGCGGATTCCGGTGGTGCAAGGTCTGGCCGATTTCAAAGCGTTTAGCGAAGCTGGGCGCAGGTTGGCAGATTTGCACGTGAACTATGACGCCGCAGCAGAATATCCCTTGCGCATTGACATGCGCGATTGCCCGCCGCATCTAAGCCACGCCGATTATTGGCGGGTGGAACAAATGGCATTTGGTGCGCGCGGGAATCGGACCAAGATTATTTATAACGAATGGATCAGCGTGTCGGGCATTCCGCTCGAAGCGTACGACTATGTGATCAATGGCCGGCCAGCAATATTGTGGGCGATGGAGAGCCAGGGCATAAAAATACATGCTGCCAGCGGGCTCAGCAATGATGCGAACCGCTGGGCTAACGAGGTGGTGGGTGACCCGGCGTACCCGCTCAAACTCGTGCAGCGTGTAATAACGCTGGCCTTGGAAACGCGCAAGATCGTGAGGGCGCTTCCGTTTTTGGAGTGACGGCGCCGTATGCGCCTGGATTGGATTAATTCAAGCCCACTCTTATGGGGGACTTTTTTGAAATAGCCATACCGGAAGATCGCATTTCACGCCTGTCAAACTAAGGCACGCTGTCGCACTGAGGATTGTGATTTTTGGGTATCTATTCATTAGTTTCTCGGTTCCAACGAAGTCTCTTAGGAGACCTTTACAGGCCACCCATCATATGGGTGGCCTTTTTTTATTGAAAACAGTTAAAGACATTAATAGTAATTCTGCGGCGATTCAGTTATTGCCCGGATATACATGGTTGGACTATTTGTTTCGGGCTGTAGCCAACGCGCGAGCCACTTCGCGCCGGGTAAAACAATCTGACGCGGTGGAAAAGAGAATCAGGCTGGGGGCTCTTGTTCAGTGGCTGGGATACCGCCGGAAGTTTAAAAGCTGCCCCTGCGGGCCGATATGGGCAAGAACCATGTCGCCAGACCCGATGTTTTCGCCACTGAATTCCGCAATATTGACGTGGTGGGTAACCAATATGAGCGCCTTGCCGCCTTTGCCCGGCAAAACGGTGGCGAGAAGTTTGCTCAATGCGGTGGTCTGGGAGGTGGCGCGGCGCGGCTCATCAAAAAAAGATGCCAAGCTGGCCTCGGCTGTGACATCGCCAAAGCCAAGCAGCTTGGCGGTCTCCATGCAACGGCACCAGACGCTGCTGAGCACCGTAGCGCGCTGAACCCCTTGCTCTCGCAGCCAGTCACCATTGCGTACCGCCTGCCGTTTGCCCTCGTCGTTCAGAAGCCGCTGGCCTTCACACCGATCCAGGGAATAGTTGGGCGGGTCTCCGACGCCGGGGGCGTAGGCATGGCGCATCAGGAGCACGTAGTCGTGTGCGTGCAAAGCCTGGGCAATTTCTGTTGCGCCTGCGTTCAGGGGCAACAATGCAGAGAGGGTGAAAAGTCGGCGGGTAAACATGTACAGCTCCCAAAAATTAGTTTGTGGTCGGCCTGGTGTTGTTGTCAGCGTCCGTCATGTCGCGCGGCAAGTTGCGTGGCTTCATATGGTGCGGGCGCGCGCAATAGAGGCCGGGTGCGCTAGGATGCTCCACATTTCTGAAAACAATGGAGTTTCCCATGCGCACTGAGCCAGGCCATAGCCATTCAACCGACTGGAAGCACGATGGCGTGCGCGTGGTGCCTGGTGACCAGCTGGACGGAAACGTGCCTTCCACGCCGGGAATGGACCGCAAGGCGGCAATCAACTTTGCCCGCGTGGGCGCCCAAAAGCTGTGGGCGGGGACGGTGCATATCCACCCGGATGCCAAGACAGGCGCACACCACCATGGGCCACTAGAGAGCGTGATTTATGTGATCAAAGGCCGGGCGCGCATGCGCTGGGGCAATGCCCTGGAGTTTGTGGCGGAGGCCGGGCCGGGCGACTTTATCTACGTGCCGCCCTGGGTTCCGCACCAGGAAATTAACGCCAGCGCGGATGAGATGCTGGAATGTGTTCTATGCCGCAGCGATGGCCAGGCGGTGGCTGTCAATCTGGACATAGAGCCTGCAGAGAAACCGCAAACCGTGTTGTGGGTCGACCCGACGCACCCGCACGGCGGGGTGTAGTACCGCGCACAAAGCGCGTTAACGCAAGCTGTTGGCCTTGCGGTCCCCGCCAAGCGCCAATGCCTTACACAATTTTGACGCTGAGGTTTGGCAGCCCGTCGATGTGCATTTCGATCAGGTCGCCGCGCACCACCGGGCCGACGTTCTCGGGTGTGCCTGAAAAAATAATGTCACCCGGGAAGAGTTCAAAAGCCTCGGAGAGTTTGCTGATTTGCTCCGCCACCGACCAGATCATTTGATTCAGGTTGGCGTTCTGTTTGATCTCGCCGTTCACCTTGAGCCAGATCGCACCCTGCGCAAAATGCCCGGTTTGTGCGACCCGGTGGATGGCACCCAGCGGTGCGGATCGGTCAAAGCTCTTGCCGATTTCCCAGGGCTTTTTCTGGTCGCCTAAGGCGCGCTGCAAATCGCGGCGCGTCATATCCAGCCCGAGCGTGTAGCCGTACACCAGGTCCAGAGCCTCAGCCACGGGGATATTGCGTCCGCCTTTGTGCAGAGCGGCGACCAGTTCAGCCTCGTAATGGTAGTTTTTAGTGAGCGTCGGATAAGGATGGTCCGTGACCGTTCCGTCGGGGACGAATTGCACGGCATCCGTGGGCTTCTGGAAAAAGAAAGGCGGTTCACGGGTCGGGTCAGAACCCATTTCGCGCGCGTGGGCCGCGTAATTGCGGCCGATGCAATAAATCCTGCGAACCGGAAAGAACGCGTCCGAACCGACCACGGGTATGTACGTGGCGGCCACTTCAAATGGCGTCTTCACTGTTTGCGCAGCGATTGATGATCCGCTCATGCCCACCAACGCGCCCGTGGATGCCACAGCACTGCTTTCAAAAAAATGACGTCGATCCATGCACAGTTCTCCTGGAGGTGATTGGTCGGTGACAACGGTACATACACGCACGCAGTCGCGGGAGTGGGCGGCAGTCGAACGGCCATCATGCGACCCCGATGCTACAATCCACCGCAGTGCGGCTGTAGCTCAGTTGGATAGAGTACTTGGCTACGAACCAAGGGGTCGTGGGTTCAATTCCTGCCAGCCGCACCATTTTTTCAGTCTGCCTTGATGTCGTTGTCTTTCACGACCTTGGCCCACACGTCGATCTGCCGATCAATAAAGTTCCGCGCAGCTTCCGGCGTACCACCCACGATGTCGATGCCCTGCGAGTCCAGGCGCTTTTTGATGTCGGGGTTTTGCAAGACCTTATTCAACTCCTCATTCATGCGCTTGAGAATGTCCGGCGGTGTCTTGGCGGGCGCCAAAACGGCCCACCATGCGGGAGCGTCAAATCCGGCGAAACCACTTTCAGCAATTGTGGGAACCGTGGGCAAATCGGCCGCGCGCTTGGTTGTGGTGACGGCCAGTGGGCGCATCAGCTTGTTGTCAATATGCGGTTTGACCAGAAATACCGAACCGATGGCCAGTGGAACGTGCCCGGCCAGTGCATCGTTCATCAAGGGGCCGCCGCCTTTGTAGGGAATGTGGCCAAAGTCCAGGTTGTTGTTTTTACCCAGCAAGGCCATGGCGACATGGCCCAAGCTGCCAGAGCCGATGCTGCCGTAGCTGGGGCCCGGCTTTTTCTTGGCGGCGTTGATGACGTCGGCAAAGGTTTTGTATTCCGAGTTCACGTTGGTGGCCAGCACCATCGGGGCTGTACCGACCAGAATAATCGGGAAGAGATCTTTTTTGGTGTCGTAGGGAAGGTTGGGTATCAGGCTGGGGTTCACGCCGTGCGTATCGAATACCACTGCGAAGGTGTAGCCGTCCGGTGCGCTGGCTGCCAGCGCCGCAGTGCCGATGGTGCCGGATGCGCCGCCCTTGTTTTCCACCACCACGGACTGGCCCAGTTGCTGCGACAAAGCCGGTCCCAAAATGCGTGCCACTTGGTCGACCGATCCGCCGGGCGGGAAGACCGCCACGAGCTTGATGGCCTGTTTACTGGGCCAGGCCTGCGCCAAGGCCAGGCTGGGGCAGGCGACAGAAGCCAGCACCATGCTGCTGCCGATAACGGACAAAAACAACTTACGCATAGAGATCCCTTCAATTAGACGTTGATTCAGCAGGAATAGTCAGGACACCATTCTCGGGGGTTTCTCGGCCCGCAGCCACGCGAGTAAACCCTCAAGCACACCTTGGGCGAAGCGTTGGAACACCGGCTCAGTGACAAAGCCCAGGTGTGGCGTGAGCAAGGCGTTGGGCAGGCTGCGCAGCGGGTCGTCCAGCGGCAGGGGCTCGATCTCGAACACGTCTAGCGCTGCACAAGCGGGTCGTCCCTGCCGCAGCGCCGCGCACAGCGCCTGGTGGTCAACCAGTGCCGCGCGGGAGGTGTTGACCAGTACCGCGTCATTGCGCATACCTGCCAGTCTGTCGGCATTCAGCAGGTGCCGGGTCGCCGCGGACGGCACCAGGTGCAGGCTGACAACTTTGGATTGGGCCAAAAGTTCATCCAGCGCCAGGGCCCGCACGCCGTGGGCTGCCGCACGCTCGGCGCTCATATTGGGGCTCCAGGTCACCACGTCCATGCCAAACGCCTGTCCTACGCGCGCCACCCGACTGCCGATTTCACCTAAACCGATGAGCCCCAGAGTCTGGCCGTGCAGAACGCCACCCAGCGCTTGTGGACGCGCGGCGCGCCACTGGCCCGCACGCAGGCGCGCGGTTTCCTGTTCCATGTGGCGCAAGGCGCCGAGGATCAGCGCCCAGGTCATTTCGCAGGTGCTTTCCTTGGAGGGGCCCCACTCGGTGTGGCTGACCGGAATGCCGCGTGCGTGCAGGGCCGCCAGGTCCAGGGTGGTGTTGCGGGTTCCGGTGAAAACCACGTAGCGCAGCTTGGGCAGCTGGTCAATCAGCGCAGCGTTCAGCGGCACGCGGTCACGCATCAACACCAGGGCATCTGCGTTGCGCAGCAGCGCGGCCAGCGCCTCGCCGGCAGGAGGGTGGTTGATGAATTCCACGTCCGCCAGCGCCTGGACGGCGCTCCAGTCGGCCAGCCGGGGCAGGGCCTGCTCGATGTCAGCCAGGACGGCAATTCGGGGACGGGCGTTGGGTGGCTGGGTCATAAATAGGGCGGGGCTGTAGGTGAGAAGCTTGGGGGACTGAAATCCAGCCGCACGCGCAAGGCATTCGGCCAGCTTGAAAGATTGTGCAGCAGCCTGTCCAAGGTGCAAGCATGACCGAACCGGCCTGGACCCTGATGTGCCTGCACAGCGCATGCGTTCTAATTGCGACATGAAAATCGCTGAAAACGCTTCTGCTCGCCCGCACGCTGCGTACCACTACGCCTTCCTGACGCTTCCAAACTATTCGATGATTGCCCTGTCCAGCGCGGTAGAAGCCTTGCGCATGGCCAACCGCATCAGCCAGCAAAACGTCTACACATGGACGCTGGCCAGCCTGGGCGGCCAGCCGGTCCCGGCCAGCAACGGGCTGACCCTGTCGCCCACCGTGGCGCTGGACGACATCGGCCAGGTGGACATTGTTTTTGTGTGTGGCGGGGTCGATATCGAAGCTGCGTGTACGCCGCCGGTGGTCGCGGCTTTGCGCAAAATCGGCCAGCGCAACGTGGCGCTGGGCTCTTTGTGCACCGGGGGATACGCGCTGGCCAAGGCGGGTTTGCTCGACAAATACAAGGCCGTGGTGCATTGGGAGAATATGACCGCGCTGGAAGAGAAGTTTCCCAAAGTCATTTTTTCCCGCCAGCTGTTTGCCATCGACCGCGACCGCTACACCTGCACCGGTGGCGTTGCTCCGCTGGATTTGATGCTGCACATCATCAAAGGCCATCTGGGCAAAAACATCGCGCCCATGATTTCCGACCAGTTCATCTTGGAGCGCATCCGCAATGACCAGGACCGCCAGCATGTGCCGCTGATGTCGCGCGTGGGGCTGTTCCACGAGAACCTGATCGAGGCCGCCGCCTTGATGGAGGCCAATTTGGAAGAGCCGCTGTCTTTGGACGAGATTGCCGCACTGGTGGGCGTGTCGCGCCGCCAGATCGAGCGTTTGTTCAAACGCTACGTTGGCGAAGTGCCCACCAAGTACTACCTGGACATGCGTTTGCGCCGCGCCCGCAGCCTGCTGCTGCAGACCGGGATGTCCATCATGGAAATTGCCGTGGCCTGCGGCTTCCAGTCGCCCCCGCATTTTTCCAAGTGCTACCGCGACCTGTTTGGTTACACCCCAAGCGCCGAGCGTAAAAACAGCCGCCGCCAAATTTTGGAGGGCACTGCCGCCTATCCGGACGAATAGGACGGATGCGGATCGGGACATGGCGCTGGCTTGACGAGACAATTGCTCGCATTGCGTGCCCCGCAGAGCGCTGTCGTATCGCGACAATCGCACGTCGCTAAACTGCAAGCCGTTTCGCGGTGCGAACCGTACTATTTTTCTCATATTGCCAACCGCCACCATGCGGCGCACCTACTAGGAGTCTGCTTTGGCTGAAGAATTTGACGATCTGGATTTGAACTCGCTGAACGACGAGGAGCTCACCGAGCAAGTTCACGATGACCTCTACAACGGTTTGCGCGACGAGGTCATTGAAGCCACCAATATTCTGCTGGGCCGTGGCTGGTCTGCCAGCCGGGTGCTGGATGACGCGCTGGTCGAAGGCATGCGTATCGTGGGCGTGGACTTCCGCGACGGCATTTTGTTTGTACCCGAGGTGCTGCTGGCTGCCAATGCCATGAAGGGTGGCATGGAAATTTTGCGCCCCCTGCTGGCGGAAACTGGCGTCGAGCCCATTGGCAAGATGGTGATCGGTACCGTAAAAGGCGACATCCATGACATCGGGAAAAACCTGGTCGGCATGATGATGGAAGGTGCTGGATTTGAAGTGATTGACCTGGGCATTAACAACCCTGTTGAAAAATACCTGGCTGCTCTGGAAGAGCACAAGCCCGACATCTTGGGCATGTCCGCGCTGCTCACCACCACCATGCCGTATATGAAAGTGGTGATTGACACCCTGAAAGAAAAAGGCCTGCGCGATGACTACATCGTGCTGGTTGGTGGCGCACCGCTGAATGAGGAATTCGGCAAAGCCGTGGGCGCTGATGCGTATTGCCGCGACGCCGGAGTGGCGGTCGAAACGGCTAAAACCCTGATCGCTGCGCGCCGCGCTGCCGCCCACGCCTGATGGGCCCGGGCGTGCCCGGCTGACCACGCTGACACACCCGATGCGCACCGCCGCCTCCACCCTGGTGATTGCCTGCGGGGCCATCGCCCGTGAAGTGATTGCCATCACCCGAGCCAACCGCTGGAGCCATGTGGACGTGACCTGCCTGCCTGCCGAATTGCACAACCGCCCCGAGAAAATTCCGGCTGCGGTGCAGCACAAGATTCGCACGCTGCGGCCCCAGTACCCGCACATGTTTGTGGCCTATGCCGATTGCGGCACGGGCGGCATGCTCGACACCGTCTTGCAAGAAGAAGGCGTGGAGCGCCTGGCTGGTGCGCACTGCTACGAGTTTTACGCGGGCAGTGCCGCATTTGCCGAGATGGCCGAGCAGGAACTGGGCACCTTTTACCTGACCGATTTTTTGCTGCGCCACTTTGACCGCTTGGTGATTCGCGGACTGGGCATAGACCGCCATCCCCAGCTCCTGCAGGAATATTTCGGCCACTACCGCAAGCTCGTGTATCTGGCGCAGGCACCGCAACCCGAGGCCTACGCACAGGCCCAGGCTGCCGCTGAGCGCCTAGGGCTCGCCTGCGAAATCAAAATAACCGGTTACGGTGAACTCGCCACCGGCCTGGAACAAGCGCACACCGCATTTTCTCGACTACCCGCTACGGGGCACACACAGGTGATTCAATGGCAAAACTGATCGTAATTTCATGGCGCGATGTACCCGCCCAGGTGCTGGTCAAAGCGGGGCGTGAGACCGCCAAAGTTCAGTTGTCGCACCGATTCCAGGAGGCCGTGGACCGCGCCGCCATGCGTGCGGGCAAAGCCAGCTCCGGCGACTACCTGGCGGACTGGAAGCGCAGCGAACCCCGCGCCTGCGGCGACGATTTGCAGGCCGAGGCCAATGCCGAGGCGGCGCGCATCGAAGCCGCTTATTCGGATGACGACCTCTTGCGCATCATCCGCGCCCATGGCATCGACGAGACCCTGCCCGCACCCGCCGTAGCGGCGGATAACGACGCCGGAGCCGTCTGATGTACGCGGTACGCCGTTGGTCGGTGCGCCACGCCCGCGGGTTGGAAATTTTTTATGCGGGCTTCGAGCGGGTAATGGTGGCACTGCATCCGCTGTGGAATGCAATCGGTTACGAGCGCCTGGAAAAACCGGTGGCCACGGTCGAGCAGGTCGTCAAAGGCTTTTTGTTTGATTGCCAGATGTGCGGGCAATGCGCGCTCAGCTCCACCGGCATGTCCTGCTCCATGAACTGCCCCAAAACCATACGCAACGGCCCCTGCGGCGGCGTGCGTGCGAACGGCAATTGCGAGGTCAAACCCGAGATGCGCTGCGTATGGGTTGAAGGATTTGCCGGAAGCCAGCGCATGCGCGAGGGCCGGGAGGCGATCAAGGTCGTGCAATTCGCGGTCGATGCCCGCCTCAAGGGCAAGTCATCGTGGCTGAAAGTGGCGCGCGACAAAGCACCCCAAGCGGCGAAGGAGACAAGCGCATGATGTTCGACGACGAACCGGTGCCGGGCTACCCGCTGCCCATCTTGCCCGGTCACACCTCGCCCGGTCGTTTGGAGCGGGTGTTGCGTAGCGGTGGTTTTGCGATTACCGCCGAACTGGAGCCGCCGGATTCCGCTGATCCCAGCGAGGTCTACCGCCGCGCCAAGGTGTTTGACGGCTATGTGGACGCCATCAACGCCACCGATGGCAGCGGTGCCAACTGCCATATGTCCAGCCTGGCGGTGTGCGCGCTGCTGACCCGCGTGGGCTATGCGCCGGTCATGCAAATTTCCTGCCGCGACAAAAACCGCATCGCCATCCAGGGCGACATCCTGGGTGGCGCGGCCATGGGCGTGTGCAATATGTTGTGCTTGAGTGGCGACGGCGTGCAAAGCGGCGACCATCCGCAAGCCAAGCCGGTGTTTGATCTGGACTGCATGTCGCTGCTGGAGATTGGCCGCGATATGCGCGATGCATACCGCTTCCAGAGCGGACGCAAAGTCACCTTCGCACCGCGCGTGTTCTTCGGAGCCGCGGCCAACCCTTTCGGCCAACCCTTCGATTGGCGCGCCCAGCGCCTGGCGAAA
>CANFHZ010000083.1 GCA_947446885.1 Comamonadaceae bacterium
ACGCCAGCGTTCGTATGGGTGGTCTCATGCGCCATGTTATTTCGCTCCAAAAATAAAAATCAGACAGCCGCCGCACCGGCAACGATCTCGGACAATTCCTTGGTGATCGCCGCTTGACGCGTCTTGTTGTAAATCAGTTTGAGTTCGCCGATGACGTTGCCGGCGTTGTCGGTTGCCGACTTCATGGCCACCATGCGTGCCGATTGCTCCGAAGCCATGCTTTCCGCAACAGCCTGGTACACCAGGGCTTCGACATAGCGCAGCAGTAGGTCGTCGATGACCACATGCGCATCCGGTTCGTAGACATAGTCCCACGACCGGTTGGGGCGGTCGCTCTGCATGCCCTTGGCCGAAAGAGGCAGCAATTGCTCGATTACCGGCTCCTGCTTCATTGTGTTGATAAAGCGTGTGTAGCAAAGGTGCACCGAGCTGAGCTCGCCGTTGACGTAGGCGTCCAGCAAGACCTTGACCGGCCCGATCAGACGCTCCAGATGCGGCGTGTCGCCTAACTGGGTCGCTTGTGCGACCACCTTGACACCGTTGCGTCCCAGAAAGCCCAGGCCCTTGTTGCCGATGGCAACTGCCTGCGGCGTCAGGCCTGCTGCCTGTCCTTCACGCAGTTTTTGCGTGAGCACACGCAACACATTGGTGTTAAGGCCGCCACACAAACCCTTGTCTGTTGTGACGACGATGTAGCCAATGCCCTTCGCGTCGTTCAATTCCATGAACGGGTGCACGTATTCCGGGTTGGCGTGTCCCAAGTTGGCCGCAATATTGCGCACTTTTTCCGTGAACGGGCGGGCTGCGCGCATGCGATCCTGCGCTTTGCGCATCTTGGAAGCGGCCACCATTTCCATGGCTTTGGTGATCTTTTTGGTGTTTTCCACCGATTTGATCTTGCCGCGTATTTCCTTACCTGCTGCCATCAGAGGCTCCTTGTGACGTCAGGGCGGGATTTATGCAAAGTTCTTCTTGAACGCTGTGAGGGCGGCGCTCAGTTCGGCTTCTGCATCTTTGTCCATGGCCTTGGCAGCTTCCAACTTGGCCAGCAGCGCTGCGTGCTTGTCCTTCAAATACGCGTGCATACCGCTCTCAAAAGCGAGAACTTGCTTGACTTCGATGTCATCCAGGTAACCCTTGTTCACCGCGAACAGGGTTGCACCCATCAGGCTGATTGTTTGCGGGCTGTACTGGGCTTGCTTGAGCAATTCGGTCACCCGTGCACCGCGGTCGAGTTGCTTGCGTGTTGCTTCGTCCAAATCCGAAGCAAACTGGGCAAAAGCAGCCAATTCGCGGTACTGCGCCAAGTCGGTACGGATACCGCCGGACAGGCCCTTGATCAATTTGGTCTGCGCTGCACCGCCGACGCGGGACACCGAGATACCGGCGTTGATGGCAGGGCGAACGCCCGCGTTGAACAGCGACGTTTCCAGGAAGATCTGGCCGTCGGTGATCGAGATCACGTTGGTTGGAACGAAAGCCGACACGTCACCGGCCTGGGTTTCAATAATCGGTAAAGCGGTCAACGAACCCGTCTTACCTTTGACTTCGCCTTTGGTGAAGTGCTCGACGTAGTCGGCGTTCACGCGGGCGGCACGCTCGAGCAAGCGGCTGTGAAGATAGAACACGTCGCCGGGATAGGCCTCGCGGCCGGGTGGACGGCGCAAGAGCAAAGAAACCTGGCGGTAGGCCACGGCTTGCTTGGACAAATCGTCGTAGACGATCAGCGCGTCTTCGCCGCGGTCACGGAAGTATTCGCCCATGGTGCAGCCCGAGTAGGCCGACACGTACTGCATCGCTGCAGATTCAGAAGCCGAGGCCGCCACTACAATGGTGTAGGCCATGGCACCGGCTTGTTCCAAGGCGCGCACCACGTTTTTGATCGACGAAGCCTTTTGTCCGATGGCGACGTAAATACAGGTCATGTTCTGACCTTTTTGATTGATGATGGCGTCAATCGCAACAGCGGTTTTTCCGGTCTGGCGGTCACCGATGATGAGTTCGCGCTGGCCACGTCCGATGGGCACCATAGAGTCGATCGACTTCAGACCAGTCTGCATAGGCTGGCTAACCGATTCACGGGCGATCACGCCCGGCGCGACCTTCTCGATCACGTCGGTCATCTTGGCGTTGATCGGGCCCTTGCCGTCGATAGGTTGACCCAAAGCGTTGACCACCCGGCCAATCAACTCTGGACCAACCGGCACTTCCAGAATGCGGCCTGTGCATTTGACCGTGTCGCCTTCTGAGATGTGCTCATAGTCACCCAAAATCACGGCGCCCACTGAGTCGCGCTCCAAATTCAGCGCCAGGCCGAAGGTGTTGTTGGGGAACTCAAGCATCTCACCCTGCATCACATCGGACAAGCCGTGGACGCGGACGATGCCGTCGGTCACCGAGATGACGGTGCCCTCATTACGGACGTCGGCGCTGGCCGACAGTCCTTCGATACGGCTCTTAATCAGTTCGGAAATTTCTGCCGGATTGAGTTGCATGACTCTTTCCCTCTTTCTTGGTAAAACTACAGCACAGTTGCTGGCCGCTTACGCAGCCAACGCCACTTTCATTTGCTCAAGGCGGGCTTTGACCGAGGTATCGAGCACCTCGTCGCCCACCAATACGCGGATTCCGCCAATCAACTCCGGCTGAAGCTGCACTGACACAAATAACTTGCGTCCAAAGCGTTTCTCCAGCGACTGCGTTACCTCATCCAGTACAGCGCCTTCCATGGGGAATGCGCTGTAGATCGTGGCATCCGATGCACCGCTTTCGGCATTTGTGCGTGCGCGGAACTGGGCTGCCATCTCCGGCAGCGCACTCAGGCGGCCGTTTTCGAGCACCGTACGCAAAAATTGCCGCGCCACGGCGCTCAAAGGCTCTTGCATAACGCCTTCCACAAGACCAAGAACCTGGTCTACGGTGGATTTGGGGTTGTCAGCAAAGTGCAACAGGTCGGGGTCGCCCGCTATCGCGGCCATGCGATCCAGCCACTGAAGGGTGCTTGCGTGATCCGATGCACTGGACTTGAAAAGCGCGTCCGCGTAGGGGCGGGCGATGGTTGCGAGTTCGGCCATGCGCGCCTCTAGAGTTCAGTTTTCAGACGCGACAACAAGTCGGCATGAACCTGAGCATTGACTTCTTTTCGAAGGATTTGCTCAGCACCTTTGACAGCCAAGACCGCAACTTCTTCACGCAGCGCCTCGCGTACTTTGACAGCCTGTTGCATGGCTTCAGCGCGGGCGCTGTCCACAATGCGTTGGCCTTCCACTACTGCGCGGGACTTGGCTTCATCAATGATTTGCTGCGCGCGGCGCTCGGCGTCGGCTAACACAGCGGCCGATTCGGAGCGGGTTGCGGCAAGACGGGTTTCGACTTCACGGTGTACGTTGGAGAGCTCGATTTTCGCGTGCTCGGCTGCGGCCAGTCCGTGTGAAATCTTCTCTGCGCGCTCGTCCAGGGCCTTGACCACGGGCGGCCAGATGAACTTCATCGTGAACCCGACCAAAATCAGGAACACAATCATCTGAACAATGAGGGTACCGGTAATGCTCACTTCGTATCCTTTTCCATAGGGCTCAGGCGGGTTGCGGCGCAGTCTGCGTCGCAACGTCCAAGGGGCAAATGGATTATTTGGCCAGTTGGGCCAGGAAGGGGTTCGCCGTGGCGAACCACAGAGCCACACCGGTTCCGATAATGAAGGCCGCGTCAATCAGACCGACCAGCAGGAACATCTTGGTTTGCAATTCGCCCATCAGCTCAGGCTGACGCGCGGCTGCTTCCAGGTATTTGCTGCCCATGATGCCGATTCCGATACAGGCGCCGAAGGCACCCAGACCGATGATCAAACCAGCGGCGAGCGCGACAAAACCGATAAGACTTTCCATGGTAGCTCCTTAAAAAAAACAGAAAAGCAAGGTTAACAATCAGTGGTGATCATGTGCTTGGCCCACGTACACGAGGGTCAACATCATGAAAACAAATGCTTGTAGGGTGATGATCAAAATGTGGAAGATGGCCCAGAAGGTGCCGGCAATGATGTGCCCGACGGACAGCGCAATGCCGGTGAACGACATGGAGAACGCACCGCCCATCAAGGCGATCAGCAAAAACACCAGTTCGCCCGCATACATATTGCCGAACAAGCGCATGCCGTGGGAGACGGTTTTTGCGATGAACTCAATCATCTGCATCGCAAAGTTGAAAGGGTAGAGCAAAAAGTGGTTACCGAAGGGCGCAGTGAACAACTCATGCAGCCAGCCACCCAAGCCTTTGATCTTGACGCAGTAGTACAGGGAAATAAGCAAAATACTCACCGACAAGCCCATCGAAGCCGACAAATCCGCGGTCGGAACCACGCGCATGTAGGCGTGGTGGGCGTCTCCGCCATTGGCTGTGAAGAGGACTTCCCAGATCATGGGAATCAGATCGACAGGCAGCAAGTCCATGGCGTTCATCAGGAAAATCCAGACGAATACGGTCAGCGCCAGAGGCGACACAAATTTGCGGCTCTCGGCGTTATGGACAATGCTTTTGGCCTGTGCATCGACCATTTCAACCAGCAATTCGACAGCTGCTTGTAAGCGACCCGGAACTCCCGATGTCGCGCGGCTGGCACCCAACCACATCACCAGACAGCCGATTACGCCCAGCGAAATCGCCCAAAAGAGCGAATCCATATTGAACACGGTGAAATCGACGATGCCACCCATGTGCTTGTTTTGCAGATGGGTAAGGTGATGGCCGATGTACTCACCAGCGCTCGGTCCTTGCTCAGCAGACATATATCAATCAGCCTTTGCCACCAGATGAACGGTTTGCGCCTTGTTGAAAAGCTAGCACAAGCCAGTTCGCCTTCATTGTTACAACCAAGCCTGCCAATAAGGCGGGCCAACTCATTTCACCAAGCACCTTATCGGCGCTGTACAAAATCGCGACGGTCAAAGCAAGCTTGACCAACTCCCAGACCAACAATCGAAGCAACAAAGCTTCTGGCCCCCAATGCTTTCCCGCGCCTGCCATGCCCCGCAACAGCAAGGTATTCGGCAATACGACTGCGAACACTCCGAACGCCACCGACTGCGCGAGCATTCCGCTGCGCCACACCATCCCGACCACTGTTGATGCGCTCAATCCGATCCCGATTTGCCAGGCTATGGAGTGCCACGCGGGGCTCAACCGTTGCCGTAAGCGCCATTGGCGCGCTTCCTCTGAACTGAGGGCAGTGAACTCCTCTTCGGGGTCGTCTAACCAGCGGTTTGTCACACGCACTACGTTCGAATAGGGATTGCACGCTCCAATAATTCGGGGCTTTTCAGTGCAGCCTCCGAGTATATAGCAGGCATTTCGCACGCGCTGTTTGTAAGCCATGCGTCAAGTTCGAACTGGGCCACCCTGCGCCTCGCTGTGGCCATAATGGGTCCGAAACGCAATGTGTGCATCCCAGCCTATGTCCAACTTCACTACCACCCCGCAGCAGCAGACCGATGTGGATCCGTTGATCAGTTATCCATGCCGGTTTCCCATCAAGGTCATGGGCGAGCGGTCCGACGGCTTTTTGCCCGAGATGCTCGCGGTAGCCCGGCGCTTCGATCCTGGCATGGCGACAGAAAGTGTCGAAATTCGCAGTAGCAGCGGTGGAAAGTACCTTGGGCTGACTTTGCACGTGTGGGTGAGCAGCCGCAGCCAACTGGATGACGTGTATCGGGCGCTTTCCGGGCATCCGATGGTCAAGGTCACGCTCTAGGGTGTGCGCTGAGCTGATCCCGATGCAGACGCTTGTCCGGGGTCGCTGCGCCTACGAGCCTGTATACCGCGCCATGCAGGATTTCACCGCCGCGCGTCAGGCCCATACTCCTGATGCAATCTGGCTGTGTGAGCACGAACCCGTTTTCACCCAAGGGCTCGCGGGACGCAGCGAGCATCTGTTGGCAGCGACTGCGATTCCGCTGATTGCCACCGACCGCGGAGGCCAGATCACCTTCCACGGGCCGGGGCAAGTCGTGGCGTATCCGCTGGTTGATCTCAAGCGCGCCGGCTATTACGTCAAGGAATATGTGTACCGCATCGAGGAGGCGGTTATCCGCACCCTGCGGCACTGGAATGTCACAGGCCATCGGGTTCCGGGGGCGCCTGGCATTTATGTGCGACTGGATGACCCCGCTGGCCACGCCCGTCTGGCTGCAAACAGCAGCGCGGGCAAGCCCAATTTTGCTGGTCTGGGCAAGATTGCCGCGCTGGGGGTCAAGGTGAGCCGCCACTGCACTTACCACGGTGTGGCGCTGAATGTGGCCATGGACTTGTCGCCTTTCGAGGCGATTAACCCCTGCGGCTATGCGGGTCTGCGCACAGTCGACCTTTCTACAATCGGCGTGGCGGTTGGCTGGGAAGAAGTCGCTGCCACCCTGGGCCAGCGTTTGGTGCAGGGCTTATCACCCTAGAACCCTCCCCCATGTCCATCTCCACCGCACCGCACGATCCCAGCGTGAAACAGAAGGCCGCAGCCAAGCTGGCCCGTATTCCCATCAAGGTTCAGTCCGCAGAACTGCTGAAAAAGCCCGATTGGATTCGCGTGAAGGCCGCCAGTCCGAGCAGCCGTTTTTATGACATCAAAAAAATCTTGCGTGACAACCAGCTGGTCACCGTGTGCGAGGAGGCCTCCTGCCCCAATATCGGTGAATGCTTTGGCAAAGGAACTGCGACCTTCATGATCATGGGTGACAAGTGCACCCGCCGCTGCCCGTTTTGCGACGTAGGCCACGGCCGCCCCGATCCGCTCAACCCGGACGAACCTACCAAGCTGGCCCAAACCATTGCTGCGCTGCAACTGCGGTATGTGGTGATCACCAGCGTGGACCGTGACGATTTGCGCGACGGCGGCGCCGGGCATTTTGTGGCCTGTATCGAGGCGATTCGCGCCGCGTCGCCCGCCACGCAGATCGAGGTGCTGGTACCCGATTTCCGGGGCCGCGATGACCGCGCATTGTCGATTTTGCGCACTGCGCCGCCCGACGTGATGAACCACAACATCGAGACCGTACCGCGTCTATACAAGGAAGCGCGCCCCGGCTCGGACTACGCGTTCAGCCTTACCTTGTTGCAAAAATTCAAAGCCTTGTTCCCGGATATTCCGACCAAGAGCGGCATCATGGTCGGCCTGGGCGAGACCGATGAAGAAGTGTTGCAAGTGATGCGGGATATGCGGGACCACAGCATCGACATGCTCACCATCGGGCAGTACCTCGCACCGTCAAGCAGCCACCTGCCGGTGCGGCGTTACGTGCACCCGGATCAATTCAAGGCTTTTGAGGCGCAGGCCTATGCCATGGGGTTCAAGCACGCTGCGGTCGGAGCCATGGTGCGATCGAGCTACCACGCGGATCTGCAGGCCGATCACGCCTTGCGTTAACCAGCACGGGCCCGTGCGTGCTTATGTCAACCGTCTCCTGCGGCCATTGAGTTGCCTCCATACACGCAGTACAACAGCACCATGCAAGTAGAGCCACAACAGGGGATCGGTCACTGCGTCCCACACGTTGCCGCTGGGCAGGCGGGTAGCCACATACAGCGCGATCGCCAACATGGGCAGGGCGGTCGCCCAATCGGGTTTGACAAGCCATGCGCTTGCTGCCACCAGTAGCAGGACAAGGGTTGCCAGCGGAGTGAAGCCCCACCCATACAGGGAATCCGTCAGAGGTAGAAGGGCAAACGTGTCCAGCGCCAGAACCCAACCCAGCGCAATTCCAGCTGCGGCCCAGGGCCATGGGATACCTGCTGGCGCGGTGCCTGACGCGTCCTCGCGCAGGCCGGCAGTTTGGCGCACTTGCATCTGCAGGTAAAAACCACACAGCAGGGCGCTGGTCCAGCTGGGCGCGGCAAATGCCATCTCCAGCCAGTAAGCAGGGGAGGCTGGCCCCGGGACCACCGAGCACAGCGCGATCAGCGCCGCAAAGCCTGCACGCCAGCGCGCTGGCAGCCGGTAGCCAGCGCGCCAGCCCGCTGCGGCCAGCAGAGTTCCCCAGAGCATTTGGACACCGATCTGACGCAGTGCCGTATCCGGCAGCGCGGGAATGTCCATCCGCATCAGAGGCTGCATCAGAGTGGATAGATCAGAGGCGAACAACATGGATCAGGGTGTGGCGGGCAGGATCGCAAATCGCTGCCAGGCAATCTGCCGACGTTGGTCGGTGTAACTGAGCATGACGTGCTGGTCGACCCACACCAGGCTCGGGTAGGAATACTCTGACCCTGCGCTGCCCTGGGCCGCGGTGAGCGACGGCGTCCACTGCACGCCGTCTACCGAGGCACTCAGTCCCAGGCTATGCCGGCCTTCAGAAGTCGTGTTGTGCGCCATCAGCATCGTGCCGTCTGGGAGTTGCAGGGTGGCGATTGACGCATCCGGATTGGGCAGGCTGAGGTTCGGGGCATTCTGCCAATGTGCTCCCCCATCGTGTGTCTGACTGAGTCGAATTTTGCGCGCGCCGCTGGTGTCGCGTGCGAGCGCCAGCCAGTGCGTTGCGCTCACGGGCAAAAGCGCTGGTTGAATGGTTTTTCGGTCCTGGCCCATACGGACCATGCTGCGCATCTGTCCCTGCGCATCAAAGCGCAGGGCGACCGGAAAGCCCGGATCGCCCATTTCAAAATAAGCCGGTAAAACCATCCCCGAGTCACGCAGTAGCAAAGGCGTGTTGCGAACCAGAAAACTGTAGTTCCACAACCACGACAGCGGCAGAACCCGCTGCACCGCAAAGCCATGCGGCTGGCCTATGGCCGCCGCGTCCCGCTGACGCAAATGCACAACGCGCCCCGCTGCCCAGCCGCCCAGTCCGGTGGCCACCACAAACAGATGCACACGTCCTTCCTGGTCCAGCCAGGGTACCGGATTGCCCAGCCGTGTTGTGCCAAATCCCAAATCCTGCCGCCCCACGGCGTAGCGTGCCGGGCTCCAGGCTCCGCTGCTGCGGTCCAGATGTGCGCTGGCAATTTGCACATCGGGTGCGGCCTCACGGGAACCCGCAAACCAGAACGCCATCAGCGACCATGGGTGCCCCTCGGGCATGACCAGCAAATTAGAGGCATGGGCGCTGGGCGCGTCGGGTGGCATGGGGATATGGCCCTGGCCGGTGCGAATCAGTTGCACGGGGGGCGTAGACCGTGGGGTAGCCGACACCGCCTGGTCCGCAGCGAGTGGCGCGGGCCGTGATTGCAAATCCCAGGCGATGACCAGGCCGCATGCCAGGAGCGCAAGCAGCAGCCTGCTTAGCAGTGAGAGGCGTAGGCCGGGCACGCGCATCGCTCTGAATCAAGTCGCGAGGGTGTCGGCTCCGCGGGCCAGCAGCCGGGCGTACACACCCTTGGCCGCCAGAAGTGCGTCGTGGCTGCCGGACTCCACGGCGCGCCCGTGTTCCATGACGATGATGCGATCGGCATCGCGCACGGTCGACAGCCGGTGCGCCACCACCAGCACCGAGCGCTGCTGGCGCAGCAAAGACACCGCGTCTTTGACGGCGCGTTCTGACGCGTTGTCCAGCGCCGAGGTCGCCTCGTCCAAGAGCAGAATGGGTGCGTCTTTCACAAATGCCCGGGCAATTGCAATCCGCTGGCGCTGCCCGCCCGAGAGCTGCCCGCCGTTGACGCCTACGCGCGACTGCATGCCCTGCGGAAGTGCCTCAATAAAGTCCCAGGCATTGGCGCTTGCGGCGGCCTGCGCAATCTGGGCTTCAGTCGCATCCGGGCGACCGTAGGCGATATTGGCTGCAATGGTGTCATCAAAGAGCACCACATGCTGTCCGACCCAGCCCAGTTGTGCGCGCAAGGTGTGCAAGTCCATGTGCGCGATGTCCTGGCCGTCCAGCAAAATGCGACCATGGGTCGGCTCGAAAAAGCGCGCCATCAGCTGCACCACGCTGGTTTTCCCACTGCCCGAGGCCCCGACCAGCGCCACCGTTTCACCGGCGCGCAACTCCAGGTTCAAATCCTGTACAGCCCAGGACTCCTGCCCCGGATACCGGAAACTCACGCCCTCAAAGCGCACATGCCCGCGCGCACGCGGCGCTTGCTTGTTGGCGACGCTCGGCGGCTCGGGCGGCGTATCCAGCAGATCGAACAGGGACTGGGCACCGGCCAGGCCGCGCTGGATCACGTCGTTGATATTGGTCAGGCGGCGGATGGGCTCAAACAGCATGGCCATAGCGGCAACGAATGCAACAAAGGTGCCGGGGCTCAGGCGATCCTGCGCCGACAAATTGGACGCCAGCCAGATCACGGCGGCGACGGCCAGCGCGGCCAGCACCTGTACCAGCGGCACGTTGAGCGCGCTGATGCGTACGGTTCGCATGGTCTGCTCGCGCAGCGTTTCGGTGGTATTGGCGAAGCGCCGCCCCTCGTGCGCCTGGGTTCCGAAGATTTTGATTTCCCGCACGCCTGCCAGACTTTCTTCAATGGCCCCGGTCATGGCACCGGCACTCTCCTGCATGGCCTGGTTGCCGCCGCGCAGCTTTTTGCTCGCCAGGGTAATCAGCCACGCGACGATGGGGGCAATTGCCAGAATCAGCAGGGTCAACTCCCAGGCGGTGTAGATCAAATACCCGGTCAGGCCGATGATGATCAGGGTGTCGCGAACCACCACAATCCATGCGGACGACAGCGCCGCGCCGACCTGCGGGATGTCATACAACAGACGCGAGAGCATGCGCCCCTGCGATTGAGCCAGATGCTCGGCCAGCGGCAATTCCATCTGGTGGGCAAACACCTGCCGGCGTAAGTCGGTAATAGCCTTGTTGGCAATCCACTGGCTGGCAACATTGGCCACGTATTCGGCCACACCCTTGGCCAGAAAAGACAGTACCAGGGCCAATGGAACCCACCACTGGGTCTGGCTGTTTTTGGCAATCAGGTTCTGATCGACCAGCGGCTTGAGCAGGGCCGGCAACACCGGTTCCAAGGCGGCGGCGGCAACCATGGCCAGCACCGACAGGGCTACCACCGAACGGTAGGGCCGGATCGTCTGGATCAGCCGCCCATACAGCTGCAGTGAGCTTTTCATTCGCGCTGCAACAACTTGTCGTTGAGCAGCGAGGCCCAGCCCTCGGCGATGTATTGCTTTTCCAGTGCGCTGGGGTCGTACTCGCTGTCCACCCATTCCATGAACGCAATGGGCGCCCGTTCGTTGCGCGCCAAATAAGTTTCCAGCACAAATTCAAGCACACCAGCCTGCGAGCGGCGAAAGTGGCCGTAGCGCCAGTTGAGTTCGGTCAAAGCATCGCGCACCCCGTGCCCCAAATGCAGGATGCGGAACAGCGCCGCGCCTATGCCCGCCCGGTCGGCGCCGGATTTGCAGTGCAGGAGCGCGGGGTATTCCAGTTTGGCAAAGACAGCTTTGATGCCGTGGATTTCATCGCGCGTGGGTGGCTGGCGCGAATACAGGCGGAAGGTTTCCAGCCGGATACCGAGTGCATCGCAGGCCTCGGCCTCCAGCGCATACGAGCCGAATTCATTGACGCCGCGCAAATTCAGGATGCTTTTGAGGCCCAGCCGCTTCTTGTAATCGCGGATTTGGGAGGGGCTGGGTTGGCTGGAGCGGTGCATGCCGCCGCCAATCGCATACATATTGTTGTAGATGGCCCGGATAAAGCCATGGTCGACCAGGTGCATGTTGAGCCAAGCCATAACCCGGCCATAGGTCGAATCCAATCGAAAGTGCATGGGCAACCCGTCTGAAAAGTCGGCCGGAGTATAGCGGGGGGGTCTGCTGCAAGCGGGCTCAGCGACGCTTGCAAAGACTTTCCGGTTCGTCGGCGCCCAGGGTGTC
>CANFHZ010000084.1 GCA_947446885.1 Comamonadaceae bacterium
AAAACGGCGCACATGTTTTGGCCAATTTCAATCGCTGCATCACCGTGAACCTTATCGGCAGCTTCAACATGATCCGGCTGGCGTCCGAGGCCATGTGCGCCAACGAACCCGAAGCCACCGGCGAACGCGGCGTGCTGATTTCGACCGCATCGGTAGCAGCCTATGACGGGCAGATCGGCCAGGCGGCTTACAGCGCCTCTAAAGGCGGCATTGTTGGTATGACGCTGCCAATCGCCCGCGACCTTGCGCGCAACGGCATCCGCAATATGACCATCGCCCCGGGAATCTTTGGCACTCCCATGCTGTTTGGTATGCCGCAGGAGGTGCAGGATGCGCTGGCGGCCGGCGTACCTTTTCCATCGCGCTTGGGAACACCGCAGGACTACGCCAAGCTGGCACTGCATATTTTTGAAAACGACATGCTCAACGGCGAAGTGATCCGCTTAGATGGCGCCATCCGCTTGGCCCCCCGCTGATTCCCAGATTCGGCACCGCCGCACCCCTTTTTTCACCGCTCCAGCGCATGACACCCCAAGAAATCCTGGGCCAGTTCGGCCCCCGTGAATCCATGGAATACGACGTGGTCGTAGTCGGCGCCGGCCCCGCCGGGCTGGCCACGGCGATCCGCATCAAACAACTGGCCGCACAGTCTGGCAAAGAGGTGTCGGTGGTCGTCCTCGAGAAAGGCTCAGAGCCGGGCGCGCACATTCTTTCCGGCGCAATCATGGACCCCAAGGCCTTGACAGAGCTGATTCCAGACTGGAAGGCGCGCGGTGCCCCGCTGAACCAGCCGGTGACCGACGACGCCATCATGTTCTTTAGCGAAAACGGCGCGTTTCGCATGCCCAATTTCCTGCTGCCGCCCTTTGCCCACAACGCGGGCAATTACATCGTCAGCGTCGGCAAAGTCACCCGCTGGCTCGCCGAGCAAGCCGAAGCCCTGGGCGTGGAAATTTTTCCTGGATTTGCGGCGGCAGAAGTGCTTTACAAGGACGACGGCAGCGTGCAAGGCGTGGCTACGGGCAATATGGGCATAGGCAAAGACGGCCAGCCCACCGACAGCTTTCAGTTGGGTATGGCACTGTTGGGCAAATACACCGTTTTTGCCGAAGGTGCGCGCGGGCATCTGGGCAAGCAACTGATCGCCAAGTACCAACTCGACGCCGGTAAAGACCCGCAAAGCTTTGGCATTGGCATCAAAGAGGTCTGGGAGATAGCCCCGCAGCGCCACCAGCCCGGCTTTGTGATGCACAGCGCCGGCTGGCCCATGGACGAGATGACCTACGGCGGCGCATTCCTGTACCACCTGGAAGACAACAAAGTCGCCATGGGCTTTATCACCGGCCTGGGCTATACCAACCCCTATCTGAGCCCGTTTGAAGAGTTCCAGCGCTGGAAAACCCACCCCAACGTGCGCTGGTACCTTGAAGGCGATGCTGCCAAAGGCATAGCCCACGGCAAGCGCCTGTCTTACGGCGCACGCGCCATCAACGCCAGCGGCTTGTCCTCTTTGCCCAAAACCGTATTCCCCGGCGGCGCGCTGGTCGGTTGCAACGCCGGTTACCTCAACGTCAGCCGCATCAAAGGCAGCCACGCCGCCATCAAGTCCGGCATGCTCGCGGGTGAGGCAGCGTTTGAAGCCGTGGTCGCAGGGCGCGCCCATGATGAGCTGAGCGCATACCCGCAAGCCTTTGAGAAAAGCTGGCTCTACACTGAGCTGAACAAAGACCGCAATTTCAAGAACTGGTTCAAAAAAGGGTTGACGGTAGCCACCATCATGAACGGCGTGGAGCAGTTTGCCCTGCGCGGCCACATTCCCTGGACCCTGCACCGCGACAAGCCCGACCACGCGCACCTGCTGCCCGCAGACCAGTGCAAGCCCATCTACTACCCCAAGCCGGACGGCAAGATCAGCTTTGACCGCTTGAGCAGCGTCTTCATGAGCAACACCAACCATGAAGAAAACCAGCCTGCGCACCTGACCCTCAAAGATGCATCGGTTCCCGTGGGCATCAACTTGGCCAAGTTCGCGGGCCCCGAGGCGCGCTACTGCCCGGCTGGTGTCTACGAGTTTGTGAAAAACGACGACAACAGCGATCGCCTGCAAATCAATGCGCAAAACTGTGTGCACTGCAAGACCTGCGACATCAAAGACCCCACGCAAAACATCGTCTGGGTCACGCCCGAAGGCGGAGGCGGCCCCAACTACGCGGGCATGTGACGCTGGCTGCCAACCCAGCCATGCACCCGGCAGTCTCCGGGCTGCGGGTGTTGAGCGTCATCCCGCCGATGACGCAGCTCAACACCCCCTACCCGTCCACCGCGTACATCACCGGTTTCCTGCGTGGGCGGGACGTGGACGCGGTACAGGAAGACCTGGCCCTGGCCCTGATCCTGGCGCTGTTCACGCCGGACGGCCTGGCGCGTATCCATGCTGCGGCACTGGAACTTCCGCTCAGCCAGCGCAGCCCCAGCGTGCAGGGCTTTGTCGAGCACTTTGACCGCTACGCTGCCACCATCGCACCAGTCATCGCCTTTTTGCAAGGGCGCGACGCCACGCTCAGCCACCGCATCGCCGGGCGCGGTTTTCTGCCGGAGGGGCCGCGCTTCGCCGCGCTCGATGTCTACGGTGATGCCGAGGCGGCCGACCCGCTGGCCTGGGCATTCGGCGCCATGGGCCAAAACGACCGCGCACGCCATCTGGCTACGCTCTACCTCAACGACCTGGCCGATGTGCTGCGCGACGCGGTCGACCCGCGTTTTGAATTTGTGCGCTACGGCGAATCGCTGGCGGGCAGCCAGCCGAGCTTCGGTCCTTTGGCGCAAGCGCTGGCCGCTGCACCGACGCTGGTGGACACGGTGCTGCACACCCTCACGCTGGAGTGCATAGAACGGCACCAGCCCGATCTGGTGCTGCTCTCCGTCCCCTTCCCCGGTGCGGTCTACGCGGCCTTGCGGATAGCGCAAAGCATCAAAGCGCATCACCCGGACATCCGCATTGCCATGGGCGGCGGCTATGTCAACACCGAGTTGCGCACGCTCACCGAGCCGCACATTTTTGATTTCGTGGACTTCATCAGCCTGGACGCCGGTGAGCGCCCGCTGCTGGCGCTGCTGGAACACCTGCAAGGCAAGCGCGCCGCCAGCCGTCTGGTGCGCACCTACGTACGCGATGCAGATAGCGCACAGGTCCAGTACATGAGCTGGCCTGAACCCGATGTGGCGTTTGAAGACGTGGGCACCCCCACCTGGGACGGTTTGCCGCTGGACAAGTACCTTTCGCTGCTGGACATGCTCAACCCCATGCACAGACTGTGGAGTGACGGGCGCTGGAACAAGCTCACGGTGGCCCAGGGCTGCTACTGGAAGAAGTGCAGCTTTTGCGACGTGACGCTGGACTACATCTCGCGCTACGAGACCGCCACCGCCGCCACGCTGGCCGACCGCATCGAGCGCATCGTTGGCGAAACCGGGCAAACCGGCTTTCATTTCGTCGACGAAGCCGCGCCACCCAAGGCGCTTAAAGCGCTGGCGCAGGAACTGTTGCGCCGCAAGTTGGCCATCTCATGGTGGGGCAACATCCGGTTCGAGAAAACCTTTACCCCGGCGCTGGCAGATTTGCTGGCCGAAAGCGGCTGCATTGCGCTGTCCGGCGGCCTGGAAGTCGCCTCCGACCGCTTGCTGGCCTTGATGCAAAAAGGCGTCACCGTTGAGCAGGTTGCGCGCGTCACCAAAGGTTTTTCGCAGGCCGGCATCTTGGTGCATGCCTACCTGATGTACGGCTTTCCGACCCAAACCGTGCAGGACACCGTGGACGCGCTGGAGTACGTTCGCCAGTTGTTTGAGAACGGCTGCATCCAAAGCGGGTTTTTCCACCGCTTCACCTGCACCACGCACTCGCCGGTGGGTCAAAACCCGGCCGCCTACGGTGTGGAGCTGCTGCCCATGCCGCCGGTGACCTTCGCCCAAAACGACATCCTGTTCCACGACCCCAGCGGCGTCGACCACGACCAATTGGGCCTGGGTCTGAAAAAGGCAATTTACAACTACATGCACGGGCTTGGGCTGGAGGAAGACGTGCGCAGCTGGTTCGATCTACCGCAGGGCCGCTGCCCCAAGCCCAAAGTGCCACGCAGCTTTATTGCGCGGGCACTGCAAACGCGCTAACGCGATAACGGACTAAGTGGGGCTAAGAGGCTACATCGCCAAAGCGCCGTGGCGCTGCTGCCTCACCAGGGAATCACGCTGCCCCGGTAATCCACAAACTGCGCCCGGCCCGTGGGCTGCAACGCGTCCAGGGCCGCCAGCATGCCCGTCGCTGACGCAGCGGGCGTAAGCGCATCAGCAGCAGAAACAAAAGGACCGCTCAGTTTGGAGGCCACGGTGCCGGGCTGCAGCGCGGCAAATACCGCCAGCGGACGGGTGCGGGCCGCCTCAATCGCTGCGGTTTGCAGCAGCATATTCAGTGCGGCTTTGGATGCGCGGTAACCGTACCAGCCACCGCTTCGGTTGTCTTCGATGCTGCCCACACGCGCGCTCAGCGTGGCGAACACAACCGGAGCATCCGCAGCGAGCAAAGGGACAAAGTGTTTCAGCAGTAGCGCAGGGCCGATGGCGTTCACTGCAAATGCGCGGGCCAGCCGCTGCGGATCGAGCGCACCCAGGCGCTTTTCCGGGCCGTGTCCGTCAATGTGCAGCGCGCCCGTGGCGTCTAGCACCAGGTGCAAGGGGCCATGCGAAGCGGCGTGCGCGGCGCAAGCGGCAATACGGGCTTCGTCTTCCAACTCAAAGCCGGGATGGCTGCTGCGGGAATACGCCAGAACGTGCGCGCAGCGTGCATCCGACTGCACAGCTGCAAGCAGCGCCGAGCCGATAGCCCCGCTGGCGCCGAGCACCACCGCGCGGTAGGCCTCAGGCAGGCGCGTCATCCGGGGAAGCTGCTGATCGGAGTTCAGTGCGCCTGCGATGGCTGCGCCGCAATCTCGCGCAGCGCACGCTCGAACACTTCGACCGGTTGACCGCCGGAGATCAGGTGCTTGTCATTGATGATCACCGCCGGCACCGCGTTGATGCCCGCGCGCTGGTAATAGCCCTCCAGCGCACGCACCTCATTTTTGAATTCACCGCTCTCCAAAATCACCCGCGCCTGCGCCACGTCCAAGCCGGCTTCGGCCACCGCCGCCAGCAGCACTGCGTGCGATTCAATGTTCTCCGCCCGACCCTGGTAAGCGTGCAGCAGCGCCTTTTTGAGGGCGTACTGCGCGCCGCGCGGACCGGCGTAGCCCGACCAGTGCAGCAAGCGGTGCGCGTCCAGCGTGTTGTAAATGCGCTTGCGACCCTCGGGGCTGAAGGTGAAGCCCACGTCCTCACCCCGTTGGCGGATGGTTTCGTAAATCTGCGTGCGCTGCGCAGGCGTGGAGCCGTATTTCTCCGTCAGATGTTCACCCAGATCCTGGCCGCCGGGCGGCATCTGGGGGTTGAGCTCAAAGGGCTGAAAGTGCATATCCACTTCTACTGAGTCACCGAGGCGGGCAATCGCCTGCTCCAGCGCACCCAAGCCCACAGCGCACCAGGGGCAGGCCACGTCGGAAACGAAATCAATTTTGAGTTGCGCAGTCACTGGAAAAGCCTTTAAGACGTTTTGTACGTTGAAAAAATCAGGTCGCCGCCTGCATGCCCGCCAGCCCGGCCACCGCCAGCGCATAGCCGTTCACGCCAAAACCGCACATCACGGCTTGGGCCACCGGCGAAATATAGGAATGGTGGCGGAACGATTCGCGGGCGTGGACGTTGCTGATGTGCAGCTCGATCAGGGTCACGCCCGTGCCTTTGATGGCATCGTGCAGCGCCACGCTGGTGTGCGTGTACGCCCCGGCGTTCAGGATCACGCCAGCCAGTTTGCCTTTGGCCTGCAGGCGTCCGGCTTCATGCAGCGCGTCCACCAGCTCACCCTCGTGGTTGCTCTGGCGGAAATCCAGCGCAAAGCCGTTGGCGGCACAAGACCGCTCGCACAAGGCTTGCACATCGGCCAGGGTCTGGCTGCCGTAGACCTGCGGCTCGCGGGTGCCCAGCAGGTTGAGGTTGGGGCCGTTCAGGATCAGCACGGTTTTCATAAGCGCTCCGGAGAAAAGTTTGGCAGGCTCAGCCGGGAATGTGCAGCGCGGGCTGCACGTCGCCGCATTGGGCACGGTGTTGCAGCGCGTGCTCCATCACCACCAGCGCCAGCATGGCCTCGGCAATCGGCGTGGCGCGTATGCCCACGCAGGGGTCGTGGCGGCCCTTGGTCACCACCTGGGTCGGCTGCCCCGCGCGGTCCACCGAGTCGCGCGGCGTCAAGATCGAGCTGGTCGGCTTGATTGCGATGCTGACCTCCAGGTCCTGCCCGGTGCTGATGCCACCCAGCACGCCACCGGCGTTATTGCTCGCAAAACCGGTGGGCGTGAGCGAATCCCCATGCGTGCTGCCGCGCTGGGACACGCTGGCAAACCCGGCACCGATTTCCACACCTTTGACCGCGTTAATGCCCATCATGGCGTAGGCAATGTCGGCATCCAGCTTGTCGTACAGCGGCTGGCCCAGGCCGACCGGCATCGCGGACGCTGTCACGCGGATGCGCGCACCGCAGGAGTCACCGGACTTGCGCAGCGCGTCCATATAGGCTTCCAGAGCGTCCACGTTCGCCACCGGCGCAAAAAACGGGTTGTTGGGCACATGCTCCCACGCTTCAAAACCCACCGGCATCTCGCCGAGCTGCGTCATGCACCCGCGAAACACCGTGCCGTATTGGGCCAAAAGCCATTTCTTGGCCACCGCACCGGCGGCCACCATGGGCGCGGTCATGCGCGCCGAGGAGCGCCCGCCACCACGCGGATCGCGCAGGCCGTACTTCTGAAAATAGGTGAAATCCGCGTGCCCGGGGCGGAAGGTGTCGAGCAAATTACCGTAGTCCTTGCTGCGCTGGTCGGTGTTGTGGATGAGCAGCGCGATTGGCGTGCCGGTGGTGCGGCCTTCGAAGACGCCGCTCAGAATTTGCACCGCATCCGGCTCGTTGCGCTGGGTGACGTGGCGGCTGGTGCCGGGGCGGCGGCGGTCCAGGTCGCCCTGTATGTCCGCCTCGGACAGTTCCATGCCGGGCGGGCAGCCGTCAATCACGCACCCGATTGCCGGACCGTGGGATTCGCCAAAGTTGGTGACCGCAAAAAGTTGTCCAAAGGTGTTTCCGCTCATGCAGGGGATTATCCCTGAGCGTTCTTATCTGCCTCCGGCCAATCCCGTATATAGGCCTTGAGCATCTTGTTCTCAAAATTCTGGCTGTCGACCACGGCTTTGGCGACGTCGTAGAAGCTGATCACGCCCATGAGCATGCCGTGGTCCATGACCGGCATGTAGCGGGCGTGGCGCTCCAGCATCATGCGGCGGACTTCGTCCATCTCGGTTTCCAGGGTGCAGGTCAGCGGGGCGTCGTCCATGGCGCTGCGCACCAGGGTGCTGCCCAGGTTGCCGCCGTTTTTGACAATGGCCTGGATCACTTCGCGGAAGGTCAGCATGCCCACCAGATCGCCGTGCGACATCACCACCAGCGAGCCCATATCGCGCTCAGCCATCAAGGCGGCGGCTTCGGCCAGGGGCTCGTCCGGGCGGGCCGTGAACAGGGTGCCGCCCTTAAGGCGCAGGATATCGCTGACTTTCATGGTCTCTCCCTAGAAGCGTGGAGTGCGCGCGTGCGCGCCGGATGGTGAATCGTGGTTCCAATATAGCCCACAATAGTCTTCCGAACCCCCTGCCCTGCGCCGATGCCGGGCCCCCACGACCCGGAGTTTTTCCCATGGCTGGCTACTCAGACCCCCACTTTGACACCCTGGCACTGCACGCCGGGGCCAGCGTCGACGCCACCGGTGCGCGCGCCGTGCCGATTCACCTGACCACCTCTTTTGTCTTTGAGTCCAGCGACCACGCCGCCTCGCTTTTCAATCTGGAGCGCGCGGGCCACGTGTATAGCCGCATCAGCAACCCCACCAATGCGGTGCTGGAGCAGCGCGTCTCGGCGCTGGAAGGCGGCATCGGTGCGATCACCACCTCCAGCGGACAGGCCGCGCTGCATCTGGCGATTTGCACGCTCATGGGCGCGGGTTCGCACATCGTGGCCTCCACCGCGCTGTACGGCGGCTCCCACAACCTGCTGCACTACACGCTCAAGCGTTTCGGCATCGACACCACCTTTGTGAACCCCAGCGACATGGAGGCCTGGCGCGCCGCCGTACGGCCCAATACCAAACTGTTTTTCGGCGAGACGGTGGGCAACCCCGGCCTGGACGTGCTGGATATCGCGCAGGTCAGCGCCATCGCCCACGACAACGGCGTGCCGCTGCTGGTCGACTCCACGCTCACCTCGCCCTGGCTGATCAAGCCGTTTGAGCACGGTGCCGATTTGATTTACCACTCGGCCACCAAATTCCTCTCCGGCCACGGCACGGTGGTCGGCGGCGTGGTGGTGGACGGCGGCAGCTTCGATTGGGAGCGCTCCGGCAAATTTGACGAGCTGTCGCAGGTCTACGCGGGCTTTCACAACATGGTGTTCAGCGAAGAAAGCACCGTAGGCGCATTCCTGCTGCGGGCGCGCCGCGAGGGTCTGCGCGACTTTGGGGCTTGTATGAGCCCACACAGCGCCTGGCTGATTTTGCAAGGCATCGAGACCCTGCCCCTGCGCATGGCGCGGCACATGGGCAACACCGAGCGGATCGTCGAGTTCCTGGCCGCCCACCCCCTGGTTGCGCGCGTGGGTCACCCCATGCTGGATAGCCACCCCGGCCACGCGCTGGCCAAAAAGCTGCTGCCGCGCGGCGCGGGTTCGGTGTTCAGCTTTGACCTGGCGGGCAGCCGCGCCCAGGGCCAGAAGTTCATCGAAACCCTCCAAGTCTTCAGCCACCTCGCCAACGTGGGCGACTGCCGCAGCCTGGTCATCCACCCGGCCAGCACCACCCATTTCCGCATGGATGACGCGGCCCTGCGCCAATCCGGCATCGGCCCCGGCACCATCCGCCTGTCCATCGGCCTGGAAGACCCGGACGATTTGATCGAGGACTTGAAACGTGCGCTCAAAGCAGCCGAAAAAGCAGGAGCCGCTGCATGAAATACGAGGTCCTTGGTGCCAGCCTGTACGCTTATACCGGCGGCAAAGCCTTCAACCCGGCGCAGCCCACCGCCATCTTCATCCACGGCGTGCTCAACGACCACAGCGTCTGGATTTTGCAGACCCGGTTTTTCGCGCACCACGGCTGGAACGTGTTGGCCATCGATTTGCCCGGTCATTGCAAAAGCGCGGGTACGCCCCCGGCCAGCGTGGAGGCTGCCGCCGATGTGGTTCTGGCGCTGCTGGATGCCGCCGGGCTTCAGCAGGCTGCGCTGATCGGCCACAGTTTCGGCGCGCTGATTGCGCTCGAAGCCGCTGCCCGCGCGCCGCAGCGGGTCAGCCACCTGGCGCTGCTGGGCGTGGCCTATCCGCTGCGGGTGTCTGCCGCGCTGCTGGAGGCATCCGTGAGCGCGCCGGAGAAAGCCATCGCCATGGTCAATGTGTTCTCGCACTCCATGCTGGCCCCGCCGCCTTCGGCGCTGGGGCCGGGCACCTGGATTTATGGCGCGTCGCGTGCGCTGATGCGCCGGGTGCTGGCCAGCAACACAGAAACCAATGTGTTCTACACCGGCTTCAAAGCCTGCGACAGCTACACCGGAGGCGAAGCGGCGATGGCCCGCGTGCAATGCCCGGTGCTGTTCGTGCTGGGCAGCGCCGACCACATGGCGCCGCCCAAGGGTGCGCAAAGCCTCGTCAAGCTGGCCGCCACGGCCCGCACCGCCATGGTCCCGGCCGGCCACCAGATGATGGTCGAGGCGCCGGAAGAAGTGCTCGCCGCTTTGAAACAGCTGCTGGCCTAAACCCAAAAAAAGGCGTTCTACATGGCAAAGGTGGCGGTGATCGGAGGCGGTTTTGTCGGCCTGTCCAGTGCCTACTGGCTGCTGCGCGACGGGCACCAGGTCACGCTGTTTGACGCGGCGGGCGTGGGCCACCGCGCGGGTGGGGCATCGTTTGGTAACGCGGGCACTTTTGCCACCTATGCCTGCATCCCGGTCAACAACCCCTCGGTGTTTCGCGACCTGCCGCGCTACCTGCTTGCTGCAGACAGCCCCTTCCGCGTGCGCTGGCGGCATCTGCCGGAGCTCACGCCCTGGCTTCTGCGGTTTTTGTTGCATTCCACGCAACAACGCTCCAGCGCCACGGCCACCGCCTTGTCGCATTTGCTGGGCCGGGCTTACAGCGGCTATGCCGAACTGATCACCCAAGCCGGTCTGGAACCGCTGGTACAGCGGCAGGCTTGCTTGTATTTGTATTCGGGCGAAGCCGCGTTCCAGGCCTCGCAGCCCACGCTGGCGCTGCGCCAGCAATTGGGCGTGCAAACCCAGGTGCTGGACGCGCGCGAAGTCGCCGCCTTGGAGCCCGGGCTGGCCCCGCTGTTCGCGCGCGGCGTGTTGTTTCCCGATTCCTGGTTTTTGTCCGACCCCGGTGCCTTTGTGACGCAACTGGCGCACTGGCTGGTCGGCCAAGGCATGGTGCTGCACACCGAGGCCGTCACCCGTATCAGCCCGCTGCCCGAGGGCGTGGTCTTGGAAGCGCAGCGGCAAACCGCCGCCTTCGACCACGTGGTGCTGGCCGCCGGAGCGCACGCGCGCCAACTGGCAGCCCAATGCGGCGACGCGGTGCCACTGGGCGCAGAGCGTGGCTACCACCTGCTGTTTGAGGGCAGCCGCGCGCTGATCTCGCGCCCGGTCGGCTGGGCCGAGCGCGGCTTTTACATGACGCCCATGGCGCGCGGCGTACGCGTGGCTGGAACGGTGGAGCTGGCCGGGCTGGGGCGCGAACAGCACCCCGGGCTGCTGGATTTGCTGCGCTACGCATCCAAGCGCGCCCTGCCCGGCCTGGGCGAGCCGAGCGAACCCTGGCTGGGCTTTCGCCCCACCCTGCCCGACGGGCTGCCGGTGCTGGGACAGGCCAGCGGATCGCGCCGGGTGGTCTATGCCTTCGGGCACCAGCACATCGGGCTGACGCTGGG
>CANFHZ010000085.1 GCA_947446885.1 Comamonadaceae bacterium
ACCGACACCATGGATACCTTTGTCGATTCGAGCTGGTACTTTTTGCGCTACTGCGACCCGCGCAACAGCCAGGCCATGGTGGCCGACGGTGCGGCCTACTGGGCGCCGATGGACCAGTACATCGGCGGTATCGAGCACGCCATCCTGCATCTTTTGTACGCGCGGTTTTGGACCAAGGTGATGCGCGATATGGGGCTGGTGAAGGTGGACGAGCCCTTCACCAAGCTGCTGACCCAGGGCATGGTGCTCAACCATATTTATTCCCGCCGCAACGAGAAGGGCGGCAAAGACTATTTCTGGCCGCACGATGTCGAGCATGTATTGGATGCGGCGGGCAAAGTCACCGGCGCGCGCCTGGTAAACGCTGTGGGCGATTTGCCGGTGGGCACGCCGATTGACTACGAGGGCGTGGGCACCATGTCCAAGTCCAAAAACAACGGCGTCGATCCACAGGCTTTGATCGAGAAATACGGTGCCGACACCGCACGCCTGTACACCATGTTTACCGCGCCGCCCGAGGCCACGCTGGAGTGGAATGATGGTTCGGTCGAGGGCAGCTACCGGTTCTTGCGCCGGGTCTGGAATTTCGCGGCCAAGCATGAAGCAGTGCTGCGTGCGTCCGCTGGCAAGCCCCTGCCTGCTGATCTGGGCAAGCCCGCCAAGGCTTTGCGGCTGGACATTCACACCGTGCTCAAGCAGGCCAATTACGACTACGAGCGCATGCAATACAACACCGTCGTGTCGGCGGTGATGAAGATGCTCAACACGCTGGAAGACGCCACGCTGACCGACGCGCCCGGCGATGCGGCCGCGCTGGCCGAGTGTTTCTCGGTATTGCTGCGCGTGCTCTATCCGGTGTGCCCGCACATCAGCCACCAGTTGTGGATGGATCTGGGCTTTGCCGCAACCGCAGGCGATTTGCTGGATGCGCCCTGGCCCGCTGTCGATGACGCTGCATTGCTGCGCGACGAGGTGGAATTGATGCTGCAAGTCAACGGCAAGCTGCGCGGCTCGGTGTGGGTCGCCTCCAGCGCCAGCAAAGAGTCGATCGAGGCCGCTGCCATCGCCAGCCCGGTATTCCAGGGTTTGGCCCACGGTGCTGCGCCGAAAAAGGTGATTGTGGTGCCTGGGCGTCTGGTGAATTTGGTACTGTGAGCGTATGACCACCCCGCGCAGACGCCATTTCAATTCGCTGTTGACCCTGGCTGCGGTGGCTGTGCTGTCGGCCAGTTTGGCGTCGTGCGGTTTTCACTTGCGCGGTGCGATGGACTTTGCCTTTGATACCGTGGCCGTGACGCCCGAGACCGGTGGCGCGGTCGCGCCCGAGCTCATCCGGGTTTTGGGTGATCGGATCCGACCGGTGGCTCCCAAGCAAGACCAGGAACCGCCGCAGGTGATTTTGGACATTCTGTCCGAGGGTCGCGAGAAGGTGGTGGTCGGTGTCAACGCCTCCGGCCAGGTCCGCGAGTTTCAGCTGCGTATGCGTGTGCGCTTTCGCATGCGCACGCCGCAAGGCCGCACGCTGATCGCCGCGACCGAGGTCACCCAGCAACGCGACATCAGCTTCAGCGAGGCCACCGTGCTGTCCAAAGAGGCCGAAGAAACCATGCTGTTTCGGGACATGCAAAGCGACATCGTGCAGCAGCTGCTGCGCCGCATGGCGGCGGTCAAAACCCTCAGCCCCGCCGACCCCGCTAGCCCTCCCAAGCCCTAGCCGCCATGCAGCTCAGCGCGCAGCAACTCGCAGGCCATTTGGAGCGCGGTCTCAAAAGCCTGTATGTGCTGCACGGCGACGACCCGCTTTTGCAGCAGGAAAGCCTGGACCAGATCCGCGCCGCCGCCCGCGCCCAGGGTTTTGCTGAGCGCACATCGCACACCGTGATGGGTGCGCACTTCGACTGGAGCGCGGTTCTCTCGGCCAGCCAGTCCATGAGTTTGTTCTCTGACAAACAAATCACCGAAATCCGTATCCCCAGTGGCAAGCCCGGCAAAGAGGGCAGCACTGCGCTGCAACACCTGGCCGACTCTGCGGCGGGTGACGAGGGCAACCTGAGCATCGTGCTGCTGCCGCATCTGGACAAGGCGTCCAAGTCCAGCGCCTGGTTCATGGCGCTGGAGGGGCAGGGCGTATCGATTGCCGTGGAACCGATGGAGCGCAGCGCGCTGCCGCAGTGGCTGGCCATGCGCTTGGCGGCCGTGGGTCTGCGCGTGGAAGCGGGCGAGCAGGGGCAGCATACCTTGCAGTTTTTTGCCGACCGGGTGGAGGGCAATTCGCTGGCCGCGCACCAGGAAATCCAGAAGCTCGCCCTGCGCTACCCACCGACGCCCGAGAACGGCGGCGTGCTGACGTCCGAGCAGGTCGAAGCGGCGGTGCTCAACGTGGCGCGCTACGACGTCTTCAAACTGTCTGATGCGGTGTTGTCGGGTCAGCGCCAGCGCGTGCAGCGCATGCTTGACGGCCTGCGCGCCGAAGGCGAGGCCGAGGTGCTGGTGCACTACACCCTGGCTGAAGACATCCGTGCTTTGAAGCGCGTCAAAGACGCGACAGCCCAGGGCCGGCCCTTGCCGCTGGCGCTCAAGGAACAGCGCATCTGGGGCAACCGCGAGCGCCACTTCGCCCGCGTGCTGCCGCGCCTGAGCGAGACGGCTTTGGCCGAACTGCTGCAAGCTGCGCACCACGTCGATGGCATCGTCAAAGGCCTCAAACGCCCGGACTGGCCGCTGGACGGCTGGCAGGCCTTGCAGCGCCTGGCGCTGCAGCTGTGCGCGCTGTGCGATGCGGACGCGGCGCAGCCAGCACCGCGTGGGAAAATGCCCGCATGAATGCTATGCCCCCCCCCGAATCCGTTACCGCATATGCCCAGGGCTTGGGCGCGCAGGCCAAGGCCGCCTCTGCCTTGATGGCCAAGGCCTCCACCGCATCCAAAAACCAGGCCTTGCTGCGTCTGGCTGCGCTCTTGCGCCAGAACACCGCAGCCTTGCAAGTTGATAACGCCAAAGACCTGGAGCGGGCGGTGACAGCAGGTCTTGCCGCACCCATGGTGGACCGCTTGCGCCTGACGCCCAAAGTGCTGGAAACCTGCGCGCAGGGCTGCGAACAACTCGCTGCGATGCCTGACGTGATTGGCGACATCACCGGCATGAAGCAGCAACCCAGCGGCATCCGCGTGGGCCAGATGCGTGTGCCGATTGGTGTCTTCGGCATGATTTTTGAGAGCCGCCCCAATGTGACCATCGAGGCTGCGAGTCTGAGTATCAAAAGCGCTAATGCCTGCATCCTGCGTGGCGGCTCCGAGGCGATTGACTCCAACAAGGCGCTGGCGCTGCTGGTGGAACAGGCGCTTGTTGAAAGTGGCCTGCCCGCGCACGCAGTGCAGCTGGTGCAAACCACGGACCGCGCGGTGGTGGGTGCGCTCATCGCCATGCCGCAGTTTGTGGACGTGATCATTCCGCGCGGCGGCAAGGGCCTGATCGAGCGCATCAGCCGCGATGCCAAAGTGCCCGTCATCAAGCACCTGGACGGCAATTGCCACACCTATGTGGACGACCCCTGCGACATCGCCATGGCGGTCACCGTCGCCGACAACGCCAAAACCCAAAAGTACAGCCCCTGCAACGCCAGCGAAAGCCTGCTGGTGGCGCGCGGCGTGGCCGCAGAATTTTTGCCCCGCATCGGCGCGATCTACGCCGCTAAGGGTGTGGAAATGCGCTGCTGCCCCGAGGCACGGGCCATATTGGCCAGCGTTGCCGGCGCGAACCTGCAAGACGCCAGCGAACAAGACTGGTTTGAGGAATACCTCGCCCCCATCATCAGCATCAAAGTGGTTGACGGCGTGGACGCGGCCATCGCCCACATCAACCACTATTCCAGCCACCACACCGACGCCATCCTCACCCGCGACCACATGCATGCCCAGCGCTTCCTGCGCGAGGTCGATTCCTCCAGCGTCATGGTCAACACCAGCACCCGTTTTGCCGACGGTTTTGAGTACGGCCTTGGGGCTGAGATCGGCATCTCCACCGATAAATTCCACGCCCGCGGACCCGTGGGTATCGAGGGCTTGACCTCGCTGAAGTATGTAGTGCTGGGGCAGGGGGAAGTGCGGGGGTGATGTCTTTAGCGCCAGGTGCTTGGGCGCTGCAACACAAAACCGTCTTTTCGTGTGACCTGTGCTGGAAGCTGCGATTGGCGCAAATGGGTTTCCCCAATCGTAAAAAACCCGTGGGCTGCGTTTGAAAGATCCGTTGATTTACGACCGGGCGGAAATGCGACGATGAGCCGCTTGGTGGGAAATTGTTGACGCAGGGTTTGCAAGGGAGTGGTGAGGTCGCTGTCTCCAGAGATCAGTATCGCTAAGTCAAAACGATCGGTAAATGCGTCGTTCAGCATTTGCACCGCGATATTCACGTCGGTCATTTTTTCCTCATAGCCCATCCACCTTGCACCACAGTACAGGCACGTTCTCGGTTTCTCAAGGTAACGCCCAAAGTGCGTTACCAGGCCGGGCAGTGTTTCCAGGGCCTCTAAGTAGCAGGTCTGGCGCTGCATGTCCTGTTGATTTTTTCCAGTGGTGCGAATCCGTGATGTGAAGTAATGCACCGTTTCCAGCTGTTGCGCCGGTTTGAGCAAAGCGCTCGACAAGGTGGCCAGGTCAAGCCAATAGTGCCGACGCCAACCTTTGCTTTTCAATCCGAAATAGAGATTGAATCCGTCCACGTACACACAGACTCGCGTCATTTGAAATCCTGCCATGCATCTTTTACGAGGGTTATTACCAAGCCGTGCCTTTAGATATTCAGCAGGTTTCTTATAGAATCCGCAGCGTTAACCCCCCCGGAGATCGCATCTCCGGACCGACGCCTCCCCTCGCGGAGGCGTTTCTTTTTGTAGTTGCGCTCGGGCATCACTAGCGGGCGTTGGCTTGCCATGTTTCGGCTGCTGCCGCGCGGTAGTTAGCGTCGAGCTGCGCTTGCATCAGCACTAGGGCACCGAGGCGGTGGGCGGTGGCGGTCACTTCCATGATCTCGGCCATGGTCAGTGCGCGGCCCAGCACACGCTGCTCGCGGTAGCTCAGCCACTTTTTGATGACCTGGTAGCCGCCGATGGTGAAGTCCCAGACCGCTTGCGGCACACATCTCCAATAGGCCTGTTCGTTCAGGTATACGTCCAGCAGTGGCGCCGCGCCCCAGACGGCTTGCTCAGCGGCGGTGGGCGCCCGCGCCTCTAGTCGGCCGCGTCCGGGCATGGTGACGCCGCCTTGGCCGCCGCTGCCCCAGCCGGCGGTGAGTGCAAATTCTTCCGCGCGCAAGCTGCCGCCGCCCACGCGGCTGACCACGGCCACGCTGTGCAGTGCGGGGCGCACGCTGCCGCTGGTCACACCGGGCACCGAGGTTTCGGTGTCCAGCAGCGCCGCCACTTCGCGCCCGAGCGCGGCCGATGCCAGCAGCGCGTCACGGCTGGTGGGCAGAGGAATGCGTGGCCAGTCTTGCGCGATGCCGTCGGCGTTGTCGGCCAGATAGGCCGGGCTGTAGCCCACGGCCAGGGCGTGCATCCACAGCAGCTCGGCGGTGGCGCTGTCCTGGTCTGGGTCGGGCAGGCCCAGAGCGGCGAGGTAGCTGCGGGCCAGGGGGGAGAGGTTGGCGCGGGTGGACGGCGAGGCTGCCGCTTCAAACATATCGCGAACTGGTTCGTTGGGTTCGTTCTCAATCCAGTGAACCGGTACAAAGTAAGCGTCGGTGGCCAACATGTGTTGCATGCCGACTAATGGCGTCCACAGAAAAGGGTAGCCCGGCGTGCTGGAGTTGGTTTGCCGCCGCATGGCAAAGCTGGGAATGGCGCGCCGAACTTGTGCCACATAGGCGGGCCGAGGCTCGTTCCACAGTGGTCGCGTTGTTGAGTAGTAAGCAGTTCGCACGTCAAAGGCCCGAACCAAAACGCGCATGAACTCGCCTTGGGGCTTGCTTGCTTGGAGCATTTTTCGACGTGTTTTTACCGGCTCGTAGCGCGCAAATGGGTTTGTCAGCGGGTCAGCCTTTGATAGCCAGTCTTCGTCGGATAACGTTCCGTCCAAATAGCGGCTGATCTGTGCTTGCAGCGCCGGTCGGTCGATAGCTACCAAACCGTCTTTGCGATTGTCCAAAATGCCAAGACTTGGGTCGTGCGCGCACAGCGCAGCAACGGACGTCCAACTGGCATAGGCGGCGCTGACCTGTGTGGGCTTCAGGCTGTATTTGTTCCCCGCCGCAGGCTGCGCCCGCGCGTAGCGGGCCTCGCGCTGCGGGTCATCTAGGCTGTGCAGCAGGGATTGGCGCTTGTCGGCGCCCCACCAGTCGCGGTAGCGCACCTGTGCCTGCTGCGGCGTCGGCACCGGCGGGCCACGTTTAACCAGCAAGGCCACGGCCGTGCCCTTGCGTATGCCTTCGCGGTTGTAGGGCGTGCTAAAGACGCTGGGGTCGGGCAGGCCGTCGGGTGTGGTTTTGCCGGTTTCGCGGCTGTCGCCGTTGAGGTTGTCTATCCACAGCTGGTCAAACTGCTGCGCCAGGTGCTTGCGCATCACCACAAACGAGGGCTCGCGCACATAGGACGCGTTGCTGATAAAGCTCACCACCCCCCGGCCCCCGCCTTTTTCGGCGATGCGGCGCTCGGCCAGGCGGAAAAAGCGCACATAGAGGTCGTCGAGGTTGAACTTCTTTATGCCCCAGTCTTTGGCCAGCCCGGCTTTGTAGGGCGCCACCAGGTCTTGCTCTTCGCCCAGGGCCACGCCGCCAAAAGCGTCGTAAGGCGGGTTGCCCAGGATGACGATGATCTGCTGGTCGCGCTTGATGTGGTCGGCGGCGTCGCGCTCTTGGTCAAACTCGGGGAAGGGCAGCACCGCGTTCTTGGGCTCTTTGGGCGGTTCCCAACCGGTGAGCGCGTTGGTCAGGTAGACGCCGGCGCGCTCTTCGCTGCCGTCGGCGCGCTGGCCCAGCGGCGCGCCCCACTGGCGCAGCAGCAAGCCGATTTGCAGGTGCGCCACCACATAGGGCGCGGGCAGCAGCTCAAAGCCAAACAAGCGGGTGAGCGCCGCCTCTTTGATCTGGTGCGCCGCCAGCGCGTCGGCGCCCTGGCTTGTGAGCCGCTCGCCTATGACGCGCAGCACTTCCACCAGGTACGCACCGGTGCCGCAACACGGGTCAAGCACCACCACCTTGGGGTCGGCCAGGCCGTCGCGCAGGCCGAGTTCGCTTTGCAGCACCTGGTCCACCCGTGCCACCTGGTAGCGCACGATTTCTTCGGGCGTGTACCAAACGCCGAGCTTTTTGCGCAGTTCGGGGTCAAAGGCGGCCAAAAAGGGCTCGTAAAAGTACTGGATGGAGCGGGTGGTTTCAAAGGCCTTGAAGAAGGCGGCTGTGTCTACGCGGTTGAGCGCGTCGGCCGCCCAGTCCAAAACTTCCGTGAGCTTGAGCGCCTTGAGTTTTGCGGGCTGGGAGAGCTGGCCAAAGAGCGCGGCGATCATGGGCACGTTCAGGCTGTGGGCGGCGCTTTTCCAGTCAAAAGGGCCGGGGCCGCTGGCCTGGCTGGCATCTTCGTGGCGCAGCACCCAGGCCGAAAACACGCCGTAAAACAAGGTTTGCACCAGGGTGGAGCGAAAAAAGTGCGCGCCCTCGGCCGCGTGAAAGCGCACGCCCAGCGAGCTTTCCAGACTGCTTTGTAGGCTGGCGAGTTGTTTTGCGGCGTCTTCGGTGGCGTGTTCCACCCGGTGGCGGGCTTCGCGGGCGTAGCTTGCCAGCAGGGCGGCCAGGTCTTTGGGGTCGGCCAGGGGCGCGTTGTGTTGCAGCACGCGCTGCAAAAAGTCGGCAAATGCCTTGCCGTAGGTTTGTTGGGCTTTGACGGGGTGGGCGGCGATGTCGTTCCAAAAGCTGGCCTCGTCATTGGCCAAGGTAAAGCGCTCCAGAAACACGCGCTTGCCCTGGCGTTCGCCAATGAGCTGCCAGTCGCGCAAATTGGTCACCAGCACCAGCTTGTAGCGGCCCCAGTATTTGGCGACCTGGGCGCTGGTGGCGGTGTCGGACACGGCCTGTGCGGGGCTTTTGACCTCGATCACGCCGCGCGCCGGGGAGGAGATGTCTTTGACCGTGCTGGTGCGCCGGTCGAACTGTTCTTGGGTAAACAGGCCGCCGTCGGGGCTGCCCGCGCCCAGGTCTTTGAGCTGCATCACACAACGCACTTTGGGTTTGATCTGCGCGCCCACGTGGTCGAGCAGATTGTTAATGGCGGTGTAATAAGATGTTTCGCGGGTTCCCCCGGCCGTGCGGCGAATGGCGGTGCAGTCGGACAGGAACGTCCCCAGATGCGTCATTTAGTTTCCTCCCTGGTACTTTTTTTATGGCGAATGCACCCCATGTACCCAGCAGGCTGCCCCTGGCTGCGAATTTAACTGAGCTTTGTAGAAATTAAATCTAATTTGGAAAGTAAATGCGCAAGGCGGCGCGTTCTTTTTTGGTCTACCCGCACCCTTTCACCCCCTGTTACCAAGGCCCTATTGCTATGGTCCCCCACCTCGTCACCGCACTGACTGGCCCCATCAACGAGCTCGAGCAGCGCGTGCTCGACACCATGCCGGCCATCGAGCGCTGGTTCCGGCTGGAGTGGATGGAGCACACACCGCCCTTCTATACCTCGGTGGATGTGCGCAACGCGGGCTTCAAGCTCGCGCCCGTGGACACCGACTTCTACCCCAGCGGCTGGAACAACCTGACCCCGGCCATGTTGCCCTTGGCGGTGCAGGCGGCGATGGTGGCGATCGAGAAAATTTGCCCGGAGGCGCGCAACCTGCTCATCATTCCCGAGCACAACACGCGCAACACTTTTTACTTAAGCAACCTGGCGCAGTTGCAGCGCATTTTTCACATGGCGGGACTGCATGTGCGCATTGGCTCCATCAGCCCTGACGTGAAGAAAGCCATGGTCATGGAGTTGCCCGGGGGCGAAAGCATCACGCTCGAACCCGTGATCCGCACCAAGGGCCGCATCGGGGTGAAAGACTTTGACCCCTGCACGATTTTGCTGAACAACGACTTGCACGCCGGGATTCCCGGCATTCTGGAAGACCTGCACCAGCAGTATTTGCTGCCACCGTTGCACGCGAGTTGGACGACGCGGCGCAAAAGCATGCATTTCCAGTGCTACGAAGAAATCGCCAAGCGCTTTGGCAAGCTCATCGGCATTGATCCCTGGCTGATTAACCCGCTGTATGACACCTGTGGCGAGGTCGATCTGTCCAGCGCGGCTGGTGTGGCCAAACTCACGACGGGCGTAGACGCGCTCTTGGCCAAAATCCGCAAGAAGTACAAGGAATACGGCATCAAGGAAAAGCCCTTTGTCGTGGTCAAGGCCAACAACAGCAGCAGCGGCATGGGCCTGATGACGGTGCGCGACAGCAAAGACCTGTCCGCCTTGCTGAAAAAATCTGCCGTGGCAGACCCCAACAAAGTCGTGCTGCAAGAGCTGATCTTGCAAGAAGGTGTGCTGACCAACGAGCGCATGAACGACGCGGTGGCCGAGCCGGTGGTGTACTTGATGGACCGCTATGTGGTGGGCGGCTTTTACCGCGTGCACGCCGAGCGTGGCGTTGACGAAAACCTGAGCGCCCCGGGGTCGAGCTACGTGCCGCTGGCTTTTGGCAACAGCGCGCGCTTGCCGCAGTTGGGCGTGCGCCCCGGTGCCAGCGAGCCCAACCGCTTTTATATGTACGGTGTGGTTGGACGCTTGGCCATGCTGGCGGCAAGCTACGAGCTTGAAGCCACCGACCCGGAAGCGGACCTGGAAGCCTGAAACCGGGCAAGAACCGGGCAAGAACCGGGTGAGAACCGGGCCTGGGCCCCGCTTTTTTGTCGCCTCGGCGACCTTTGTTGCTGCATCGCAGCAATTAGCGCGGCATTTTTCACAAAACCACTGAATTTTGGGTCGGGCGCGGGCACAATGGCGCTCCCTTACAGAATGGAAACCGGGTCGCTCCTTCGCGCCTGGATCGACGATTTGTCTGCTTCAAAATCTTCTCTCACGGCGCTCACGCTAGGCGCCATCGGCGTGGTGTACGGCGACATTGGCACCAGTGTGCTGTACGCGCTCAAAGAGGTTTTCGGTTCCGGCCATGTGCCGTTCACGCCGGACAATGTGTACGGCATTCTGTCCATGATTTTCTGGACGCTGACCGTCATCGTGTCGCTCAAATACGTGGTGCTGGTGCTGCGCGCCGACAACGCGGGCGAGGGCGGCCTGATCGCCATGCTGGCGCTGGCCTCCCAAGCCGTCAAAGACCGCCCGGTGCTGCGCCGGGTGCTGCTCAATGTGGGTATTTTTGGCACCTGCTTGTTTTATGGCGACGGCGTCATTACCCCCGCGATTTCGGTGCTGGGTGCGGTGGAGGGCCTGGAGATCATTTCGCCCCGGTTCCTCAAATACGTGGTGCCCATCACCCTTGTGATTCTGTTTTGCTTGTTTCTGGTGCAAAAACGGGGCACGGCGGGCATTGGCAAGTTTTTCGGGCCGATCACGCTGCTGTGGTTCGCGGCGATTGCGCTGCTCGGTGTTTTTCATATCGCCAGCAATCCGCATATTTTGGTGGCGCTCAACCCCTATTACGCCCTGGCCTTTGTGTGGGACAACCCGGGCGTGACCTTTATTTTGCTGGGCGCCGTGGTGCTGTGCGTGACCGGGGCCGAGGCCTTGTACGCCGATCTGGGCCATTTCGGCAAAAAGCCGATCCGACTGGCCTGGTTCAGTGTGGTGATGCCCTGCCTGACCCTGAATTACTTTGGCCAGGGCGCGCTCTTGCTGAGCAACCCGGCGGCGGTGAAAAACCCGTTTTACATGATGGCGCCCGACTGGGCGCTCTTGCCGCTGGTGGTGCTGGCGACCATGGCGGCCGTGATCGCCTCGCAGGCGCTGATCACCGGCGCCTTTAGCGTGACCAAGCAGGTGATCCAGCTGGGCTACCTGCCGCGCCTGAACCTGATCCACACCAGCGTGCGCGAGGCCGGGCAAATCTACATTCCCTTTGTCAACTGGGGCTTGTTCGCCGCCATTGTGCTGGCGGTGGTGATGTTCAAGTCCT
>CANFHZ010000086.1 GCA_947446885.1 Comamonadaceae bacterium
TCAAGACCGCAGCGCTGGCCTGCCGGCGAGGAGCTTACTCAGGCACTGGCCCATTGGGCGGCGAAACCGGCTTTCAGCGCGGCAATGGATGCCGCGTCCAGCCGGTTGCCATACTGCGACACCACCCGGGCTGCCGCGTGGTTAGCCAGCCAGGCGGCTTGCTGCAAGGTATGGCCGTGGGTGACGGCGTACAAAAACGCACCGGCAAACATATCGCCTGCGCCGTTGCTGTCCACCGCGTGGATGGACGGCGCAGCCACCGCATGCGACGTGCCCCGGTCGATGATCACGCTGCCCTGGGCCCCGCGCGTCAGGCAAACCACCTTGGCCAGCGGCGCCAGCGCCGCAACGACCGCATCAAAGTCTTCCAGGTCCAGCCAGACCCGGGCTTCTTCTTCGTTGCAGAACAGGTAGTCCAGCCCGTCGCCGACCATGGCCTCCAGGCCGGGGCGGCAAAAGCGGATCATGCTCATGTCGCTGAGCGTGAGCGCCAGCGCCGCGCCATGCTGGCGGGCCAGCGCACGGCCTTGCAAAGCGGCGTCCAGCCCCGTGGGCGAGGCCGCCAGATAACCTTCCATGTAATACATCTCGCTGTGACCCAAAGCGTCGGCATGCAAGGCGCTGGCGTCCAGATCGGCAGTCGCGCCCAGGTGGGTGTTCATGCTGCGCTCGGAGTCGGGCGTGATCATCACGATGCAGGTGCCGGTTACAGCCTTCCCGGGATCGGCCAATGCGCCTGTGTGCACATTGCTGTCAACGCCATGGGAGGCCAAGTCGGCGGCGTAAAAGCGGCCCAATTCGTCATCGGCCACGCGGCAGGAATAAAAAGCCGCACCACCAAACTGCGCAAAGGCCACCACCGTATTTCCTGCCGAGCCGCCGCCTGTCTGCTTGCCGTGTCTATGCCCGGCCAGCGCCAGCAATTCGGCGCGCCGCGGCGCGTCGATCAGCGTCATGTGCCGTTTGGCCACGCCCGCTTGTTCGAGCAAGGCGTCAGTGACTTCAAATTCGGAGTCGACCAGCGCATTACCGATGGCGTAGAGGTGGTAGTTTTTCATGGGTTTCCAACGATCAGAGAGCTGTAGGTACCGATCCGCTGCATCCGGCGGCGCTTATTGTTCGACGAAAGCGCGTTCAACAACAAAGTCGCCCGGCTTGGTGGTATTGCCTTCCACAAAGCCGCGCGACTCCAGCAGCTCCTTGAGCTGGCGCAGCATGGCCGGGCTGCCGCACAGCATGGCGCGGTCATGGGCCGGGTCGAACCGGGGCAGACCCAGGTCGGCTTGCATCGTGCCGCTCTCAATCAGATCCGGAATACGGCCCTGGGTGCGGAACGGTTCGCGCGTGACCGTGGGGTAGTAGAGCATCTGGGCGCTGACCATCTCGCCCAGAAATTCATGCGCAGGAAGCTCCTGGCTGAGGTAATCGTGGTAAGCCAGTTCGGCCACCTGGCGCACCCCATGCACCAGAATGACTTTTTCAAAGCGCTCGTAGGTTGCAGGGTCGCGCACGATGCTCAAAAAGGGCGCGACACCGGTGCCGGTGCCAAACAGATACAGGTTTTTGCCGGGCAGCAGGTAGTCGATCAGCAGGGTGCCCGTGGGCTTTTTGCCAACCACGATCTTGTCACCCACCTGGATGTGCTGCAAGCGCGAGGTCAGTGGCCCGTCCTGTACCTTGATGCTCAAAAATTCCAGATGGTCTTCGTAATTGGCGCTGACGATGCTGTAGGCGCGCAACAGCGGTTTGCCGCCCTCCAGGCGCAGGCCGATCATGGTGAAGTGGCCATTGGAAAAGCGCAGGGTCTCGTCGCGGGTGGTCTTGAAGCTGAACAAGCGGTCGGTCCAGTGGTGCACGCTCAGCACCGTTTCTTCCAAAAATGCGCTCATGGGGCTTTTTTCTTCGGGTAATTGGGGGTAGTGAGAGGGGCTTTCGCAGCACTATGAGCTGCTCGGGCAAACGGCGGAGTGTAAAACCTCGCCCCGTTCGGGCAGATCGCGGGCCGCTTCTGCCATGATCATGGCATGTACGCACCCCCGTTACACCTGATGTGCTTATGCGCCGCCTGGTGCGGCACCTGCCGCGACTACGCGGCGGTGATGGACACGCTGCGCGCCGAATTCCCCGCCCTGCGTTTCAGCTGGGTGGACGTGGAAGACCAGGCAGATTTGGTGGATCCGGTGGACATCAATGACTTCCCCACCCTGCTGATCACCCGCGACAGCCAGCCCGTTTTTTTCGGCGTCCTGCGGCCGCAGGCCGACGCGCTACGGCGCCTGATTCAAAGCCAGTTAGACGATATGCCCGCCCCCTTGACCAGCGCCGAAGCCCTGGGGCTGGCGCAGCGGCTGCGGAACCTGTAGCCCCCGCCACTGCCCAGGGCCTCAGAGCTTGGCGGCCACCCAGGCGCGGGCGCTGGCAATCGCGGCGTCCAGCTTGGACGGGTCGGTGCCACCGGCCATGGCCATATCGGGCTTGCCACCGCCCTTGCCGCCCACTTGCGCGGCCAGAAAGTTCACCAGTTCACCGGCTTTGACCTTGGCGGTCAGCTCGGCACCTACACCGGCTACCAGCTGCACCTTGTCACCCTCCACCGCGCCGAGCACGATGATGGCGCGCGGCAGCTTGTCGCGCAGTTTTTGCAGCGTGCTGCGCAGCGCCGCCGCATCGGCCCCGTCCATGCGTGCCGCCAGAAACGGTACGCCAGACAGGTCCTGCACCTGGCTGATCAGCGCCTCGCCCTGGTAGACAGCGAGCTTGGCTTTTAGCGCGGCGATTTCCTTGTCCTGGGCTTTTGCGTGGTCCACGGTGCTGCTGATGCGCGCACGCAATTCGGCTACCGGGGTTTTGAGTGCAGCGGCGGCCTGCGCTACCGTGTCTTCCAGGTCTTGCAAATAGGCCAGCGCGCCGCTGCCGGTCACGGCCTCGATGCGCCGCACGCCCGAGGCAATACCGCCCTCGGAGACGATTTTGAACACGCCGATATCGCCGGTGCGCCCCACGTGCGTGCCACCGCACAGCTCGCGGGTCGTGCCGATGTCCAGCACGCGCACGATCTCGCCGTACTTCTCGCCAAACAGCATTTGTGCGCCAGTTTTCTTGGCCGACTCGATGTCCATCAGCTGCGCCTGCGTGGCGCTGTTGGCCAGAATTTGCGCGTTCACCTTGTACTCGATCGCGCGGATTTGCGCGTCGGTCACCGGGGCGTTGTGGGCGAAGTCAAAGCGGGTGCGCTCGGCATTCACCAAGCTGCCTTTTTGCTGCACATGTTCGCCTAGCACTTCGCGCAACGCTTCGTGCATCAAGTGTGTGGCGCTGTGGTTGCGCATGGCAGCGGCGCGTACCACGGCGTTGACCTGCGCCTGCACCGTGTCGCCCACTTTCAAGCTGCCGTGCGCCACGCTGCCGTGGTGGCCGAACACATCGGATTTGATTTTTTGCGTATCGGCCACGGCAAACACCGACACGCCGCTGCTCAGCGTGCCCTCGTCGCCCACCTGCCCGCCGCTCTCGGCGTAAAACGGGGTGAGGTCGAGCACGACCACGCCGCTTTGGCCGGCTTGCAGTTCTTGCACTTGTGCGCCGTCCAGGTACAAGGCCTCCACGACAGAGGTTTGCGCGAGCTGGTCGTAGCCCACGAACACATTGCCCGCGCCGCTATAGTCCAGCGCGCGGTCCTGCTTGAATTTGCCTGCGGCGCGGGCTTGGGATTTTTGGCGCTCCATCGCGGTGTCAAAACCCGCCACATGCACCTGCACGCTGCGCTCGCGACAGACATCATTGGTCAAATCCAGCGGAAAGCCGTAGGTGTCATGCAGCTTGAAAGCGACTTCGCCGGGCAGCACGTTCACGCCACCGGCCAAAGCCGTATCCAGGATCTGCATCCCGGTTTCCAGCGTTTCATAGAAACGCTCTTCCTCCAGCCGCAGCGCCTCGGTGATGCGCTTTTCTTCCGACTTGATTTTGGGATACGCATCGCCCATGAGCCGCACCAGATCGGCGACCAGTTTGTGGAAAAAAGGCGTCTTCTGGCCCAGCTTGTAGCCGTGGCGGATGGCGCGGCGCACGATGCGGCGTTGCACATAGCCGCGGCCTTCGTTGCTGGGCAGCACGCCGTCACTTACCAAAAACGCGGTGGCGCGGATGTGGTCCGCGATGACTTTGAGCGAGTTGTTTTTCAGATCGGCCCAGCCGGTTTCGCGGGCGGCGGCCCGGATCAGCTGGTCGAAGATGTCGATCTCGTAATTGCTGTGCACATGCTGCAGGATGGCAGCCAGACGCTCCAGGCCCATGCCGGTGTCCACGCAGGGCGCGGGCAGCTTGACCAGGCTGCCGTCGGTTTGCATGTCGAACTGCATGAACACGTGGTTCCAGATTTCAATAAAGCGGTCGCCGTCTTCATCGGGGCTTCCGGGCGGGCCGCCGGGGATGTGCGGGCCGTGGTCGTAAAAAATCTCGGAACAGGGGCCACAGGGGCCGGTGTCGGCCATCATCCAGAAATTGTCGGAGGCGTATTTTTTGCCCTTGTTATCGCCGATGCGCACGATGCGGTCGGCACTCAATCCGATTTCTTTGTGCCAGATGTCATAGGCCTCGTCGTCGTCGATATAGACCGTGACCAGCAGGCGCTCAGGTGGCAGTTTGTAGACCTGGGTCAGCAGCTCCCAACCCCAGTGCAGCGACTCGCGCTTGAAGTAGTCGCCAAAACTCCAGTTGCCCAGCATCTCGAAAAAGGTGTGGTGGCGCGCGGTGTAGCCCACGTTTTCCAGGTCGTTGTGCTTGCCACCGGCACGCAGGCAGGCCTGGACGGAGGCGGCGCGCACATAAGAGCGCTTGTCCGATCCCAGAAAAACGTCCTTGAACTGCACCATGCCGGAGTTGGTGAACATCAGCGTCGGGTCGTTGCCGGGCACCAGCGGGCTGCTGGTAACCACGGCATGGCCCTTGGAGGCGAAAAAGTCGAGGAAAGTCTTGCGGATATCGGCAACGCTGACGGTGCTCGGCTGGGACTGGGTCATGGCGGCGGCTCGTGAAAACAGGGTTTGGAGGGGATAGCGGAGCGCGGGCGGATGCTGCGCCCGTGAAAGCCTGCGATTATCGCCGCCGCATCGCATGACAGGGCAATAATTGCCTAGGCATGAATTAGAATTGCTATCCATGTCTGCCACCCTGCCACTGAACAACTTTTACCAAGCCGACAGCTACCGGCCGGAGGACAGCATCGGGCTCATGATGCGGCACATCCTCAACAGCCTGGCGCAGGACGTGGAGCTCCAACTGGCCAACGCGGCGCTGACGCACGCGCAGTGGATGCCCGTCTTGAAGCTGCACCTGGGCCACGCCAACACGGTGGCCGAGCTGGCCCGCGAATGCCACCTGGACGCCGGGGCCATGACCCGCATGCTGGACCGGCTGGAGGCCAAAGGCCTGTGCACCCGCAGCCGCTCCGAGTCCGACCGGCGGGTGGTGAACATTGCCCTCACGCCCTCGGGCAGCCAGGCTGCCAGCGAAATACCAGCGGTGCTCTGCCAGGTGCTCAATTCCCATTTGGCCGGTCTGAGCCCCGACGAATTTGCCACCCTCAAGTCCTTGCTGCAGCGCATTTTGGCCAATACCAAAAATGGAGCCGCCGCACCCGATGTATGCGAACCGGTGCTTGCTGGTTCTGCTCTTTCCCCCTTCTCTGGAGCCACCGATGCACGGTAGTTTTCTCCGTCCCGCTGCCCTGTCCGTTCTCGCAGCCAGCGTGCTGCTGGGCGGTTGCGCGGACTTTTCAGGCATTGCGCCCCAGGCGCAGATGCGCTCCGCCACGGGAACGGGCTTGAAAGACCCACCGCCGCTCACCCCCGCCGATCTGAGCGCCATGAACGCGCCCAACCCATGGTGGGAACAATTTGGTGACCCGAAGCTCAACACGCTGGTCGAACAGGCGCTGCAAACCCACCCCACGCTGCGTGTAGCGCAGGCCCGCACCGAGCGCGCCCGCGCGGCCATTGCCGGTGTGGACGCGGCCCGCCAGGTGCAGGTGGTCGGTGGCGCCGACGCCAGCCGCCAGCGCTTCAGCGCGCGCGGTTTTTATCCGCCGCCGATTGGCGGGTCGGAGTACGAAATCGCCACGGTACAGGCCACTGCCAGCTACGAATTCGACTGGTTTGGCAAGAATCGCGCGGCACTTAACGCAGCGGTGGGCCAGACCGCTGCGGCCCAGGCCGACGCGCAGGCGGCGCGCCTGCTGCTGGCCACACAGGTCACGCGGCATTACATCGCCCTGCTGCGCCTGCAAGCCCAGCGCACGCTGCTGCAGCAGACGGCGGCGCAACGCCAACGCATCGGCGAGATCAGTACCTTGCGCTTTCGGGCCGGGCTGGAGAGCGAGCTGGAGCCCCTGCTCAACAATCCCAGCGTGCCGGAAGTGCTGCGGCAGATTGCCGAGCTGGACGAGCAGTTCGCGCTCACCGAAAACGCCCTGGCCGCGCTGACCGGGCGGCCGGTATTCGGTGCGGGCATGCACAGCACCGCCCTGGGCCGGCTGGAGGACCTGCGCAGCAGTCCTGTGCCCGAAACCGTACTGCTGGACTTGCTGGGTCGCCGCCCCGACATCGCCGCCGCACGCTGGCGCATCGAGGCCAGCCTGCACGAGGTCGAGCTGGCCAAAACCCAGTTCTATCCCAACATCAATCTGGCCGCCGCGTTCGGGCTGAACAGCGTGGGCCTTGGCAATCTCGGGGCCGGCAACACCGACCAGTGGAGCGTGGGCCCGGCCATCCGCTTGCCGCTATTCGATGGCGGGCGCTTGCGAGCCAACCTGCGCGGCAAGGCCACGGAGGTCGATGCGGCCATCGAGGCCTACAACGTGCTGGTTCTCGACGCCGCGCATGAGGCGGCAGACCAGTGGGTCAGTGCCGCTGGTATCCAGCAGCAGCAGGCGCAGCAGGCGGCACACCAGAGCAACGCACTGGCGCTGTACCAGATCGCGCAACAGCGTTTTGCCGCCGGATTGACACACCAGACCACCGTGCTGCAGGCCGAAGGCCAGCTCCTCGCGCAACAGCGCCTGGCCGTCGATCTCGCCGCGCGGGCGCTGGACACCCAGGCTTTGCTGATGCGCGCCGTGGGCGGCAGCGTCGCAGCGGCCCAGAGCACAAACTGACGCGCCACCTCGCTCGCCCCATTTTTTTATCACCGAGTCCATCCGCTACAACCATGCCCCACGACGCCAACGCCCCCGACAACGCAGCCAGCCCACGGCCCGCAAGCCCGGCAGAGCATCCGGCACCTGCCACCACGTCTGCAGCCCCACCCACCGCAGCACCCATGGCGGGCGGCGCAGCCCCGGCGCCGGACCGCTCCACAGGCCGCGCCAAAGCGCTCACGCTGGTGGGCATCGTGGTCTTACTGGGCTTGTCTTACGGCGGCTACACCTGGTACGAGGGCCGTATGGAAGAGAGCACGGACAACGCCTATGTGCAAGGCAATGTGGTGCAAATCACGCCGCAAATCGGCGGCACGGTCAGCTCCATCCTGGCCGACGACACCGAGTTTGTGAAGAGCGGCCAGACCCTGGTGCAACTGGACACGGCTGATGCACAGGTCGCCGTGCAAATGGCGCAGGCCCAGCTGGCGCAAGCGGTGCGCCAGGTGCGCAGCCTGTACGCCAACAACACCACGCTGGAGGCGCAAATTACGCTGCGTGAAACCGACATCGCCAAAGCGCAGACCGAGTTGAACCGCGCCGGTGACGATCTGGCGCGCCGCCAATCGCTGAGCGGCAGCGGCGCGGTCTCGCGCGAAGAAATTGCCCACGCCCAGGCCGTAGTCACGCAGGCACAAACCGCACTCAACGCTGCCCGCAACGGTGTTGCCAGCGCGCGCGATCAGTTGCAAAGCGGACGCACCCAAACCGATGGCACCAGCCTGGAAAACCACCCCAGCGTGATGGCCGCCAGCGCCAAGCTGCGCGAGGCCTACCTGGCGCTACACCGTGCGTCAATCAGCGCGCCGGTTGATGGCTATGTGGCCAAGCGCACGGTGCAGCTTGGGCAGCGGATTGCCGCAGGCACACCGCTGATGTCGGTGATTGCACTCAAAGCCTTGTGGGTGGACGCCAACTTCAAAGAGGTGCAGCTGCGCAATATCCGTATCGGCCAGCCGGTCACGCTGACCGCCGATCTGTATGGCAAGCGCGTGGTCTACCACGGCACTGTGGCGGGTATGAGTGCGGGAACGGGCGCGGCCTTTTCGCTGCTGCCTGCGCAAAACGCCACGGGCAACTGGATCAAGGTGGTGCAGCGGGTACCGGTACGCATCCGGCTGGATCCGCAGGAAATCACCACCAGCCCGCTGCGCGTGGGCCTGTCCATGGAAGCCACAGTCAACGTCAGCGACCAAAGCGGCAAAACCCTGGCCGAGTCCGCTCCCTTGAGCGCGCCTGCTGCGGAAGCGGCCCAAAGCCCTGCGCAAACCGATGCCTACGCCGCCATGGACGCGCAAGCCACCGAAGAAATCCAACGCATCGTGCGCGCCAACGCCGGCGGCATGCCCAAACCGGCCGGTAAATGAGCGGCGCACCCGCTGCCTTCAAGCCGCATCCGCCGCTGGAGGGCGCGGCGCGCATGTGGGGCACGGTGGCGCTGTCTGCCGCCACGTTTATGAACGTGCTGGACTCCTCGATTGCCAACGTCTCGCTCCCCGCCATCGCCGGTGACCTGGGCGTGAGCCCGAACCAGGGCACCTGGGTGGTCACCAGCTTTGGTGTGGCCAACGCGATTGCGGTTCCGCTGACCGGCTGGCTGTCGCAGCGCTTCGGGCAGGTGCGTCTGTTCACGCTCAGCGTGCTGCTGTTCACGCTGGCATCCTGGCTGTGCGGGCTGGCCCCGAATATGGCCACACTGATTGCGATGCGCGCGCTGCAAGGTTTTGTCGCCGGGCCCATGATGCCGCTGGCGCAAACACTGTTGCTGTCCAGCTACCCGCCGGCCATGGCCGGTATGGCCATGGCTTTATGGGCCATGACCACGCTGGTCGCGCCCGTGATGGGGCCGCTGCTGGGCGGATGGATCACTGACCACACGCACTGGGGCTGGATTTTTTATATCAACATCCCCGTGGGCATATTGGCGGCCTTTGTGACCTGGTCGATCTACCAGAAGCGTGAAACGCAGCGGGCCAAACTGCCCATCGACACCGTGGGCCTGACGCTGCTGGTGCTGGCGGTGGGATGCCTGCAAATCATGCTGGACCGGGGCAAAGAACTCGATTGGTTCCATTCGGGCGAAATCATCACGCTGGGTATTGTGGCGGCCGTCAGTGGCGCATTTTTCATTGCCTGGGAACTCACAGACAAACATCCGGTGGTGGACTTGCGGCTCTTGAAACGGCGCAATTTTCTGGTCGGCTCCATGTGCCTTTCGGTGGCGTATTCGCTGTTCATCGGCAACCTGGTGCTGCTGCCGCTGTGGCTGCAGCAGTTCATGGGCTACACCTCCACGCAGGCAGGCGAAATGTTGGCTCCGGTGGGCTTGTTCGCCATCCTGCTCTCGCCCATCGTGGGCAAAAACGTGCAAAAAACCGACCCGCGCATGCTGGCTACATTCGCCTTCATCATGTTTGCGGTGGTGCTTCTGATGCGCTCGCACTTCAACACCCAGGCCGACTTTGTGACCATCATGCTGCCCACCTTTATCCAGGGCATTGCCGTGGCGTTTTTCTTTATTCCCCTGACCAGCATCACCCTGGGCGGTTTGCCACCGCAGCAGATTGCCTCGGCTTCCGGCTTGTCCAACTTCACGCGGATTGTGGGCGGCGCCTTCGGCACGTCCATCACCATCACGCTGTGGCAAGACCGGGCTGCGGTGCACCACGCGGAACTCACCGAACTAGTGAACAGGGGTAGCCAGGCCACTCTGGGCGCGCTGGGTAATTTGGAGGCGATGGGCATGGGAACCGAGCAAAGCCTGGCCACGATCAACCGCCTGATTGACCAACAGGCCTTCATGCTGGCCTCCAACGATATTTTTGGCGGATCGGCCCTGATTTTTATGCTGCTGATTCCCACCATCTGGTTCGCCGAACGCTGGCGCCCTCCAGCCACACCGGTCAGCGCACCCAAGGCCAGCCCGGCTGCCGATGCAGCGGCTGGGGCACATTAAAACGACGGCAAGCGATTGGGGATGAGGACGGAAGGGGCGGCCCAGTCGGCACGCGCATACGGACTCTAACTGGTCAGCGCTGGGAATTTTCCGGTGTAAACCTGCCAGGCAAAGGCCAGCACGGCCAGGGCCAGCAGCAGGCCCAGCAGCGTGAATGCACCCGGGATGCCTTCGCCACTGCGGGCGCGCTTGTAGCCATTGACCATGGCGCGCACCAGGTTTTCGCGGTGCAACACGCTGGTGGCGACGACCGCGGCCACGTGCAGACCCACCAGCAGCATGATGCCGTTGCCCACGAGCTCATGCAGTTCACCCCAGATTTCGGCGCTGTCATCTTGGTAGTTCACGTAGCCGGTGACAACCGCCAAGGAAACTGCCGACAGTAAAGCCAGTACCGCCCAGCCACCCGCCGGGTTATGCCCTAGGTAATGGGTTTGCGGCCGCCCCTTGCGCATGGCGGCCGGCAGATAGCCGCGCAAATAGGCAAGTGCCGCGGCCGGGCTTTTGACAAAGTCGGTAAAGCGCGCATAACGGCTGCCCAGCAAACCCCAGACCAGCCGCCAAGCCACCAGCAGGCCCGCGCTGTAGCCCAGCGCCACATGCAGCATGCGGCTGCGCTCGCTCTCGGCAGTGAGCCATGCGCCCAGCACACAGGCCGCCAGCAACCAGTGAAAAACCCGTGTCGGCAGATCCCAGATCAGCTGCGGTGCCAGGCGGGCACCGTCCACCTCGTCAGGCGCGCTCATTTGGGAATCCGCACGCTGTCTTCGTCAAAATCACCGCGCGCGGCAGCGCTGTGGCAGGCA
>CANFHZ010000087.1 GCA_947446885.1 Comamonadaceae bacterium
AGGGGCCAGGAGAAGAACGGCCGGGAATATTTTTTTGTGGACGACGCCGCGTTTGATGCCATGGTCCGTGCGGATGCTTTCGTCGAATGGGCGCACGTACACCAGCACCGCTATGGCACCTCCAAAGCCGCCATCGCCCAGCGCATGCAGGAGGGCCAGGACGTGGTGCTGGAAATTGACTACCAGGGAGCCACACAGATCAAGAAAACATTTGCCAACGCGGTCAGCATTTTCATCCTACCCCCGAGCTGGGATGAACTGCGCGCCCGGCTGGAGCGGCGCGGTGAAGATGCGGCGCAGACCATTGAGGTCCGCATGCACAACGCGGCCATTGAGGTGGCGCACGTCCAAGAATTCGACTTCGTTATAATCAACGAGTTATTTGACGGCGCATTATTCGATCTGAAATCGATAGTGCACGCGCAAAGACTGCGGTTTGAAGCCCAACGGCGCGCCAAAGCGACGACCTTCTCGGCACTCAACATCCCCTGACGAAAGAACCCCATGGCCCGTATCACTGTCGAAGATTGCCTCGCACAAATCCCCAACCGCTTCCAGCTCGTGCTCGCCGCGACCTACCGCGCGCGCATGCTCAGCCAGGGCCACACCCCCAAAATCGAGAGCAAGAACAAACCAGCAGTGACCGCGCTGCGTGAAATCGCTGCCGGGAAAATCGGCATTGAAATGCTGAAAAAAGTTCCGCTCTAAGGCCCTCCAACGCCGACAAAAGCACCGCTTGCGGTGCTTTTTTTTCGCCCGCCAATTGCCCGGCGCGCGCACCGCCGTTCACGCTACAGTAGACGCATGGGCAAACCGAACACTTCTGACCAGCTTGCCAGCGCCGCCACCAACGCGGTCGCGGCGAGCTTCAGTGGGCTGATGTCGGCGCTTGGCTACCTGTCCGCCAGCGACCTGGAACAGGTGCGGCTGGCTTACCGTTTTGCCGACGAGGCCCACCTGGGGCAGCTGCGCAAAGACGGCACGCCTTACATCACCCATCCGATTGCTGTTGCTACCCAATGCGCTGACTGGAACCTGGACGCGCAGGCGCTCATGGCGGCCCTGCTGCACGACGCCATGGAGGATTGCGGCGTCAGCAAATCGGAGCTGATCGAGCGTTTTGGCTCGCCGGTAGCCGAACTGGTAGACGGGCTGACCAAGCTGGACCGCTTGCAATTCAACAGCCGGGAGGAAACCCAGGCCGAGTCTTTCCGAAAAATGCTGCTGGCCATGGCGCGTGATGTGCGGGTCATTCTGATCAAGCTGGCCGACCGTTCCCACAATATGCGCACCATGGCCGAGATGCCGCGCTCCAAATGGCAGCGGATTGCACAAGAGACGCTGGACATTTATGCCCCCATCGCCCACCGCCTGGGCCTGAACAAAACCTACCGCGAGCTCGAGGAACTGTGCTTCCGCTACCTGCTGCCCTGGCGGCATGCGGTCATCAGCAAAGCCGTGACCCGGGCCCGCAGCCGCCGCCGCGATCTGGTGCACAAAGTGCAAAGCGAGGTTGAAACCGTATTCCAGCGCGCGGGCATGAAAGTGCGCATCGCCGGACGCGAAAAATCGCTCTACTCCATCTACCGCAAGATGGACAACAAACACCTGAGTTTTGCGCAGGTGACCGATATTTACGGTTTCCGGGTGATCGTGGACGACACCGTGGCCTGCTACACCGCCATGGGCTTGCTGCACCAGCTGTACAAGCCCGTGCCCGGCAAGTTCAAGGACTACATCGCCATTCCCAAGGTCAATGGCTACCAGTCGCTGCACACCACGCTGGTAGGGCCGTCCAGCCTGAACGTGGAGTTCCAGCTGCGCACGGATGCCATGCATCTGGTGGCCGAATCCGGCGTGGCCGCACACTGGCTGTACAAGACCAGCCACCCCCAACCCGCAGCCAATGAGCGTCTGGGAACCCAGTGGCTGCAATCGCTGCTCGATATCCAGGACGAGACCCGCGACGCAGCCGAATTCTGGGACCACGTCAAAGGCGATTTATTCCCCGACGCGGTCTACGTATTCACCCCGAAAGGACAAATCCTGGCGCTGCCGCGCGGCGCCACGGTGGTGGACTTTGCCTACGCCATCCACAGCCGGGTCGGCGAACGGGTGGTGTCGGCGCGGATCAACAACGAAGCCAAGCCGCTGCGCACCGAGCTCAAAAACGGCGATGTGGTGGAAGTCGGCACCCAAGCGGATGCCCAGCCAGACCCAGCGTGGTTGGGCTTTGTCCGCACGGGGCGCGCCCGCTCCAAGATCCGCCAGCATTTGAAAACACTGGCCCAATCCGAATCGCAGGCTTTGGGCGAACAACTGCTAACCCAGGCCCTGCGCAGCGAGGGTTTTGAGGCGCTCCCGGCTGAAGCGGAAAACCGGCAGCTCTGGGACAAGCTCTTGCGCTTCTCGGGCAATAAATCGCGTGCAGAACTACTCACCGATATCGGCATCGGCAAACGGCTGGCAACCATGGTGGCCAAACGTTTCGTGCCGCTGCTGGTGGAAGCGGGACAGCGGCCTGACGCGCTGCTGCTCAGCCGCGAACGCTTTGCCCAAGGCGGCAGCGCTGTGGGCATGATCACGCTGGATGGCGGAGAAAACGCCTCGGTGCAATTCGCGAGCTGCTGCCGCCCGGTTCCCGGCGATGCGATCAAGGGCTATATGGGGCGCGGTGAGGGCCTGATCATTCATACCAGCGACTGTGCCGTGAGCCGCAAACTGGAACAAAAAGATGGTGAGCGTTTCAGCCAGGTGGAATGGGCCGACGAGCCGGTGCGCCAGTTTGATATCGGGCTGGGCCTGACGGTCAACAACGTCAGCGGCGTGCTGGGCAAAGTGGCTGCAGCCCTGACTGCAGCGGGTGTCGACATCGTCCACATCGACATGGGTGAAACAAGTACCCAGGACGCCAAAGACATGCGCATGGTGATTGCGGTGCGCGACACCGGCCACTGGGATGCGGTACTGCGCAGCCTGCGCCGCGCACCCTGGGTCATGCACGCCCGCCGCCTGGGTCATGCCGAGACCTGAGGTCTCGGCTTATTGCGGCACCCGCGGCCTGTTGCCTCTCCTACAACTTGTCGGGCGGCGGTGGATAAGCCACCTGCAACACCTCGATCACGACCGGCCCCTGTGGAGTCAGCAAGGTCAGCTCGTCGCCCACGCGGGATTTCAGCAGTGTGCGGGCGATGGGCGACACCCAGCTGACATCGCCGCGTGCTGAGTCGGCTTCGTCAATTCCCATGATGCGTACGCTGCGCGGTGCACCCGTCGGATCGGCATAGGTCACCGTAGCACCGAAAAAAACCTGGTCGCTGCCGCAATGCACGCTGGGTTCGGTGATCTCCGCAATCTCCAAGCGCTTGGTCAGAAACCGGATGCGCCGGTCAATTTCGCGCAGCCGCTTTTTGCCATAGAGGTAATCGCCGTTTTCGGAGCGGTCGCCGTTGCTGGCGGCCCAATGCACCACGTCAACAATTTTGGGGCGCTCGGTATCCATTAAATCCAGCAGTTCGGCCCGCAAAGCTGCGTAGCCCGCCGGCGTCATGTAGTTCTTGCCGCCCGCGGGCACAGCCGGAAGCTGCAAGTCCTCTTCGTCGTCGGCCTCGCTCTCTTTGGTGAAGGCTTTACTCATGGGGTAGACGGGGGTTTCATAGAATGAACCCATTCTACGAACGCCCACATGTTCCGCTTTTTCAAGAAATCAAGCCCGGCCACCCCTGCGCCCGTCGCGGCCACAGCTGCAACACCGGCCTCGCCCCCCGCAAGCCGCCAAGGCTGGCTGTCCCGGCTCAAAGCCGGGCTGGGGAAAACGGCCTCGGGCATCGCATCTGTTTTTGGCGGTAGCCGGATTGATGAGGCTTTGTTCGAAGACTTGGAGAGCGCCCTGCTCATGGCAGATACCGGTGTATCGGCAACCGCATACCTGATCAACCAGCTGCGCCAGCGTGCCAAAGCAGCGCAGGCGCAAACCCCGACCGAGCTACGCGCCCTGTTGGCCGAGGTACTCACCGCGTTGCTGCTGCCGCTGGAAAAAACCCTGGCAGTCGGCCCGGCCCAGCCCACGGTAGTCATGGTCGCCGGGGTGAATGGTGCGGGTAAAACCACCTCTATTGGCAAACTCACCGCCCATCTGGCGGGCAACGGGGCCAGCGTGCTGCTGGCGGCGGCTGACACCTTCCGCGCCGCCGCCCGCGAACAACTGGCGGTCTGGGCGGATCGCAACACGGTCGACATCGTGACCCAGGCCGGGGGCGACCCTGCTGCGGTGAGTTTCGATGCCGTCACCGCCGGCAAGGCGCGCGGCAAAGACGTGGTGCTGATCGACACCGCCGGGCGCCTGCCCACGCAGCTGCACTTGATGGAAGAGCTGCGCAAGATGAAGCGGGTGGTGCAAAAAGCCGGCGACGCAGCCGGGTTGGGCAGCTGTCCGCATGAGGTGCTGCTGGTCATCGATGGCAATACCGGCCAAAACGCCCTCGCCCAAGTCCGCGCATTTGACGATGCGCTGGGCCTTACCGGCCTGATCGTGACCAAACTCGACGGCACAGCCAAAGGCGGCGTGATTGCGGCGATCGCGCGCGAGCGGCCCATTCCCATCTACTTCATCGGTGTCGGCGAAAAGCTGGAAGAACTGGAAACCTTCCGCGCCCATGAGTTTGCCCAGGCGCTTTTGACTTAGCCGCCCATGCCGTCCAGCCACGCCACCGCGCAAACCCGGGCCCTGCCCGTGGACAGTCTGGCCACTACCGGCCGGCCGCAGGAAATTGTTTTGCTGGGTGCCAGTTTGTCGCACCTGGAGTTTTTGGCGCAGCTGCGTGCCCGGCCCCTGCCACAGGCCCGCGTAACCCTAGTCAATCCTGACAGCCGCCTGCTGCCGCATGACCGACTGGCCGAGGCGCTGAGTGGAGATGCCGCGCTTGCCGACTGCCAGATCGGGCTTGAGCCCCTGGCGCTGGCCTGCGGCGCACGCTGGCGGCAAGGCCGTGTGGCCCAGCTGAATTTGTCGGCCCAAACCATCACGCTGATGGACGGAACGGCCTTGCGCTTTGATTGGCTGTCGCTGAGCCCGCGCTGCTGGGACAACCGAGAACGCATATGCCAAGAAATTCCCGGCGCGCTGGACCATAGTTTGTTCAGCCATCCGGTTGAACGCTTCATGGCCTTGTGGCCCCGGGTTCTGGACCTGCACGCCAAGCGCACGCTGCGCATCACGGTCTTGGGCGGTGGCACGCAGGGCGCGGAATTGGCATTCGCCATTAAACGCCGCCTACCCCAAGCCGCGCTGACCTGGTTGACGCTGGGCCCGGCTGCAGCGGACTCTGACCTGGAAAGCAAGGCCCTGGAGCGGGCGCTGCAGGCCGGGGACATCACCGTGCTGTACGACCGCGCGTTAGCGATTGCGCAGGGCATTGTGCAGCTGGCCTGTGGCGCGGCGCTGGCGTCCGACGTTCCCATCGTTGCCGAAGCGCTGGACGTACCGGAATGGCTACGCAGCAGCGGCTTGCTGCCGCCGGAGTCGGCTGATCGGCAGACAGCGCCCGGTGGGGGGCTGGTTGATACCTGGTCACGCTGCACTGGTCATCCGCAGGTCTTTCTGGCGCCTGAGGCGGATGCCGCGCTGGGACACAACCTGGCTGCCAGCGTGCTCGGCGCGTCCTTGCGCGCCATCCCCAGCCCGCGCGCCAAAGGCTTGCACTGGTTCTGGCGCAGACAAGGGCTTTCTTTGCAATGGGCGCCCATGCCTTTGCGCGGCCCCCTGAGTAACTGGGCGAAGTCCATGCATGACCGCGGCTTGCACGCGCGCTACCAGATTCCCCAGGAAGAACCGCCCGCACAGGACGACCACCAGCCATGAACCCCTCCGAGCCCCGCGACTGGGCTGCCGTGGGCCCTTGCGAGCTGCGTGGGGTGCACCAAGGCCACTCCGTGCGCCACGCTGCGGCAACCCTGCTTGCCACCGTGCTGATGGCGGGCACTGGTTTGGCTTGGGGCTGGAACCCTTTCGAGGCGAAAAAATCACCGTTTGAAGAAGTCGCGCTGACTCCGGGCGAGTGGTCGCAGGTGCAGGTCAAGGCTGGGTGGGCAAACGGTTACCCCGACGACTTGTTGTTCGAAGTCAGCAGCAAGCTCCCCGGGCCCATGGCCTGCCACGGCGCCAGCATCCAATTGACCAGCGGCAAGCGGGTCGACAAAGCCTTCAGTCCGCGCCTGTATGTGCCACCCGACAACACCAAACAAGTGGGGGTGCGCGGGGTATCCAAAGGACAAATGAAGGACTTCACACTGGCCTGCGGCTGCTGGAAAAAACCCGGCGATGCGCGCTGCGGCAATCCGGCGCGCAAGTAAAAGCAAATCGGGCGCTTAGACCAGCCCCAGGGACGTCTTGCGTTTTTGCGCCCAGGCACTGATCAAGCGGTCGGCCACGATGCCGATGAAGGCAATCCCCAGACCCGCCAGCAGGCCGCGCCCGGTATCCGCACCGGGCAAAGCCTTGTAAATTTCCTGACCCAAATCGCGCGAACCGATCAGCGCAGTGATGGCAACCATGGCCAGCGACATCATGATGGTTTGGTTAATGCCCAGCAGAATCTCCGGGAAAGCCAGCGGCAGCTCCACCTTGAACAGCCTTTGCCGGGGCGTGGTGCCGCAGGCAATGGCCGCGTCGACCACCGTGGACGGAACCCGCATCAAGCCCAGATAGGTGTAGCGCACGGCGGGTACCGTGGCGTAGCACAACATGGCCAGCACATTGGACACATCGCTGGTCTGAAACAGCATGATCACGGGGATCAGATAAATAAAGCTCGGGAAGGTCTGCAATAAATCGCATAGGGTCAGAATCACCCGCCCGGCCCTGGCGTTTTTGGCGGCCCACACACCCAGGGGAATACCGATCACGGTGCACAAAATCGCACAACTCGTCACCAGATAAATGGTCAGCATCAAGGGCGTCCAAAAACCAGCAAGCAGCAAAAATCCAAATAGTGCCACCGGAATCCAGCCCAACCGCCAGCCCCCCAGATACCAGCCCAGCGCGGCCGGCACACCGATCACCACGCTCCAGGGCAACCACAGGTAAAAGTCCCGGATTGGCAGCAACAGGTAAATCGTGACCGCGTTTCGGAAGGGTTTGATGTAGGCATACAGATTTTTGGAAATCCAGCGTACGCCGTCATCAATCGGCGTGCCGTAGGAAAAAGTCATCTCGGAGGGCACCAGCGCCAGCCAAGGCAGAAGCCGGGACGCGCCGAACAGCAGCAGCGCTGCCAGCACAAAAGCCACCCCATGCCGGTGCCGGTGCCACCAACCGCCCTGCACCATCTGCAAAGCGGCCGCGCGGGCCATTTGCGCCACTGTCAAACGATCCAGTACCAACGCAATCAAGGTGATGGCAATGCCCTGCTCCACCGCCTTGCCTATGCGCAGCTGCTGCAAAGAAAAAAGCAGCTTCTGGCCCAGGCCGGAGGCCCCCACCAGCGAGGCGATCACCGCCATGGCCAGGGTCTGCATCACCACCTGGTTGAGGCCGAGCAACAAGGTTTGCTGGGCGGCGGGCAATTCCACCTTCCACAAGCGCTGCCCCGGCGTGCACCCGGCCATGACGCCCGCTTCGATGATCTCGGGTGCAACGGTGCGGATACCCAGAATCGTGCAGCGCGCCATGGGCGGCAGGGCGAAGATCAAGGTTGCCAGCATGGCCGGTACCTGGCCGAATCCGAACAGCACCACCACCGGGCCCAGATAGGCCATGTGCGGGGTGGCTTGCATCACGTCAAACACGGTATTGAGCACGCGCTCAACCGACCGCCTGCGGCTTGCCCACACGCCCAGAACCAAGCCCAGGCCAGCGGCCAGCGGCACCGTCACCAACACCAGCGCCAGGGTCTGCATGGAGTCAGACCACAAATCAAACAGCGCCAGATAGCCCATGCAGGCGGCACAAAACAGCGCCAAGCGCAGCCCGCTTTGCCAGTGCGCAAACACCACCACGCCCAGCGCAACAATTGCCCAGGGAAGAGGGCCTGCCTCCCAATCCGGCACACCCCTGAACAACAGCGCTTCCACACAGGCCAAAGGCAGCATGAGCACCCAGGACACAGCCCGCGTCAACGGCTTTACCAGCGCACTGAACCAGACAAAGAAGTCGGTCACCCAGGTACGAAAAGGCAGAATCCAGTCTTCCGGCCAGCTTGACAGGGCTTCAGTCATCCCCGAGGCAATCACCCCTACCAACAGCGCCAGCAGCACCAGCGGTACAAGGCCTCGCATGGGCGCCGGGCTGGGCAGCGTGACGGTGCGCGCAGGTGGAGTCGCAGCTGCCATCAGTGCGCGCCTTCCGGGAAGAGTGCGGCAATCAAATCTGCGCGCTGCACCTGGCCCAGACTGCGGCCCGCATCGTCGACGATGCCGAAAGCCGCGTCCGTGCCCAGAATGCGCGCTGCCGCATCTGCCAGCTTGGTCGAGCCGGGCAGTACCTGCGCCGGCACGTCGCCGCTGAGCGGACGCGCAATTGCTGCCAGTGAGAGAATTTTGTCGCGCGGCGCGATCTTCACAAACTCACGCACATAGTCGTTGGCGGGGTGCAGGATCATTTCTTCGGGCCGCGCGAGCTGCACCAGATAGCCGTCTTTCATGATGCCAATGCGGTCGGCCAGCCGGATGGCCTCGTCAAAGTCGTGGGTGATAAACAAAATCGTTTTGCGCAGCAGTTTTTGCAGGCGCAAAAACTCATCCTGCATTTCGCGCCGGATCAAAGGGTCCAGCGCCGAGAAGGGCTCATCGAGAAACCAGATTTCCGGGCCCACCGCCAAAGAACGGGCAATGCCCACGCGCTGCTGCTGACCACCCGACAACTCACGGGGAAAGTAGCCCTCACGGCCCTCCAGCCCCACCAGCTTGAGCATCTCGCGGGCTTTGGCCTCACGGGTGGCGCGGTCGCTGCCGCTGACCTCCAGCGGAAAGGCCACGTTGTCCAGCACATTGCGGTGCGGTAACAAGCCGAAGTTTTGGAACACCATGCCCATTTTGTGGCGCCGAATTTCAATCAGTTCGTCGGCCGAAGCGGCCAGCAAATTGCGGCCATCCATCAACACCTCACCGGAAGTCGGGTCATTCAAGCGGGTGATGGCGCGGATCAGGGTGGACTTACCCGACCCCGACAAACCCATGATGACCAGGATCTCGTTTTCCATCACGTCGAAGGACACATCGCGCACCGCGCCGATGTACTGCTCGGCGGCAAACGCGGCGGCATCCGGCTGCATCCGGTGCTTTTTCAAAAAGCCCTCAGGGTCCGGACCAAACACTTTCCACAGGTGGCGGCAGGCAATTTTCGGCTCGGCTTTCGGCATTCACCATCCTTCACATACGGGGCTGTTGAAAACACAGTGGGCCGCACAAGGCGGCCCACCGATACGAACCGGTATCAGTTCGTCCAGGCTTTCACGCTGGCCTGGTTGCTTGCAATCCACTTCTTGGCTGCGTCCTCAGGCTTCATGCCATCCACGTCGACCATGGCGGCCGCTGCGGCAATCTGGTCATTGGTGAAGTTGACCTTTTTGAGGATCTTGTCCGCAGTCGGCCACTTGCTGGCGATTTGCTTGGAACCGACCTTCTTCAGGTAACCCTTGGCAGCTGCGCCACAGTCATACAAAGCGTCGGGGTTGATGCCCCAGCTCTTGTCGGTATGGCACTTGGGGTCATAGGTGGGGAACTCCACGAACTGACCCTTGAACTTCGCTTCAATGAAGTTGGGCGTCCAATTGAAGATCACCACCGGTTCTTTGCGGTCATAGGCAGCTTGCAACTCGGCCCACAGCGTGGCAGCCTGGCCCACTGCAACTTCCTGGAAGTTCATTTTCAAAGCGGAAATGCGCTCGGAATAGTGCTTGCCCCAGTCAGCCGGTGGCCCAACGAAACGGCCTTTTTTACCCGTCTCTGCGGTGGCAAGCTTGGCTGCGCATTTGTCCAAAGCCTTCCAATCCGGCAAGCCAGGGCACATCTCGTTCATATAGCTTGGATACCACCAATCTTCACGGGTCACCGCGTTGTGGGAGCCGTAGTCCACAGCGCCGGATTTGAGCGACTTCTGGAAGGAATCATTCATGGAACCTTCCCAGACTTCGACCTGGAAATCCATGTCGCCCGATGCAATTGCCGTGAACTGCAACTGCGTGTCGGAGGACTTGTATTCCACATTCACGCCCTGCGACTTGAGCACATCACCCACCACATAGGACAAGACCACCTGGCTGGTCCAGTTGTTGGTGACGATCTTGATGGGCGACTTGTCATCAGCGGCCAGCGCGGACCCCAAAGAGATTGCAGAGAGCACGCTACCGACCACCAGTGTCTTCTTGAAGAAATTCATATAAAAGTACCTCATGTTGAATGCGATGCACTAGGACATACAGGATCGAATGACCCACCAACGGGAAACAATGTTGCCCCCGAGGAAATAGTGGCAGTGTTCCTAAACGGTGTCAAAGGTTTTATGCCACCATGCGATAAGGATTTACCCTTGGAGACCCGCATGTCCGCCACAAATAATTTGTATGCAAACTTTAGTACCCAGGCTGCGATTGACCAGCAGTACAACCCCTCACTGAGCCTGGCGGACTCCAGCGCGCCGGGCCGGCACTATGCCGAGGTCAGCGCCCGCGCGCGGGCGCAGCTGCCACAGCAGCTGGACATTCCCTTTGGTCCAACGCGGGCCGAAACGCTGGATATTTTTCCCGCCACAGGTGCCGGCCCACGCGGCGC
>CANFHZ010000088.1 GCA_947446885.1 Comamonadaceae bacterium
GTTGAGCCAACTCAGCTCAAACGCGGTCCATATATCGGCCCCGAAAAAAGGCAGCTGCGCACCCAAGCCGAGCTCCTGCCGTTTGGCCGCACGCGGCAGGGGAAACAGCAACGCGGGGTCGTATTGGTCAATGTAACTGGCGATCTTGCCCAGCGGCGACTGGGCGGGCGTGGCCTGCGAAGCGGTGGTATCGCGCATGGCCTATGCCTGCGCCAGTTTGCGGCGGAAAACCAGACGCTCGGGCGTGGACAGCGCGGCCTGATAGCGGTACCCATCCACATCAAAAGCCTGCAGCTGCTCAGGACGCGTGGCGCGCTGCGCGATCGCAAAGCGGGCCATCGCGCCGCGCGCGCGCTTGGCGTTGAAGCTGATGATTTTGTACACCCCGCTCTTGTAATCCTCAAACACGCATTCCACCAACCGGGCGCGTAGGCGCTTGGGTTTGACGGCCTTGAAATACTCCTGTGAGGCCAGGTTGAGCACCACTGGATCCGCTTCATCGGCCTGCCGGCTGTTGAGGTAGTCGGTGATGGCATCGCCCCAAAAGGCATACAAGTCCTTTCCACGGTCCGTGGGCAGGCGGGTTCCCATTTCCAGCCGGTAGGGTTGCATCAAGTCCAGCGGACGTAGCACACCGTACAAACCGCTGAGCATGCACACATGCTGCTGCGCACAGTCCAAGGCCGCGTCATCGAGGGATCGGGCGTTCAGGCCGTCGTACACATCGCCGTCAAACGCCAGCACCGCCTGGCGCGCGTTCTGCGGCGTGGCCTTGGCGCGCCAGGCCTGGTAGCGGGCCACATTCAAACCGGCCAGGGTGTCGCTCAAGTCCATCAGTTGGGAGATCTGCGGCGGGGTGTAGCTGCGCAGTACTTTGATCAGCTGCTGCGACTGTTTGACAAACAGCGGATCGGTATGGGCCTGGCCGCGCAAGGGCGTCGCGTAATCCAGGGATTTGGCAGGAGATAAGAGCACAAGCATGCCGCAATTATCCCGAAAGGCACACGAAGGGTCGATCCGGCCTCAGGCGCTGGAGACCAGCGCAGCGACCAGCTTCTTCACCCAGGGCAGTACGAGCAACATGGTGGGATAGGCAACTGCCCACGACATGCCCCATGAAACCAACCAGGTGCCCAGCACCTCTGGCCCGAATCCCGCCACCCGCAGGGTGCTGATGCCCGAGACAACGCAGGTCATCACGCAGGTCAGAAAAAATGGCAGGACCAGGCTGGCGTAGCGGGCGGGCAACTTGGGCAGACCGAAAAATGTGGTTTGGGTCGTAGGCATGGCGCGCATGGTATGCGCAAATGCCCGCACAGGGCCTCATCTGCGTGCCGCACACTGGCCTCAGACAGGCCGGCCGGTAAAATGCGTGGCCTTTGCCCGCCCTCGCGTTGAGGGCCTCACCGCATCCCATTCCATGTCCAACACCCCTCCCGAGCAGCCCGCGCTGCAGTCGCTTGCCAAGTCGTTTGAACCTGCCGCGCTGGAGGCGCATTGGGGCCCCGAGTGGGAAAAGCGGGGCTACGGCGTTGCGGGTTTCCGTGGCACGCAAGCCCCGCAAGCGAACGCACCCGCTTTCTCCATCCAACTGCCCCCGCCCAATGTGACCGGCACCTTGCACATGGGCCACGCCTTCAACCAAACCATCATGGACAGCCTCACGCGCTACCACCGCATGATGGGCTTTAACACCGCCTGGATTCCGGGCACCGACCACGCAGGCATTGCCACCCAAATCGTGGTCGAGCGCCAACTTCAAGCCCAAGGCATCAGTCGCCACGACATGGGCCCCACGCCCGCCGAAGCCCGCAAAAACTTTGTCGCCAAAGTGTGGGAGTGGAAAGAACAATCGGGCAGCACCATCACCAACCAAATGCGCCGCATGGGCGACAGTGTGGACTGGAGCCGTGAGTACTTCACCATGGACCCCAAGCTGTCCACAACGGTGACCGAGACCTTTGTGAGGCTGTACGAACAAGGCCTGATTTACCGTGGCAAGCGCTTGGTCAATTGGGATCCGGTTTTACAAAGCGCGGTGAGCGACCTGGAGGTGGAGGCCACCGAGTCTGAAGGGAAGATGCACTACATCCTGTATCCCTTCTCGGACGGGCCGCAGCTGATTGACGGCGCCATGCGCAAAGGCATGACGATTGCCACCACCCGCCCCGAAACCATGATGGCCGACGGCGCGCTGGCCATACACCCGGAAGACGCACGCTACATCCACCTGCTCGGGAAAATGGTGGATCTGCCCTTGTGCAACCGCAAGATTCCCATCATCGCCGACGACTTCGTGGACCGTGCCTTTGGCTCGGGCTGCGTCAAGATCACCGGCGCGCACGACTTCAACGACTACGCCTGCGCACAGCGCCACGGCCTGCCCTTGATCACCATCTTCACCCTGGACGCCAAGGTCAACCACAACGGCCCTGTGCATTACCAGGGCATGGACCGCTTTGAAGCCCGCAAAGCCTTGCTGGCAGACCTGGACAAAGAAGGCCTGCTGCTGGAAGTCAAGCCCCACAAGCTGATGCTGCCGGTGTGCGCCCGCACCGGCCAGGTGGTCGAGCCCATGCTGACCGACCAGTGGTTCGTGGCCATGAGCAAGGTCAGCGACCACGACCCGAGCGGCAAGTCCATCGCCCAAAAGGCCATTGACGCGGTGCACAGTGGTGAGGTCACCTTTGTGCCCGAGAACTGGATCAACACCTACAACCAATGGATGAACAACATCCAGGACTGGTGCATCAGCCGCCAGCTGTGGTGGGGCCACCAAATTCCGGCCTGGTACGACGAAGACGGCCGCGTCTACGTGGCCCGCAGCGAAGCCGAAGCACAGGCCCAGGCACCCGGCAAAACCTTGAAGCGCGACGAGGATGTGCTTGACACCTGGTACTCCAGCGCCTTGGTGCCTTTCAGCACCATGGGCTGGCCCGATAAGACCCAGGACTATGCGCTCTACCTCCCCAGCAGCGTCCTGGTCACCGGCTACGACATCATCTTCTTCTGGGTCGCCCGCATGATCATGATGACCACGCACTTCACGGGCCGGGTGCCCTTCAAACACGTCTACATCCACGGCCTGGTGCGCGACGCGCAGGGCAAAAAGATGAGCAAGTCCGAAGGCAACGTGCTGGACCCGGTGGACCTGATCGACGGCATTGCGCTGGAACCCCTGCTGGACAAACGCAGCCAGGGCCTGCGCAAGCCCGAGACCGCACCCCAGGTGCGCAAAAACACGCAAAAAGAATTTCCGGATGGCATTCCCGCCTACGGCGCCGACGCGCTGCGCTTTACTTTTGCGGCGCTGGCCAGCCTGGGTCGCAACATCAATTTCGATACCAAGCGTTGTGAGGGCTACCGCAACTTCTGCAACAAGCTCTGGAACGCCACCCGCTTTGTGCTGATGAACTGTGAGGGCTACGACTGCGGCCTGCGCGAACACACCAAAGCCGAATGCGCCGCACCTGGCGTAGACGCGGTCGGCCAAGCCACAGCGGCAGGCCCGTACCACGGCTATCTGGTGTTCAGCCAGGCCGATCGCTGGATCGTCTCGCAACTCCAGCAGGTCGAAGCCGAGGTTGCCAAAGGCTTTGCCGAATACCGCCTCGACAACGTGGCCAACGCCGTCTACGACTTTGTCTGGAACGCGTTCTGCGACTGGTACCTGGAAATTGCCAAGGTGCAAATCAACACCGGCAGCGAGGCCCAGCAACGCGCCACCCGCCGCACCCTGATCCGCACCCTGGAGACGATTTTGCGTCTGGCGCATCCGCTCATCCCTTTCATCACCGAAGCGCTCTGGCAAAAAGTGGCGCCGGTGGCCGGACGCGGCGGCCCCTCGGTAGCGCTTGCCGCCTACCCGGTCAGCCAGCCCGAGCGCATCGACCCGGTTGCACAAGCCCATGTGACACGCCTCAAGCTGCTGGTAGACGCCTGCCGCAACCTGCGCGGCGAAATGAAGGTGCCGCCAGCCACCCGTCTGCCTCTGTACGTGCTTGCGGGTAACCCGGCGGACGCCGACTTCTGGCGCGGCAGCGCGCCCGTGCTGCAGGCACTGGCCAAACTGGCAGAAGTCAAGCTGTTTGACGACGAAGCTGCCTGGCAAGCCGCAGCACAGGCCGCACCGGTGGCCGTGGTGGGCGACGCGCGGATGTGCCTGTACATGGAAATCGACGCCGCTGCCGAAAAACTGCGTTTGGGCAAAGAAATTGCCCGCCTGGAAGGCGAAATCGCCAAGGCCACTGCCAAGCTTGGCAACGCCGCCTTTGTGGCCAAAGCGCCGCCCGAAGTGATTGCGCAATCACAGCAACGCGTGGCGGAATTTGGCGACACCCTGTCCAAAGTGCGTGAACAGCTCGCACGCCTGGCCTGAACCCGGCGCGGCCAAGCAGGAGGGCTTGTGGACGACATCGTGAAGCAGGCCATGGCCAAGTGGCCCAGCGTGCCGGACTGCTACGGCTGGCTGGGCCTGGATGCGCGGGGCAACTGGTATATGCGCGATGACCGCGCGCAGGCCTGCGGCAGCTTTGCCAACGGCGCGCCGGGCGCCAAAGGCTCCATGCTGCAGCACACCAAACTCATCGACTTCATTGGCCGCAACTACGCGGCGACAGACGCAGGGCTGTGGTACTTCCAGAACGGACCGCAGCGGGTGTTCGTCGAACTGGAAGCAACGCCCTGGGTCTGGCGCATCAGCCCGGACGGCAGTGTGCGCTCGCATTCCGGTGCGGCAGCGGCAGTGGCATGCGCCTACGTGGATGAAGAAGGCTACGCATATTTGGAAACCGATCTAGGCTTTGGCTTGGTACACACCCAGGACGTGGCTCTGGCTGCGCAGGCCATTGAAGCCGGCACCTGGACATTGCAGCACGGTCTGCGCGCCGCGCTGCCCGGGCAGTTCCGCTACGTCACCAGCCCGCAAGCAACCCAGGTAGTCCATCACACTGCGCGGGCACAAAAAAGCCCGCCGTAAAGCGGGCTTGGGATGTGGGCGCGGCCCTGAAGACTTACTGCGGGGCCGCAGCCGGTTTGGCCGGTTCTGCGAACTTGGCGCCCCCTGCATTGGCCATGTAGACCACCGCACGGGATATTTCGTAGTCATCAAAATTGCCCCCGCCCTGGGCACCCATGGCGTTCTTGCCTTTGAGCGCTGAGTTCAGCAAAGACTCGTAACCGGTTTTGATACGGGGGCCCCAGGCAGCAGCATCACCAAACTTGGGTGCACCCGCTAAGCCAGCCGAATGGCAGGTGGTGCACTGGGCCTTGAACACCTCTTCACCGGTCTTCATGACACGGTTGGCGTCCAGAATTTCGACCATACCCACTTTTTGAATCCGTTCCAGCGTGGCCCGTTCGGTTTGCTCAGCCCCTGCCTGCGGCTTTTTCGAGGAGCTCACAAAGTAAACCAGGCCAATGATGATGAACACGGGAACCACAAAGGAGAAGAACACAGCAGCCAGAAGCTGCTTGGGGGTTTTGATCGGACCGGTGTGGCCCTCGTCATGGATCTCGGAAGATGGGGTGCCGCTCATGGTGTCCTCGATGGGTTTTCGCTCGGGTTAAAGCCTACAAGTATACCCAGCGCCCTTCGGGAAAGCCCCTACAATCTCGGCCACACCCATCCCGTAGCGGCTGTAGCTCAGTGGATAGAGTATTGGCCTCCGAAGCCAAGGGTCGTGGGTTCGATCCCCGCCAGCCGCACCACTTTTAAGGCCCAACACCCCATCTACAGTCCTCGCCGAACACATCGCATGCGCGGCGAAGTTTCGGGAATACCCTGAGGGGAACAAATTGCCAGGGGCAGGCAAGTTTGCTAAATTGGGCCGCTAAGGGCCATCTTGCCTTTGGTAGATCCTACGACAGGGATTCCTATGAACCAGGCGGCGATTTTTCCCCACATCAAACGGCTGGCAATGCCACTTTTTGGGCTGACCGGCATGGCCATGTCCATGTTCTCCCGAGGGGCGGCCGCATCGAATGAGGACTTCCGCAGCAGCTTCCAGGGCACGCCGGACGAATGCCAGGCGTCCATCCTGGCGGTGATTGAGTCCGAAATCGTTCCCCGGCTCTTGAAGGCGCAGCGCACCGACAGAAGCCACCTGAGCCTGATCCCTGCATCGCGCGCGCTGCCGACCCCGCAAGAGGTCGCGGCATTTCTGGAGTTGTGCATTGGCCAGGATCCTGCCGCCGCACAGGCCTTTGTGGACCGCTTGCTCAAAGAGGGGCTCAATACCGAGCACATCTTTTTGGACCTGATCACCCCGACCGCCCGGGCGCTGGGTGTGCGGTGGGAAGACGACACCCTGGACTTCACGCAAGTCACGCACGGGCTGGTGCAATTGCATGCCATCACCCATGCGATCGGGTTTGCGTATGAGGAGGGGCCGCGCCTGCAGGGTGAAATCAAACGCATCATGATTGCCTCCGCGCCGGGTTCGGAGCATTTGCTGGGGCCCACCATCGTGGCAGAATTTTTCCGCCGCGAGGGCTGGCAGGTCGTTGTTGAAATATCGCCTAGCGCCAAAGAACTGGCCCAAGCAGTGGCGGGCGAGTGGTTCGATACCGTGGGCCTGTCGGTGAGCATCAACCACCAGTTGCAGGATCTCGATGCACTGGTTGCCAAGATTCGACATCAGTCCCGCAACCCGCGTATTTCGGTTCTGTTGGGTGGTCCGATTTTCACGGTCCGCGAATTCCAGGCCAGCAGCTTCGGTGCCGATGGCATTTGCACCGACGCCAAAGACGCGGTGGCGCTGGCCGTGGCAACGCTGCCCACAGATTGAAACCCTAGGTGAACAGGGCCACGTTGCCTCCGGCAGCCGTGGTATTCACGGTCAGGCTGCGCTCCGCACAAAAGCGGTAGAGGTAATGCGGGCCGCCCGCTTTGGGGCCCGTGCCGCTCTGGCCCTCACCGCCAAAAGCCTGCACCCCGACCACCGCACCAATCATGTTCCGGTTCACGTAGACATTACCCACGTGCGCGGCATGCGCGATGGCCGTCGCGCGGCTGTCGATGCGGGTTTGCACGCCCAGCGTCAGGCCGTAACCCAAAGCGTTGATCTGCGCGACCAGCGCCAAGGGATCACCCGACCAGCGCACGACCAACAAGACCGGGCCAAAAATTTCTGCATCGGCATCGGCGACTTGCGCCAATTCAAACGCATGCGGCGCAATCCGGTGCGCCACAGCAACACCGTCCTGCGCCAAAGCCTGCTGCCAGTCTGGCCCAAACAGACAAGGGTGGCTGGCACGCAAACGGGCAATATGCCCGTGCATACGGTCTGCCGCAGTCTGGTCAATCACAGGGCCCATATCGGTCGCCCAATCGGCCGGATCGCCCACCCGCAGTTCGGCCGCAGCGCCCTGCAGCATCTCCAGCACCGGGTCGGCGATGTCGCTGTGCAGGCACAGCACGCGCAAGGCCGAACAGCGTTGGCCTGCGGAGCGAAACGCGCTGCTGACCACCGCATCCACCACCTGCTCCGGCAAGGCGCTGGAGTCCACCACCATGGCATTGATACCGCCGGTTTCGGCGATGAGGGGGACTATGGGCCCGTCCACCGCCGCCACAGCGCGCTGGATGGACTTCGCCACTGCCGTCGAACCCGTAAACACCACGCCCGCCACGCCCGGCAGGCCCACCAGCGCAGCCCCCAAACTGGGCCCGCTGCCGTGCAAGAGTTGCAGCGCCTGGGGCGGCACACCGGCCGCGTGCAAGATGCGTACGGCCTGCTGCGCAATCACCGGGGTCTGCTCCGCCGGTTTGGCCAATACCGCGTTACCGGTCGCCAGCGCCGCGGCCACCTGCCCCGCAAAAATGGCCAGCGGGAAATTCCAGGGGCTGATGCACACCCAGACACCGCGCCCGCAGAGCTGCAAGGTGTTGGTTTCGCCGGTCAGACCCGCTCCCGCACCCGGCATGACCAGCGGCTGCATGATCTGCTCGGCCTGTACGGCGTAGTAGCGCAGAAAGTCCACCGCCTCGCGCACCTCGGCCTGGGCGTCAACCCAGGTCTTTTTGGCTTCACGGACCAGCACGGCGCACAGGGCCGGCGATTGCGCCTGCATGGCATCGGCCGCCTGCCGCAAGACTGCGCAGCGCGCATGCACCGGCACCTGGCTCCATTGCGCAAACCCGCCCTGGGCTTGGGCCATAGCAGCCGGTAAAGCCGCCAAGGGCGTCAGGGCGGGCGGCGCATCAAGCGGGTGGCGAAGTGCCTGCGCGTACGGCAGGCGCATATGCGCCTGCGAGAAATCCTCACCGCTGCTGTTGACGCGCCCCGCCTGCGGGCCCAAAAGCGCCGCGGGCAAGGCCAGGGAACTCTGGGGGCTGAGCCGCAGGGGCGACATGAGCAATTCCTCCACACCCAGCTGCGCATCGGCGAGCTGGTGTACGAAAGAAGAATTCGCACCGTTTTCCAACAGGCGGCGCACCAAATAGGCCAACAAGTCGCGGTGCGCGCCCACCGGGGCATAGATACGGCACTTCAGCAGCGGGTTTTTCAATACCTGGGCGTACACCCCTTCGCCCATGCCGTACAAGCGCTGCAACTCAAAAGCTGCACCGGTGCGGGCCGCCATCTGCGCAATCGCGGCAACCGTGGCCGCGTTATGGGTGGCGAATTGCGGGTAGACCGCATCGGGGGCGTGCAGCAGCGCAGCGGCGCAGGCCAGGTAGGAAATATCGGTGTGGTGCTTGTGCGTGAACACCGGGTAGTGCGCCAAACCCAGCTCCTGCGCGCGCTTGATTTCCGCGTCCCAGTACGCGCCTTTGACCAGGCGGCACATCAAGCCCACGCGGTGGTGGCGCGCCAGCGTGATCACATGGGCCACACAGGCCAGCGCCCGGGTCTGGTAGGCCTGGATCGCCAGGCCCAAACCCCGCCATTGGGGGTAATGGGCAGCCACCCGCTCCACCAAGGCCTCCAGCACCGCCAGCGACAGCTCCAGCCGGTCCACCTCCTCGGCGTCAATGGTCAGGTTGATGTCGGCCCGGGCCGCCTGCACGCACAAATCCCACACGCGGGGCACCAACTCCTGCATGACACGGGCGCGCTGGCTTTCTTCGTAGCGCGGATGCAGGGCGCTGAGCTTGATGCTGATGCCATCATTGCCCTGCGGGCCGCGACCATCCTGAGCCGCCGCGGCCAGAGCGGCAATCGCATCTGCATAGCTCTGCCAGTAGCGCCGGGCGTCAGCCTCGGTGCGTGCGCCCTCGCCCAGCATGTCGTACGAAAAACGCAGCCCGGCCTGTTGCTGCCGCGCGGCGTGGGCCTGGTCCATGGCCTGCGCCATATCCTGGCCGAGCACAAACTGCCGCCCCATCAGCTGCACCGCGCGCAGCGCCGCAGCCACCACCGTGTGGGCACCCAGACGCCCCATCAGGCCGCTGCCCGCCTGCGGCTTGTCGGCATAGGGCAGAAAGTGCTTGGACAGGGCGATGGCCGCACGCGCCAGCCGGGCCAGCACCTGGTCACCGGTCTGGGCAAAGTCGGCCCGCCCGAGCTGGTCGGCCGTGAGTGCGATCGCGGTATCCATGTCGGGCACCCGCAAGAGCGCCTCGGCCAGGCGCATCAGAGCCAGGCCCTCGGCGCTGGAAATCGGGTACTCGCGCAACAGGCTTTCCATGGCCCACAAGGGCGCCGGCTCGGCGCGCACCGCCTGCACCCATGGCGTTGCGGCCTGCGCCGCCGCTGCCCAATCCAAGACCCCGTGCAGCTGTTCCAAACAGTGGGCCACCGCATCGGCCTCAGCTTGGTAGGGCGAGGGCAAGAGCTGGTCGTTTGGCATGCGTTTTCTCCAATGGCGCCACAGCGGGCTGAATAGTTAATAACGCTATGATTAAATAAATTAAGATAAATTTTTATCTGAAATATTAATACTAAATAGTGATTTATTAACCAATGACCGAATCCGCCCATACCCTGGACCGTACCGACTTGAAAATCTTGCGCTGCCTGCAGGAGGACGGGCGTATCTCCAACCTGAAGCTGGCGCAAGCCGTAGCCCTCTCGCCCACCGCCGTGCTGGCGCGCGTGCAGCGGCTGAGCACGACGGGCTTTATCCGGGGCTACCAGGCGCTGCTGGACCCGGCCCGGCTGGGCGCGGGGCTGATGGTGTTTGTTGAAGTGCTGCTGGACCGCACCACGCCCCATGTGTTTGAGGCCTTCAAAGCGGCAGTCCAGGTGCGGCCGGAAATCATGGAATGCCATATGGTGGCCGGCGGTTTTGACTACCTGCTCAAAACCCGCATGGCCGACATGGGTGCCTACCGCGAATTTGCCGGCACCGTGCTCTGGCAACTCCCCGGCGTGCGCGAGACCCGCACCTACGCGGTGATGGAGGAAGTGAAAAACACCACGCAGTTGCCGCTCAAGGGCTGAACGGCTGAGCGGGGGCGGGACCACAAAAAACCCCACTCTTGAGAAGCGGGGTTGTTGTAGCTTTCATTGGTGCCGGAGAGATGAATCGAACACCCGACCTTCTCATTACGAATGA
>CANFHZ010000089.1 GCA_947446885.1 Comamonadaceae bacterium
ATCCGAATCTACTCCACCTGGGCCGCAGGCCGTCCGATGGGGGGGCGCGGCCCCTGGCTGCAAATAAAGACACCGGTCATCACCAGCGCGGTTCCGGCCAACACCCAGGGGCTGAGCGGCTCGTCCAGAACCAGGGCGGCCATCGCCAGGGTGGACATGGGCCCGACCATTCCCACCTGCGAAGCCAGGGCCGAACCAATGCGCGCAATCGCCAGCATGACCAGCACCACCGGCAGCACCGTGCACAGACTGGCATTGAGCACCGATAGCCACCACACATCGGCATCCAGGGCGGCCAGCACGCCCAGCGGACGCAGCAACGCAAACTGCCCTACGCAGAGCACGCAGGCCACACAACTGGCCAATCCGACCAGTCGCAGCGCGCCCAGGCGCTGCACCAACTCGCCGCTGTAGGACAAATACAGGGCATAGCTCACCGCGCTGCCAAACACCAGCGCCGCACCCAGGCCCACATCTACACCGGTCAGGCTGACCTCATGGCCGAAAACCGCCACGACTCCGCCGTAGCTCACCGCCATGCCGATCCACTGGTGGCGGCTGGCGCGTTTGCCGTACAGCACGATTCCCAGCAAGAGCACCAAAGTCGGGTTGAGGTAGAGGATGAGCCGCTCCAGCGAGGCGCTGATGTATTGCAGCCCCGCAAAGTCCAAAAAGCTCGCCAGGTAGTACCCGCAAAAACCCAGCCAAACCACACCCAGCACATCGCGACGCCCCAGGGACACGGGCTGTGCGCCCTTGCGGTGCTGCGTCCACCAGACCATGGCCATGAAAAACGGCAAGGCCAGCAACATGCGCAACATTAAAAAGGTGACCGTATCCACGCCATGGCGGTAGGCCAGTTTGACGATGATGGCCTTGCCCGAGAAACCGATGGCACCCAACATGCCCATGGCCAAACCGACAGCCATGGACGGCGGCGGCGCGCTGGTGACTTCAGCGGTGGAAGGATTCAATGGAGACAAGCCCGTGGGGCAGCCTGCGGGCGATCAACCCAGGGCGCGCTGCAGGCGGATTTCTTCGACTTTTGCGCCACCAATCGGCACGGTCTTGGCGGTGGCCATTTCACGCTTGAAACCGGCCAGCTCAAAAAACCGCAACGCCCGGTCATTGGCCAGCGGCACCCAGACGCTGACGTGGGTGCACTCCTCGTCAATCAAGCCTTCCAAGGCCGCGTCCCACAGCGAGAGCCCCGCACCCAAACCCCAAAAGTCGGTATCCACATACATGGCCCAGATTTCACCCATGGTAGCTGGCGTGCCCTCATCGCGGCTGCGGTCGTAGCCGACAAAACCGATGATCTTCGCGCCGTGCAGGGCCACTTGCACCTGCGGCTCGGCGTACTGGATCGCTTCAGCCCAGTAGTGCTCACGCTCAGGCAGGGGCATGATGGCCAGCTCTTGCGCGCCGAGCAGACCTTTGAAGGCCTCTTTGACGGTGGCGTTGTGCAGCTGGGCGATGGCTTTGGCATCGCGGGCGGTGGCGGGGCGGACATTGAAAACAGAGGTGGACATACGGCTTGCAGGCGCTGGTGCGCGGGTGACTCAAAACAGCCTGGATTGTCGCAGGTGGCCCGGTGCCCCTCCTACCGCGCAGCCGCGCGCGGCCTCCCACGCGGGATGGCAGGGCCTAGACCTCAGGCTAAGATGCTTTGGCCTGCGGGCCCCAATCCGCGGCGGACTCGGCCAACCTTAGCGCCCAGCCCTGCACCCGAACCACCCCACCAACCGAGATACCCCATGACTATTTCCATGTACCTGGCCAGCGTGCCGCGCATCGCCAACGCCTTGAACAACCTGAGCCACCTGCTGGAAGTGGCGCAACAACACGTCGATGCCAAAAAAATCGACCCCGCCACGCTCACCCAGTTCCGCCTTTTCCCCGACATGCTGCCCATGAGCCGCCAGGTGCAGATTGCCTCGGACACGGCCAAGGGCGTGGTGGCCCGACTGGCCGGGGTTGAGATTCCCGCCTGGGACGACAAGGAAGTGACGCTGGCCGACCTGCAAGCACGCTTGGCACGGACTGTTGAATTTGTGAACAGCTTCAAGCCCGCGCAGATCGACGGCACCGAAGACAAAGCCATCGTCACCAAGCGGGGCGACACCGAAACCCACTACACCGGCATGCAGTTTTTGCTGGGCCATGCCATGCCCAATATTTACTTCCACAGCTCCATGGTTTACGCCATCCTGCGCCACAACGGCGTGGAAATCGGCAAACGGGATTACCTGGGCAAGCCCTGAGCCCGTTCGCCACCGCCCACCCCGGTGCGCCCGCGCCGATTCCCGGCGTGAACATCGTCTTCGCCGATGACAGCCTGCTGGTACTGAACAAGCCAGCGGGCCTGCTGGCCGTGCCCGGACGCGGGGCGGAAAAGCAAGACTGCCTGAGCACGCGGGTGCAGGCGCTGTACCCGGACGCGCTGGTGGTGCACCGGCTGGACATGGCCACCAGCGGCCTCATGCTGATGGCGCGCGGCGCGGCCATGCAGCGCGCCGTGAGCCGCTTGTTTGAAACCCGTCAGATCGACAAAACCTATGTCGCCGTGGTCGCCGGATGCTTGCCCGTGGACGCGGTGTGGCAGACGATTGATCAGCCAATTTGGGCGGATTGGGCGGCGCGCCCGCTGCGTCGGGTCGACCCGCGTGGCCAAGCCAGCCAAACCCGCTGGCGCTGCGTGGAGCAGCTGGATGGCGAGATGCCCGCCAGCCGTGTGGAATTGCAAGCCCTCACCGGGCGCAGCCACCAGCTGCGCGTGCACCTGCAGAACCTGGGCCACCCCATTCTGGGTGATGCGCTGTACGCGCCGCCGGACCTTGCCGAGCGGGCACCACGCCTGTTGCTGCATGCGCGCAGTCTGGCGTTTGTGCATCCGCTCACGGGCGCTGCCCTGGACTTCACGGCGCAGGCCGCCTTTTGATGCCCGGGCTCTGCGCCGAACCCAGCGCCTAAAATCCCCGCGTGACCTCCATCTTGAACGCCGATCTGCACTGCCACTCCGTGGTCTCCGACGGCACCCTGACGCCCGAAGCACTGGCGGCCCGCGCAGCGGCCAATGGCGTGGAATTGTGGGCACTGACCGACCATGACGAAGTTGGCGGCCAGGAACAAGCGGCGGCGGCGGCCCGCGCCTGTGGCATGCGCTATGTCTGTGGTGTCGAAATTTCCGTCACATTTTTGAACCAGACCGTGCATATCCTGGGCTTGGGCATCGACCCGGACAACGCCGCGCTGCGTGCAGGTCTTGCCGCCACGCGGGGTGGACGCACCGCACGCGCGCAGGCTATGGCGGACGATCTGGCGCGGGTGGGCATTCCCGGCGTGTTCGAGGGTGCGCTGAAATACGTGGGCAACCCGGAGCTGATTTCGCGCTCGCACTTTGCCCGCTACCTGGTCGAAGCCGGGATCTGCCCTGACACCCATTCGGTATTTCGCAAATACTTGGCCGAAGGCAAACCCGGCTATGTGCCGCACCGCTGGGCCTCGCTGCGCGAAGCGCTCGGCTGGATTACCGGTGCCCAGGGCGTTGCGGTGATTGCACACCCGGCGCGTTACAAATTCAGCGCCAACGAGGAATTTGCGCTGTTCACCGAATTCAAAGGCCATGGCGGCGCCGGTGTCGAAGTGGTTACCGGCAGCCACACCAGCGCCGAATACCTGACCTACGGCAGCGTCGCCACCGATTACGGCCTGGCCGCATCGCGCGGCAGCGACTTCCACAGCCCGGATGAGAGCCACACCGACCTGGGCAGTCTGCCCTACCTGCCGGGGTCGCTGACCCCGGTGTGGGAGTTGTTGGCCTCGCGCATCCACTGAGCGCAAACGCGCACTCCACTCCCACACATGGCACAGCTTTTTGAAGTCCACCCGGACAACCCGCAGGCGCGCCTGCTCAAGCAGGCTGTGGCGCTGCTGGAAAAAGGCAGTGTGCTGGCGGTTCCAACCGACTCCAGTTATGCACTGGTCTGCCACCTCGACGACAAAGCCGCCGCCGACAGCCTGCGCCGTGTGCGGGGCGTGGACGACAAACACCACCTCACACTCTTGTGCCGCGATCTGAGCGAGCTGGCCAGCTACGCGCGGGTCGACAACCGGCAGTTCCGCCTGCTCAAAAGCGCCACGCCCGGGCCCTACACCTTCATACTCGAAGCCAGCAAAGAGGTGCCACGCCGCCTGAGCCATCCGTCCCGCAAAACCATAGGCCTGCGTCTGCCAGACCACAAAGTTCTGCAAGAGCTGCTGTCCCTGCTGGGCGCTCCCCTGCTGGCCACCACGCTGATTCCCCCGGGTGAGACCGAACCCTTGAACGATGCGCAGGACATCCGTGAACGTTTTGAACACCAGATCGCCGCCGTGATCGATGCCGGTGCCTGCCCAAGGGAGCCGACCACGGTGGTCGACCTCAGCGGTGACGCGCTGCTGCTGGTGCGCCAGGGGCGCGGGCCGCTGGCGGCGCTGGGGCTGTAGAGTCCCGCCCTGAAACTGAAACGGACCTGCGTGTGGATATTGCCCATTTGATTCAAACCGTTGCGATTTACGCGCTGCCGGTGATTTTTGCCATTACCGCGCACGAGGCGGCGCATGGATATGCGGCCCGCTATTTCGGTGACGACACCGCCTGGGTGCTGGGGCGGGTCACGCTCAACCCCGTACCGCATATCGATCTGATGGGCACCATCCTGATGCCGCTGCTGCTGTACTTCGCGACCAGCGGGGCGCTGGTGTTCGGCTTTGCCAAGCCGCTGCCGGTGCGCTATGGCAATTTGCGCCACCCCAAGCGCGACATGGTGTGGGTGGCGCTGGCCGGGCCCGCGTCCAATTTCGCCATGGGCCTGATCTGGGGCGCAGCGCTCTACCTGCTGCAGGGCGCGGGCGTGAGCGAGGTCTTCTTCATCAAGATGTGCGAAGGCGGCGTGCTGGTCAATGTGGTGATGTGCGTCTTCAACCTCTTTCCCCTGCCCCCACTGGACGGCGGGCGGGTGCTCACCGGTTTGCTGCCCTATCGCGCGGCCATCGCCTTTTCGAAAGTGGAGCGCTGGGGCTTTTTCATCGTGATGGCGCTGGTGGTCACCAAAATCATTGACGACTACTGGATGCGCCCGCTGATGGCCCTGAACTTCATCGCCCTTGATTTTTTACTCAGCCCTCTGGCCGCAGTTTTGAACGCGGCACCTGCCCAATGACCGCACCCATCCGTTTTCTCACCGGCATCACCACCTCCGGCACGCCCCATCTGGGCAATTACGTGGGCTCGATCCGCCCCTCCGTGCAGGCCAGCCTGCGCGATGGCGTGCAGAGCTATTACTTTTTGGCCGACTATCACGCGCTGATCAAAATCGACGAGCCCGCGCGCATCCAGCGCAGCACGCTGGAGATTGCCGCAAGCTGGTTGGCCGCAGGGCTGGATCCGGCACGGGTCGTGTTTTACCGCCAGTCGGATGTTCCGGAGATTCCGGAGCTCACCTGGTTCCTGACCTGCGTCACCGGCAAGGGCATTCTTAACCGCGCCCATGCCTACAAAGCCTCGGTTGACAAAAACAATGCCGCCGGGCTGGATGCCGACGCCGATGTGAGCGCGGGCTTATTCATGTATCCGGTGCTGATGGGCGCGGATATCTTGCTGTTCAACGCCCACCATGTGCCGGTTGGGCGCGACCAGGTGCAGCACATTGAGATGGCACGCGACATGGCGCACAGCTTCAACCACCGCTACGGCGAGCACTTTGTGCCGCCGCTTGCAGCCATTGAAGAATCGGTCGCCACCCTGCCCGGCCTGGACGGGCGCAAGATGAGCAAGAGCTACGACAACACCATCCCGCTGTTTGCGCCCCGCGCCGAACTGAAAAAGCTGATCGCCGCCATCAAGACCGATTCGCGCGCGCCCGGCGAACCCAAAGACAGCGAGGGCAGCGCCCTGTTCCAGATTTACCAGGCCTTTGCCAGTCCCCAGGAAACGGCGGCATTTGCGCAGGAGTTTGCCAACGGCATAGCCTGGGGCGCGGCCAAAGAGCAATTGTTCGAGCGCATAGACCGTGAGATTGCCCCCATGCGTGCCCGCTACGAGCACCTGATCGCCCACCCGCACGAAGTCGAGGCCCTGCTGCTGCAAGGCGCGGCCAAAGCCCGCGCGGTCGCCACCCCTTTCATGGCGCAGCTGCGCCAGGCGGTGGGCCTGCGCGGCTTGACCCACAGCGTGAAAACCACCGCCAAGGCGGTCAAAGCCGAGGTCGCCAGCCTCAAGCAATACCGCGAAGCCGATGGCCGCTTTTATTTCAAGCTGGTCGACGCAAAGGGCGCAGTGCTGTTGCAAAGCGAGGGCCTGGACAGCCCGCAGGCGGCCGGCAAAGCTATTGCCGCGTTGAAGGCGCAAGGCGCTGACGCATTGGCCGCGTTGCAGCCGCTGCTGGAGCCCTTCGATGCGCAACACGCCCCGCTGCTGCAGGCGCTGCAGACACTGAGCACGCCAGCTGCCTGAGTGCCGAGCGACACCAGGGCCCACTTGCAGGCGAAATATTTCTTCCAGCTACTGGCGCTCTCGGCGCTGTGGGGCATGTCCTTCATCATGACCCGCGTCGCCGCACCGGTGCTGGGCCCCAACGTGTCAGCGGGCTTGCGCATGCTGCTGGCCACCATTACTTTGAGTGTGCTCATGCGCGTGCTTAAACATCCTTGGCCCTGGCAGCATTGGCGGCAACTCGTTTTGCTGGGTTTTCTGGCCGTTGCCGGGCCGCATTTTTTGTATTCGTGGGCGGCGCTCACCCTGCCCGGCGGTTACGGTGCGCTCTTGTCCATCACCGCCGTGCTGTTCGGCGCGTTTGCTTCGAGTTGGCTCAAGGAAGAGCAACTCACCCGGGTCAAATGGGCAGGGTGCGCGCTCGGGATGGTCGGCGTGGCGCTGCTCATCCGGCTCGGGCCGGTGGAGCCCACGGCAGCGCTGGTGCGTGGCGCGCTCACCTGCATGGCTGCGGCGGCCCTCTCCGGCACGGCCACGCCCTTGCTCAAACGCGCCACCCAGCGCATGGAGCCCCTGGCTGCGACCACCGGCATGCATGCCGCCGCCGTGCTGATGCTGGCTCCGGGCGCGCTGTATGGATTGCCGCAGGCGCAGTTCACGACCATCGCGCTGCTGTGCGTGGCGGTTCTGGGCATTGCCACCTCGGCGCTGGCGTACTGGATGTTCATGCGCATCGTGCAGCACATTCCGCCCATGGCTTCGATGTCGGCCAATTTTTTGAGTACCGGCTTTGGTGTGCTGTGGTCGGTGCTGCTGCTCGACGAGCCCACCAGCTTGGCCATGGCGCTGGGGGGCATACTGATTCTGCTGGCCTGCATGATGGTCTCCAGCCTGCACCCCCGCCAGCTCATCAACGCTCTGATTCCTGACCGGGCTTAGGCGCAGACTACGCCACGCCGCCAAACCACCCTGCCACTGAAGACCCCGTATGACCACCCCAGACCCCTCCACAGAACCCCGCCTGACCTCGCTCTCTCATGGGGGCGGCTGCGGTTGCAAGATCGCACCAGGTGTGCTGAGCGAAATTCTCAAAGGCACGGCCGCCATGCCGGTTCCCCCCGAATTGCTGGTGGGCATTGGCACGGCGGACGACGCGGCGGTCTACCAAATCAGCGATGCGCTGGCGTTGATTGCCACCACCGATTTCTTTATGCCCATCGTCGACGACCCGACCGACTTCGGCCGCATCGCTGCTACCAACGCCATCAGCGATGTGTACGCCATGGGCGGGCGGCCCATCATGGCGCTGGCGCTGGTGGGCATGCCGATCAACGTCTTGTCCACGGCCACCATAGGCCGCATCCTGGAAGGCGGTGCGCAGGTCTGCCGCAGCATCGGCATTCCGATTGCAGGCGGCCACACCATCGACTCGGTGGAGGCGATTTACGGCCTGGTCGTGATCGGCCTGATCCACCCCCAACAGGTCAAGCGCAATGCGGATGCCCGCGCCGGCGATGTGCTGGTGCTGGGCAAGCCACTGGGCGTGGGCGTGCTGTCCGCCGCCCTGAAAAAAAACCTGTTGAATGCGAAGGGCTACGCGCACATGATCGCCACCACCACCCGCCTGAACACCCCGGGGCCGGACCTGGCCGCCATCGACGGCGTGCATGCGCTCACCGACGTGACCGGCTTCGGCCTTGCGGGTCACGCACTGGAATTGGCACGCGGCGCGCAGCTGCAAGCGCAGATCGACTGGGCCGGCGTGCCCTTGTTGAATGGCGTGCTGCCGCTGCTGGAGCAGGGCTGCGTGACCGGCGCATCCGGACGCAACTGGGCGGGCTACGGAGCCGATGTGGCCTTGCCCGCCAACTTCAGCCCGCAGGCGCAAGCGCTGCTCACCGACCCGCAAACCAGCGGCGGCCTGCTGGTGAGCTGCGCGCCATCGGCTTTGGATCAGGTGATGGCAGTTTTTGCGCGCCACGGCTTTGCCGATGCGGCGGTGGTCGGATCTATGCAGCAGCGGCCCGCAGGCGCGGCCTTGCTGGCGGTGCACTGAGCGGCCACTGCGCGGCTGCGGTACGAACAGAGCGCTGTGGGCACCGCAGCTTTAAAAAGGCCAACGCTCCCAAGCGAACTGCAGCAAGCCAGCGGCAATTGACAGCATCACGACGCCGATGAGCGCGTCGAGCAGCTGCCAGGTGCGCGCGCGGCGGAACAGCGGTCGCAGCAAACGCGCGCCAAAACCCAGCGCCATAAACCACAGGAACGAGGCGCTGACCGCCCCCACCATAAAGCTCGCTTTATCGCCCGCTGGCACCGTCGCCGCTACCGCACCCAGCAAAACCACCGCGTCCAGGTAGACGTGCGGATTAAGCAACGACACCGCAAGGGTCGCGCGCACGGCGGGCCAAAGGCTTTGCTTGACGCCATCCGACGCGGCATCCACCTCCAATGCGCTGCTACCCAAGTAGGCAGCACGCCAGGAGTGCAGCGCAAAGCGCAACAAATAGGCCGCACCAAACAGCGCCAGCGCCACCGTCACCGCCGGGCTGTCGGCCACCAGGGAACCCAGGCCCATCACCCCCAGCGCCATCAGTACGAAGTCACAGAAAAAACAGGTCAAAACCACCGCCAGCACCTGCCGCCCGAGCAAGCCTTGGCGCAGTACAAAAGCGTTTTGTGCGCCAATGGCGACAATCAGGCCGGCCGAGACCGCCATGCCCTGTACAAACACATCACCATTCCAGAACTCCATGCGCTTCGCCCGCCAAGCTTTTAAACGTCCGAGCATACGGCGCTGCGTCGGCGCTCTTGTGCTCGCCGCCAACGCCCTGAGTGCATACGCCCACGCCCTGCTGCGCTGCGACGTCAGCTACGCCGGAACCACGCACCACATCACGGCCCGTCCGGTGGCCGACCCCTACGGCGTGGAGTCGGTGGACATCGGTGGACGCTTCTTTTTCAAGCCGGTTGTGGTCGGCCAGGGCAGCCGGATCGACTACATCCTGCTCTACGCCTACCTGGATCAGGAGCCGCGTCCGGTGATGGTGCAAGAGGCCAAATACCTGCCGCCCTTTCGCGCCGGCAAAACACCCTATCTGCTCACCGGCGAACAGCACATCTATGCCGGCCCGGTCGAGCGTGAGCTGATTTACAGCTGCTGGCTCAGTGGGGTGGCCCGATGAGCGGAACCCACTTTATGCGCCGCGCCGGTAAGCGCATGCTGGCGATCGGGCTGTGCGTTTTCTGCCTGTGTGCCGCATCCCAGGCCGCAGGCCCACGCGTTAGCCTCGTCTTTGCCGGTGACAGCGTGCTCGACGCCGATGCAGGGGAATTGATCGCCCAGGGCGGCGACCCCTTCGCCAGCTTTGCCAGCTACTTTGCCGACGCCGACATCCGCATCACCAACCTCGAATGCGTGGTCGCCACCACAGGCAGCGCGGGCGACAAGATGTTCACCTTCCGCGCCCATCCGCGCGTGATCCCGGTTCTGCAGCGGCACTTTGACGCGGTGACACTGGCCAACAACCACTCGGGCGACTTCGGCCCAGAGGCGTTTGCCGAGATGCTGGATTTGCTGCACAAGGCCGGTCTGGCGCAGGTGGGTGGTGGCATGAACCTGCGGCAGGCGCACACGCCGCTGATCTTCGAGCGAAAAGGCCTGCGCATTGCGGTGCTGAGTTACAACGAGTTCCAGCCCCGCAGTTTTGAAGCCGACTAC
>CANFHZ010000090.1 GCA_947446885.1 Comamonadaceae bacterium
CGCCCAGTAGGCGTAGTAGCAAACCGCTTCCATCGAGGTGTCAGCGAACTGCACAGCGGCGTCACTGGCATACGGCACCCGCATTTCGTACAGGCTGTCTTGGAAAGCCATGATGCCCAGACCGACTGGACGATGGCGCAAATTCGAATCACGCGCCTTTTTAACCGCGTAGTAATTGATGTCAATCACGTTGTCCAGCATACGCATGGCGACCGTGATGGTGCGCTTGAGCTTGTCGTGGTCCAACTCCTTGCCATGGGGGCCGTCTTTGATATGACGCACCAGGTTGACCGAGCCCAGGTTGCAGACTGCGGTTTCGGTATCTGACGTGTTGAGTGTGATCTCAGTACACAGATTGGACGAGTGAACCACGCCCGCGTGCTGCTGCGGCGACCGCACATTGCATGCATCCTTGAAGGTGATCCAGGGGTGCCCTGTCTCAAACAGCATGGTAAGCATCTTGCGCCACAGATCGGTGGCCTCCAGTGTGCGCGAGGGCTTGATCTCGCCGCGCGCCGCCTTGGCTTCGTAGGCGACATAGGCAGTCTCGAACTCCAGCCCGAACTTGTCGTGTAAATCGGGGACATTGGACGGAGAAAACAGCGTCCAGCTGCCCTTCTCCATCACCCGGCGCATGAACAAATCAGGAATCCAGTTCGCGGTGTTCATGTCATGGGTGCGACGCCGGTCGTCACCGGTGTTTTTGCGCAACTCCAGGAATTCCTCGATATCGAGATGCCAGGTTTCAAGGTAGGTGCAGACCGCGCCCTTGCGCTTACCGCCCTGGTTGACCGCCACAGCCGTGTCGTTGACGACTTTCAGGAAAGGGACCACACCTTGCGATTCGCCGTTGGTGCCCTTGATCCGCGACCCCAAAGCCCGCACGCGGGTCCAGTCATTACCCAAACCGCCCGCAAACTTGGAAAGCAGCGCGTTTTCCTTGATGGACTCGTAAATCCCATCCAAATCATCCGGAACGGTAGTCAGATAACAGGAGGACAGCTGCGAACGCAGCGTGCCGCTGTTGAACAGGGTAGGCGTAGATGACATGAAGTCAAAAGAAGACAAAACCTCGTAAAACTCGATTGCCCGGGCCTCACGGTCAATCTCATTCAGCGAGAGCCCCATCGCCACGCGCATAAAGAATGCCTGGGGCAACTCAATGCGTTGCTTGCTGGCATGCAAGAAATAGCGGTCATACAAAGTCTGAAGACCAAGGTAGTCAAACTGCAAATCGCGATCAGCCTTCAGGGCCGCCGCCAAACGCGGCAAATCAAACTGCAGCATTTTTTCGTCCAGCAACTCATGCTGAACGCCTTTTTTGATAAATCCGGGGAAATAGTCGACGTATGCCTCCTGCATCTGCGCCTTGGCCACATCGCGCCCCAATACCTCGCGGGAAATGGTGTGAAACAACAGCCGGGCGGTTGCATAGGTATAGGAAGGATCTTTCTCAATCAGCGTACGGGCCGCCAAAATGGAGGCCTTCAGCACCTCCTCCATGGGAACGCCGTCATACAAATTGCGCATGGTCTCGGCGACAATGGGTTCAGCTTGCACATCCGCACCCAAACCCTCGCAGGCGGTGCGGATGCGGGCGGTCAACTCTTCCATGTCCAATACGATGCGCTGACCACCATCAATGACGTGTAGCGCGGGGTGAGCAGGCGCAACCGGAGTCGCCTGGCGTGCGCGCTCTTGCGACCGCTGTTCACGGTAGAGCACATAGGCGCGGGCAATTTCATGGTGACCGCCGCGCATCAGCCCTAATTCAACGTGGTCTTGAACGTCTTCAATGTGGAACGTGCCACCGCTGGGACGCGAACGCATCAGCGCGCGGGTAACCTGCTGCGTAAGCGCCTCAACCGTCTCGCGCACGCTGGCCGAGGCCGCGCCCTGTGTTCCGTGTACCGCAAGGAAAGCCTTCATCAAGGCGACCGCAATTTTGTTGGGCTCAAACGGGACAACAGCACCGTTGCGGCGAATGATTTGGTAATGTGCAAGTGCGCTCTCAGGCGCGGTAGACGCCGATACCTGGGCGGGAGAAAAAGATGGAGAGAAGCTGCCAACGGTGACGGGTACAGGGGACGCAGCGTACATAGAACTCGATTCCTAATAAATTGTTGTTGTGCTATTTCATCTGGCAGCGCGCATGCGCCAAGGCGCATATCTGTGCACATGGTGTGAGCCGATTCGACAGACTCCAACGAACCCCAGACTTGCCAGGCCCACACTATATATGGGGTACGGGCAGTATGCAAGCCACTACCGGTAGTGTTTTTTAGGTTTCGAGCCTGCCGGCGGCCTGCTGCCTATAGAGCCCAGTAATCTGCCAAGCAAAAAAAAATTCTTCAGCTGCAATCGGTCTGGTGCGGAAATTCCAGTCCGGCAAAAGACGGCGCCTGGCGCAACATTGTCCAGTCAAAGCCGGGGCCGGGATCGGCTTTTCTTTTGGGTGCTATGTGCTCATGGCCGGCCACATAGCGAACGGGGTAACGGGCTCGAACCGCCTGCGCAAGCGTCTGTAAACTTTGGTATTGCATGGGCTCGAACAGTCCCCCTTCAAGGCCCTCGAGCTCCACCCCGATCGAATCATCGTTGCAATTGTCACGCCCACGGTATCGGGACACACCGGCATGCCATGCGCGGGCATCGCAATCAACAAACTGCCAGATATGGCCACCGCGCTCGATAAAAAAATGGGCCGACACCTGAACCCCGCGCAGTACGGCGAAATAGGGGTGTGCGCTGCAGTCCAAGCGGTTCAGAAAAAAATCACGCACGCAAGCCGTGCCAAATTCACCGGGCGGCAAACTGATCGAATGCACCACCAGCAAATCCACTTCTGCAGCGGGCGGACGGACCCCGAAATTGGGCGACGGCTCACGCTGGGCTGGGCGGTACCACCCGCCTTCCCAGGCGTCGGAAAAATCCCTCACTGCAGCCATGCCAGGCTAGGCACCTGCAGCCTCCCGGTGGGCAGCGCTGCAAAAATACTGTGCGCCAACGCACACGGCATGGCTGAGGGGTATGTGCACCTTGCAATGGGCGCAGGCCACCACTGCAATCGGCTCCGGTTGCACAGACTGCGCTTGGTGGGGCGGGGCCGTGCGCGCAGCCTGACCCGCACGCCAGCGCCACAGCACGTAGACCACCAGCAGCAATAACAGCAGGTATTTCACGCGCTGCGCTCCAGAATCACTTCCAGCACGAAACGCGAGCCCGCGTAGGCCAACAACAAAAAGCCAGACCCCAGGTACAGCATCTGTATGGCCCGGGCTCCGCGCCAGCCCAGCACCCGGCGGCCCACCACCAGCACGGCGAACACCGCCCACGACAGAACCGACAGCAATATTTTGTGGTCCCAGCGCAGCGGGGCGTCACTCCACAGATGGCCGAAAAAGTAACCCCCGAGCAGCGTGGCGCTCAAGAGCAAAAAACCAGCCGTGACCAGTCGGTAGGTCAAGCGCTCCAGCGTCAACAGCGGCAAGCCGTCCGGCGCTTGCGCTGCCATTCGGATCTGCGACTCGGCGCGCCGTGTAGCCCATGCGTGCAGCAAGGCCACGCCGAACAAGCCATAACTGGCCACGCCCATCGCCAAGTGCACCGCCAGCAGGACAGAACCCCGTTCAGGCAACGCATGGCCTGGGAAGTACCACGCGACGAGCAAAAAAATAGCGCCAGCTGTGCTCAGGCCCCAACGGGTCGGCAACTGCGGGTGGAGCCAGGTTTCCACACCATAAATGCCCAAGACCAGCCAGGTCGTCATGGACAGCGCGGGACCGAAGCCGAAATGGGCGGCGTCACCCGCCAGGCCGAAGCCCAGGGCCAAAACCCCGGCATGGCCCAGCCAGCCGGCCAGCATCAACAAACGGGCACCACGCTGCGACATGACGGCATGCCGCAAGGCCGACCACAGGTACACGGCCGCAGTCAGAAAACTCAGCAAGGTGGCGACAGAAAGTTCGCTGGCTAAAATCATTTGCGCAGTTTAGCCGCCGACCCCCGCGCTGTCCGCAGCGGCACTGGTTTTTCACCTGGAACCCTATGGCATCCGCCCTCACCGACAAACTCTCCCGCATCGTCAAAGGCCTGCGCGGTCAATCGCGCATCACTGAATCCAATGTGGCTGACATGCTGCGCGAGGTGCGCATGGCCTTGCTCGAAGCCGACGTGGCGCTGGCTGTGGTCCGCGATTTCATTGCCCGGGTCAAAGACAAAGCACTGGGCCAGGAAGTCCTGGGCTCGCTGCAGCCAGGGCAATTGCTGGTCTCCATCGTGCACCGCGAACTGGTGGCAACCATGGGCGAGGGCGTCAGCGATATTGACCTCGCCGCCCAACCGCCTGCGGTCATCCTGATGGCCGGTCTGCAGGGTGCCGGTAAAACCACGACCACCGCCAAACTGGCCAAGCATTTGATCGAGCGGCGTAAAAAGAAGGTGCTCACCGTCTCGGGTGACGTGTACCGACCAGCGGCCATCGAGCAGCTCAAAACCGTCACAGCCCAAGCTGGGGCCGAATGGTTCCCCAGCAGCGCAGACCAAAAGCCGGTGGACATCGGTCTGGCCGCACTGGACTACGCGCGCAAGCACTACTTTGATGTGCTGCTGGTTGACACCGCAGGCCGCCTGGCGATCGATGCGGTATTGATGCAGGAAATCCAAAACCTGCACGCCGCACTCAAGCCCGTGGAAACCCTGTTCGTGGTGGACGCGATGCAAGGCCAGGATGCGATCAACACCGCCCGGGCCTTCAAGGACGCGCTGCCACTGACCGGCATCATCCTGACCAAGACCGATGGCGACTCGCGGGGGGGCGCAGCGCTCTCGGTGCGCCAGGTGACGGGGGCGCCGATCAAGTTCGCCGGTACCAGCGAGAAAATCGACGGCCTCGAAGTGTTTGACGCCGAACGCCACGCCGGGCGCATTCTTGGGATGGGCGACATCGTCGCTTTGGTCGAGCAGGTCACCGCCGGCGTGAATGTGGAGGCCGCGCAAAAGTTGGCCGCCAAGGTCAAGAGCGGCGCAGGCTTTGATCTGAATGATTTTTTATCCCAGATTCAGCAGATGAAACAAATGGGCGGCTTGTCCAGCCTCATGGACAAACTGCCTGCCGCCATGGCGGCCAAGGCCGGCCAGGTCGACATGGACCGGGCCGAAAAAGACATACGCCGTAAAGAAGGCATCATCCACAGCATGACGCCGCTGGAGCGGCGCAAACCCGAGCTGATCAAAGCCACACGCAAGCGCCGCATCGCCATGGGCGCAGGCGTTCAGGTGCAGGAAGTCAACCGCATGCTCAAGGAATTTGAGCAAATGCAGGACATGATGAAAAAAATGAGCGGCGGCGGCATGATGAAAATGATGAAGCGCCTGGGTGGCATGAAGGGCATGCCCAAAATGCCGTTCTAAGGGTTCCCCGGCCAGCGGCCCCACGAGCCGCCGGCATCACAAACTGCGGGCTTCCTGATCGACCAACGCCTCGCCGCGCAGCGTGAAGGTGCGGGTCTCGGTGATGCGCACATCCATCAGCTGTCCAACCAAGCGCGGATGGCCTGTGAAGTTCACCACGCGGTTGCATTCAGTGCGGCCCATCAGCTCGCTGGCATCGCGTTTAGACGCGCCTTCCACCAGAATCCGCTGGACCGTGCCCACCCGGGAGCGGCTGATCGCCAGGATGTTGTCGTTAATCACTTTTTGCAGCTGTTGCAAGCGGCTCAGCTTGACTTCGTGCGGCGTCTCGTCGGCCAGATTGGCCGCTGGTGTCCCCGGGCGCGGGCTGAAGATAAAACTGAAGCTGTTGTCAAAGCCGATGTCGTCAATCAGCTTCATCATCTTGCCGAAGTCTTGCTCCGTCTCACCCGGAAAGCCGACGATGAAGTCGCTGCTCATGGCCATGTCCGGGCGGATGGCGCGCAGCTTGCGCACCGTGCTCTTGTATTCCATGGCGGTGTAGCCGCGCTTCATGGCCATCAATATGCGGTCGCTGCCGTGTTGCACCGGCAAATGCAGGTGGCTCACGAGTTTGGGCAAGTTCTCGTAGGCGGCAATCAGGCGCGGCGTGAATTCGTTGGGGTGGCTGGTGGTGTAGCGAATGCGCTCAATGCCTGGAATGTCGGACACATATTCCAGCAAGGTGGCGAAGTCCGCGACCTCGGTGCTGCCGCCCATGGGCGCGCGGTAGGCGTTGACGTTTTGCCCCAGCAAGGTAATTTCCTTGACGCCTTGTTGCGCCAATCCGGCGACCTCGACCAACACGTCCTCAAAGGGGCGGTGGATTTCTTCGCCCCGCGTGTAGGGCACAACACAGTAGCTGCAGTATTTGGAACAGCCCTCCATCACGCTCACAAAAGCGGATGCGCCCTCGACCTTGGCCGGCGGCAGGTGGTCGAACTTTTCGATCTCGGGAAAGCTGATGTCCACCTGCGCCCGGTTCTGCAGGCGGCGTTGATTAAGCATCTCAGGTAGGCGGTGCAGGGTCTGCGGGCCGAACACCACATCGACATAGGGCGCGCGGGCGATGATGGCCGCGCCCTCCTGGCTTGCCACACAACCACCCACGCCGATTTGCACGCCTTTTTTGGCCAAGTGCTTGACGCGGCCCAGGTCGGAAAACACCTTCTCCTGCGCCTTTTCCCGCACCGAGCAGGTGTTGAACAGAATCAGATCCGCCTCTTCAATGACCGCCGTTTTTTCATAGCCCTGCGCGGCGTTCAACACATCCACCATCTTGTCCGAGTCGTACGCGTTCATCTGGCAGCCGAAGGTTTTGATAAATACTTTTTTGGACATGGCAGGTTCTTGTAAATCGGGGTAGCGCCGGGACAGCTTGCGGGTTTGGGCCCAGCCTATGGGGCCTTATGGGGCGCTGCGCGCGCTGCGGCTTGCCTCTAGGATGTGGCGGGCTTGCCCATGCGCGGCAACTCGGGCAGTTGGGTGGTTTGCATCAGGCCATATTGAGCCTGAGGCGCAGACGATGAGCGGTAGGGGCGCAAGAGGCCGGGTGGGTGCAGCGGTTCATGGTTTGTATCCAGAGGCTGGGGTGAAAAACAGCGCAAATCCTACCATGCAGGTCTTTGCGCAGGCCCGTGCGCGCCGGGGTGCGCGGCGCAATGTGCGCGCCGCTTACGGCGTGCTGCCGCGGTGCTACGCAGCGATGCGGGTGCGCTTCCACCAGCCCGAGAAACTGGGGCACAGCCGGTCCACCGCTTCAAACAGCAAGGGCTTGGGATGGATGCGGTGCGCCAAGGCCCGCAGCTGCTGCGGGAAGGTGCCCAGGTGCATGTCGTCCAACAGATGGACGCAGCGCGCGCCAGCCAGTGCTGCGCACATCGACTCGGCAGGCGCAAACCAGCGGCTGCTCCCCATGTCCGCCATGCGCTGTCCAACAAAGCCCCAGCGCAGCGCACTCCAGGGCGTGTGCTGGTGGCATTCGGCCACCACGATGGAGATGCACAGCGCATCCGCTGGCACACCGGGCGGGCGCTGGCCCAGAGACCAGGGGTGCACCAACCACACGTCTTTGCCCACAAGTGCATGGGGCTGCGGCGCGGTAAATCCCAGGTGGGCCGGCGGCGCGGCGAAAAGCGCGGGTTCGTCGGTGACGGCAAGCCGCGAGCGCTGGGTCGGTGCGTGCCCCAGAAGGGTTTTGGCGCTGCGCGCCAGGGCATCCAGCGCCTCGTAGCTGGTGTCGATCACGGTACCGGGGCTGTGCCAGGCTGCAGGCGCGTAACGGGCCACGTTATCGGCGTTGAACAAATAGGGTTTGGTGCTGCCGGTGCCCGCGACCCACTGCCAGCTCAGATGGTTGCTGGCCAGATCGCCGTCGAGCAGGTGCGCAAGCATCCAGCTGGCGCCCACATGCCAATGCACTTGGCGGAGGTGTACCAGATAGCTCGCCAGCCACATCCGCGCGTGGTTGTGCAGATAACCGGTGGCATAGAGCGTGCGCACCGCCTCGTCTATGGCAGGAATGCCCGTAGCGGCTTGGCGCACATCCTCGGGCATCTGGTTGGCATAGCGGGCGTCATCGAGCAGGCCCGCGTGTAGCGATTGATGGATGCGCGCGCCCCGATGCGCCCAGACATGGTGGTGGTACTCGCGCCAGCCAAACTCGAAGACCAGCTTGCCCTGCGGTTCCAGCGGTGTGCGGGCATGGATGGCCTGGTAGGCCTCAGGCAGCGTCAGCAGGCCGTGCGTGAGGTAGGGTGAAAGCCGGGTAACAGCGCCGTCGATGTGGTTGCGGCTGCGGGCATAGGCCGCTGCGTCTACCGCGTCCAGCCGCGCGTGGGCGGCCTCCGGGCTCGGAGGGAATAGCGTGCTCATGGCCGGGATGGGTGTTGGGTCATGGCTGTGGCAGCGATGGCCTGGCGATGCGTGCTGGCTTGCGCCACGATGGCGCTGCGTTGGTCCGCAGACAGCCGCGCCAGGTTCTTGACCTGCATACCCATGCGCGGGTTGGCGCTCAGCATGGGCTCGTGGCGCAGCAAAAAGTCCCAGTACAGCGTGGTGAAGGGGCAAGCCGACGCGCCCACCGACAGCGCCGGGTCATACCGGCAGCCCTTGCAATGGTTGCTCATGCGCTGTATGTATTTACCACTGGCCGCATACGGCTTGCTGGCCATGACACCGCCATCGGCAAACTGGCTCATGCCCAGGGTGTTGGGCAGCTCCACCCACTCCACCGCGTCCACATACACCGCCAAATACCAGCGGTGTACTTCCTGCGGCCTGACACCCGAGAGCAGCGCGTACAAGCCAGTGACCATCAGCCGCTGGATGTGGTGCGCGTAGCCATGGCGCAGGGTCTGGGCTATGGCGTCGCGCAGGCAGGCCATGTCGGTGTCGCCGGTCCAGTAAAACGCTGGCAAATCGGCGCTGGCACCCAGCGCGTTGCGCTCCAGGTAATCGGGCATCTGCGTCCAGTAAATGCCGCGCACATACTCGCGCCAACCCAGAATCTGGCGGATAAAGCCTTCCACCGCCGCCAGCGGCGCGGCGCCTGCGCGGTAGGCGGCCTCCGCTGCAGCCACGACCTCGCGCGCGCCCAGCAGCTTCAGGTTCATGGCGCAGGCCAGGTGCGCGTGGTACAGCCACACCTCCCCTTCCCACATCGCATCCTGGTGTTCGCCAAAGAAGGGCAGGCGGTCTGTGATGAAGGCGTTCAGCGCCAGCAGCGCCTGCGCGCGCGTGACCGGCCAGCCAAATTCGGCCAGGCTGCCGGGGTGGCTGGCAAAGCGGGTGTTGACCAGATCGATCACCGCTTGCGTGGTGGGGTCGGGCGCAAAGCGCGTGGGCGGCGGCAGGGTGCCAGGACCTTTGGCACCGAAGGAGGCGCGGTTCTCGGCATCAAAATTCCACTGACCACCAACAGGCGCTTTGCCATCCATCAGGATGCCGGTTTTCTGGCGCAGTTCGCGGTACCAGTATTCCAGGCGCAGCTGCTTGCGGCCCTTGGCATGGGCAGCAAAGTCGCGCACGGTGCTGAAAAAATGCAGGTCATCGCGCAGGTCCAGCGGCACCTGGGCCGCCAGCGCTGCGCTACGCAGGTCTTGCAAAACGCGCCAGTCGCCGGGCGCTGTCATCACCAGGGTTTGGGGCTTACACGTTGCAATCGCCTTGGCCAGTTCGCCCGCCAATGTGCCGCAGTTATCGGGCGCGTCCAGAGTGACGTAGTGCAGCGGCCAGCTTTGGGCACGCAGTGCATCCGCAAAGTGGCGCATAGCACTCAAAAACACCGTGGTGCGCTGCTTGGCGGACCAGACGTGTTCGGACTCCTGCGCCACTTCGGCCATCCAGATGCAGTCGTGGGCCGGGTCAAATCCTTCCAGGGCGGTGGCGTTGATGTCGAGTTGGTCGCCCAGCACGATGACCAGATGGCGCACTGGCGCTCGCGCGGCTGGGCTGGGCGCAGGGGCCGTGCTGACACCGCTGTGCATGGCGGGGCTGCGCTTGGAATTGGCGTTTGAATCGGCCTTGTTCATGGGTAATGAGGGTGCTTAGGTTGCGCTGGCGCCGACCGATGGCGCGGTGTTCTTCTTGGCCCTGCAGGCGTCGGAGCAGTAGCGCACCGATTCCCAATTCTTGGCCCAGGCCTTGCGCCAGGTCATGGGGCGCTGGCAAACCGCGCAGGGTTTGGAAGGCAGGCTGCTCTTGTTGCCTTTGAAGTCGTTTTTTGCATC
>CANFHZ010000091.1 GCA_947446885.1 Comamonadaceae bacterium
CCTTGACTTTGGGATTGGTGATTTCTTCAATCTCTTCCAGCACGCGCTGGGTGCTCACGCCCGGCGGGAGCTCGGTCACCACCAGCTGCCACTGGCCGCGCGCCAGGTCTTCGATCTTCCAACGGGCCCGTACTTTGAGCGATCCGCGACCGGTGCGGTAGGCATCGGCAATATCCGTAGCCGTGCTGATGATTTGCCCGCCGCCGGGGAAATCCGGACCAGGTACGAGGGTGAGCAATTCTTCGTCCGTGGTCTTGGGGTTTTTGACCAATGCCACGCAGGCGTCGGCAATTTCACGCAAGTTGTGGCTGGGGATCTCGGTTGCCAGACCCACTGCAATGCCGCTGGCACCATTGAGCAGCGTGAACGGCAGGCGCGCGGGCAACTGGCGCGGCTCCTCGGTGGAGCCGTCGTAATTGGGCACAAAGTCCACGGTGCCCTGGTCGATTTCATCGAGCAGCAGGCTGGTGATCTTGGCCAGGCGCGCCTCGGTGTAGCGCATGGCCGCCGCGCCGTCGCCATCGCGCGAACCGAAGTTGCCCTGACCGTCGATCAGCGGGTAGCGCTGCGAAAAATCCTGCGCCATACGCACCAGCGCGTCATACGCCGCCTGGTCACCGTGCGGGTGAAAGCGGCCCAGCACGTCACCCACCACGCGCGCGCTTTTCACCGGCTTGGCGCCGCTATTGCCATTGGCGCCGCCAAAGCCCAGGCCCATGCGCGACATGGAATACAAAATGCGCCGCTGCACCGGCTTTTGGCCGTCGCACACATCGGGCAGGGCGCGGCCTTTGACCACGCTGAGCGCGTATTCCAAATAGGCACGCTGGGCGTAGGTGGCCAGGTTCAATTCTCCATCGCCCGCAGAGGCAAGGGAGCCAGGCGGAGGTGTCAACAAGTCTGTCATACGTCAATCTCAATCGTGCTGCCGTGCAGCTCCATCAGTTCGCGGCGGGCACCGGCTTCGCCCTTGCCCATCAGCTTGGTCATCAAGGCCTCGGTATCGCCAAAGTCGATCGCGCCCAGGGCCACGGGCAGCAGGCGGCGGGTATCGGGGTTCAAGGTGGTATCCCAGAGTTGCTCGGCGTTCATCTCGCCCAGGCCTTTGAAGCGGCTGATGCTCCACGCGCCCTCGCGCACGCCTTCTTTGCGCAGCTTGTCCAGCAAGGCGGTGAGTTCGCCCTCGTCCAATGCATAGGCTTTGGAGGCCGGCTTTTTGCCGCGCGCGGGTGCATCGACGCGGAACAAGGGAGGACGTGCTACGTAAACATGTCCCGCCTCGATCAGCTTGGGGAAGTGGCGGAAAAACAGGGTCAGCAGCAGCACCTGGATGTGCGAGCCGTCCACGTCGGCGTCGCTCAGGATGCAGACTTTTCCGTAGCGCAGACCGCTGAGGTCGGGCGTGTCGTTTGGTCCATGGGGATCGACGCCGATGGCGACCGAAATATCGTGGATTTCGGTGTTGGCAAACAGGCGGTCGCGGTCGACTTCCCAGGTATTCAAAACTTTGCCGCGCAGGGGCAAAATGGCCTGGTTTTCTTTGTCGCGGCCCATTTTGGCGCTGCCGCCAGCGGAGTCGCCTTCGACCAGAAAGACCTCGTTATAGGCCAGATCACGGCTCTCGCAATCGGTCAGTTTGCCGGGCAGCACCGCCACGCCCGAGCTCTTGCGTTTCTCGACTTTTTGCCCGGCACGCTGGCGGATTTGCGCGGCTTTGATGGCGAGTTCCGCCAGCTTTTTGCCGTATTCCACGTGCTCGTTGAGCCACAGCTCCAGCACCGGGCGCACGCAGGATGAAACCAGGCGCACCGCATCGCGCGAATTCAGCCGCTCCTTGATCTGCCCCTGGAACTGCGGGTCCAAAACCTTGGCGGAGAGCACATAGCTGGCGCGGGCAAAAACGTCTTCGGGCATCAGCTTCACGCCTTTGGGCAGCAGGCTGTGCAAATCGATGAAGCTTTTCACCGCGGTGAATAAGCCGTCGCGCAGGCCGCTCTCATGGGTGCCGCCCGCACTGGTGGGGATCAGGTTGACGTAGCTCTCGCGCACCGGCGCGCCGTCCTCGGTAAAGCCCACGCACCAGGCTGCGCCCTCGCCTTCGGCAAAGCTCTCGTGCTGCGCATCGGCAAAGACCTCGCCATCGAACAAAGGGATGAGCAGGTCGCCAGTGAGCGACTGCATCACGTAATCGCGCAAACCGCCCTTGTAGAGCCAGGTCTGGCTCTCTTTGCTGCGTTCGTTGTACAGACTGACGCTCACACCCGGCATCAGCACCGCCTTGCTGCGCAGCAGGTGGGTGAGTTCGGCCATGGGCAACTGGGCCGACTCGAAATAAGTGGCCTGGGGCCAGGCGCGCACCGTGGTGCCGCTTTTGCGGTCGCCCTCGGCGGCGGCCCGGGTCTGCAGCGGCTCGATCACATCGCCCTGGGCGAATACCAGCCGCGCCACCTTGCCTTCGCGGTAGGACGTCGCCTCCAGGCGCTTGGACAGCGCATTGGTCACGCTCACTCCCACGCCGTGCAAGCCGCCCGAAAAGCTGTAGGCCCCGCCGCTGCCCTTGTCAAACTTGCCACCCGCGTGCAGGCGGGTGAACACCAGCTCGATGACGGGCGTGTTCTCCTCGGGATGCAGGCCAAACGGAATGCCCCGGCCGTCGTCTTCCACCGACACCGAGCCGTCCGCGTGCAGCGTGACCTTGATTTTTTTACCGTGTCCGGCCAAGGCCTCATCGGCTGCGTTGTCCAGCACTTCTTGGATGATGTGCAACGGGTTGTCGGTACGGGTGTACATACCCGGGCGCTGCTTAACCGGCTCAAGCCCGCGCAGCACACGGATGGAACTCTCAGAATAGGCTGCCTGGGCAGCTGGGGCGGACTTAGGGGCGGGGGTGGCGGGGCTCTTCATGGCGGCGATTGTAGTCAGCGGGGCGGCAAAAGCTGTATGAAACCACAGATGCAGCAGCGACTATATTCCCCCAATGAACCTAACGCAGCCAGGCCACTCCACACTTTCTTTGAAGCGGGTGCTGGTGTGCACCGCGGCCATACTGACGCTCAGCATGGGTATCCGCCACGGCTTTGGCCTGTGGTTGCAGCCGGTGACGCAAGCGCGGGAATGGGGTCGGGCTGACTATGGGCTGGCGATTGCCGTGCAAAACCTCTGCTGGGGGCTGGCGAGCATTTTTGCGGGCATGGCCGCAGACCGCTTCGGCGCGTTCCGGGTGATTGTGGTGGCAGCGGTTCTGTACGCACTGGGCATGGTGGCCATGGCGCATGCCAATACGGTGAGCTTATTTGTGCTGAGTGCGGGTTTGATGATCGGCGTGGCGCAAGCCGGCAGCACCTACGGCGTTTTGTATGGCGTGATCGGACGCAATGTCCCGGCGGAGCGCCGCTCCTGGGCCATGGGCGTTGCCGGGTCGGCAGGCTCATTCGGGCAGTTTCTGATCGTGCCGCTGGCCGGACAATTGATCAGCGCCACCGGATGGCAAAACGCCTTGGTGATTCTGGGCGTGGCAGCGCTGGCCATTCTGCCGCTGGCCTGGGCCTTGCGTGAACCGCAATTTGCCGGGGCCGCAGCGATAAGGCGGGAACAGACGATCACGCAAGCACTGCGCGAAGCACTGGCCTATCCCAGCTTCCGCTGGCTGATGGCCGGCTACTTTGTGTGTGGTTTTCAGGTGGTGTTCATTGCCATCCACATGCCCAGCTACCTGCGCGACCATGGCCTGGAGCCGCAGGTCGCCAGTTACGCGCTGGGCCTGATCGGACTGTTCAATGTGATCGGCACCTATGCCGCCGGTGCGCTCGGCCAGCGTCTGCAAAAGCGCTACATCCTGTCGGCCATCTATCTGGCACGCGCGGTCGTTATCAGCGTCTTTTTGTGGGCCCCGCTCAGCCCGACCAGCGTCTACGTGTTTGCTTCGGTCATGGGCGTTTTGTGGCTTTCGACCGTGCCGCCGACCAACAGCATCGTTGCGCAAATTTTTGGGGTCGCGCATCTGTCCATGCTCAGCGGTTTTGTGTTCTTCAGCCACCAAATCGGCTCGTTCATGGGCGTGTGGCTGGGCGGCTATCTGTATGACACCACCGGCAGTTACGACGTGGTCTGGTACATCGCGATTGCACTGGGCGTTTTCGCGGCGCTGGCGAATATGCCGGTGAAAGAATCGGCAATAGCACGCGGCCCTGCTCTGGCCGCAGCCCACTGAGATGCGGCCGCCGGCGCGACAAATCATCGCGGTCCTGGCAGCAGCCGGTGCGCTGGGCGGCGTATTTCTGCTCTACACGCGGCCCGATTTTTGGGTGCTGATGGCCAACCAGGTCTGGTCCTGCCTGTGAGCCCGGTGCCGCCATCGGACTGGGTGCAGCGCTGGTCGCATGTGCTGGACGCGCAAGCCAGCGTGCTCGATGTGGCCTGCGGAAGCGGGCGTCATCTGGCCTGGTTTGCAGCGCGCGGACACCCGGTCTGCGGTGTGGACATTGACACCGCGGCTGCAGCGGAAAAGGTGCCGCAGGCTGAGTTGCTGCAGGCTGACATCGAGAACGCGCCCTGGCCGCTGCAAGGTCGGCAATTTGGCGCCGTGCTGGTCTGTAACTACCTGTGGCGCCCGCTCTTTCCTGACCTGCTGGCCAGCATCGCGCGGGGGGGCGTCTTGATTTACGAAACTTTTGCAAGCGGCCAGGAGCTTTTGGGAAGGCCCCGCCGACCTGAGTTTTTGCTGCAGCCCGGCGAATTGCTGCAGGTCTGCGCCGACTTGCAGGTGGTAGCCTATGAATGTGGTGCGGTCGATGCGCCGGCGCGCGTGGTGCAGCGCATTGTTGCGGTACGCCAACGCACGGGGCACCCGCCACTCGCTAGCTAGAATGAGCGACTGCACCGCGCCGGTGCCCCACCCACCACCAGACGGATTCCCATGGCAAGTGCTTTACCCCCGATACGCGGCAGCATCGTCGCCCTGATTACGCCCATGCGCGACGACGGTTCGGTCGACTACGCGGCACTGCGCAAACTGATTGACTGGCATATCGCAGAAGGCACCGATTGCGTATGCGTAGTCGGCACCACTGGCGAGTCCCCCACCGTCACGGTAGATGAACACTGCGAGATCATCCGCGTAGCCGTTGAACAGGCGGCCGGGCGTTTGCCCATCATGGCCGGTTGCGGTGCCAACTCCACCAAAGAAGCCATCGAACTGGCCCGCTTTGCCAAAACCGTGGGTGCCCAGTGTCAATTGCAAGTAGTGCCGTACTACAACAAACCCACCCAAGAGGGCCAATACCTGCATTTCAAATCTATCGCCGAGGCCGTGGATTTGCCTCTGGTGCTCTACAACGTCCCAGGACGCACGGTAGCCGATCTGGCGCACGACACCGTCATGCGGCTGGCGTACGTGCCGGGCATCATCGGCATCAAAGAAGCCACTGGAAATATCGACCGGGCGCAATGGCTGATCAAGCATGCGCCGGCGGGCTTTTCCATTTATTCAGGCGATGACCCGACAGCGATTGCGCTGATGCTGTGCGGTGGGCACGGTAATGTCAGCGTGACCGCCAACGTCGCGCCGCGCCTGATGCATGCCTTGTGCATGGCCGCTATCGCGGGCGATACCCGCGCTGCGATTGCCCTGCACCAGCAGCTGATGCCACTGAACCACGCGCTGTTTGTTGAGCCCAATCCGATAGCCGTGAAATGGGCTGCGGCCCGAATGGGCCTGTGCGGCAGCACCTTGCGCCTGCCGCTGACTGATTTGACACCGCCGACCCAGGCCCTGGTTGAGGCGGCGTTGCGCGACAGCGGCGTTCTGGTCTGAACGCGTTCACACTGTGGCAGACATTCCCAAAAGGTACCTACGGATGAAGTTTCTTACGGTTTCGCTGTCGGTTCTTATGCTGATCCTGAGCGGATGTGGCATCACCGAAACAGGAAAAATTGACTACAAATCCGGGCAAAAAACCACCCCGCTGGTGGTTCCGCCCGATCTGACCCAACTCTCCAAAGACACGCGCTACGCCATCGTCAACGGTTCCGTGTCAGCCAGCAATGCCCAGACAACGCCAGAGGCATCCAAAAGCGCGATCGAAGTTGGAGCGGCGGGCGCCAACGGCATGCGCATAGAGCGCCAGGGCAATCAGCGCTGGCTGGTCGTCAAGCAACCCGCCGACGCCATCTGGGGCACGCTGCGCAAGTTCTGGGTAGACAGCGGATTCTTGCTGGCGACCGACGACAAGCCGCTGGGCATCATGGAAACAGAATGGGCGGAAAACCGCGCCAAGATTCCGCAGGATGGTTTGCGCAAACTTTTCGCCGGAATGATTGACAGTATTTACTCCACCGCCGAGCGCGACAAATTCCGTACCCGTATCGAAGTCAATGCGCAAGGCGAGACCGAGATTTATGTGAGCCACCGGGGCGTGATCGAGGTCTACACTGCAGAACGCAGTGGCCAAACCATATGGCAACCGCGTCCCACCGACCCTGAGCTGGAAACCGAGTTCCTGCGCCGCATCATGCTCAGCCTGGGTAGCAGCGAACCCCAAGCCAGTACGGCTGTGGAGGCCGCCGGCCCACCAGCACTGGCCACGCTGACGTCGCAAGACGGTATTCAGCAACTGTCCATCGCCGAAAATTTTGATCGTGCTTGGCGCCGCGTCGGATTGGCGCTCGACCGCAGTGGATTCACGGTGGAAGATCGGGACCGCAGCAAAGGCATTTACCAGGTGCGTTACGTGCCAGTTCCTGACGCCAAAAACGAACCGGGCTTTTTCCAGAAATTGTTCACCAGCAAAAAAGAAGCGCAGCCGCAAAAGTTCCAGATCGTGGTTCAGAGCGCAAATGAGAAGTCCACCGTCACCGTGCGGGATGCCGGTGGCGCACCAGACCAGACCGACGGCGCTACCGGAATCCTCAAGGTGCTGGCCAAGGAAATCCGCTAGGGTTTTTCAGGAAACACCAGGCGAAAAAAAACCACCCTCGCGGGTGGTTTTTTTGTGCCTAAAAACTTAGGGCTTTGCAGGAGCTGCAGGGGTAGCGGCGGCGTCAGCAGCGGCAGGTGCAGCAGGCGTCGCGGGTGCGGCGGCGGCGTCAGCAGCGGCGGGAGCTGGAGCAGCAGCGGGAGCAGCAGCAGGAGCTTCTTCCGCTTTTTTACCGCAAGCAGCCAGAGCAGCAGCAGCGATGATGGCTGCCAAAACGAGTGATTTGTTCATATGAATAAAGTAAGTGCGTTGAAGAAAAAATTACGGAACCGCCCGACGGAAAAACCGCCGAACCCTGACGAACAGGCTTTTGGGCTTACCGTCAGAGCCCGCGATTATACGAATCTTGAAAGCCCTGCTAGGGGTTAACCCTTTGGATTCCTGCAATCAGCACCAAAATAGTACACACGCGGACGGTCAAACTGGGTTTATTCCCCATGCAGCCAGCCCATTTCCAGCCATTCTTGGAGCAAACCCAGCGCCTGCTGGCTGAACCGGGTGGCGTGACTTGGGGCCAGGCGACGTCGATCAGCCAGGGCTTTCAGCAAAAGAAAATCCTTACCTCCTGCCCGGTAAGCCTCGCCGTTGATAAAGATATAGCGTGCGTCGTACAGCATACGGGTACGCCGGTCCAGCACCAAGCCCCCGCCCAGCTGCGTCGCAGAAGGCTCGAAAAACACATTCGCCTTCGGTTCGCTCAGGCTTTCGCCTACCGCACGCTGGATGGCCTGCGGATCACCTGCAGCCTTTTCCAAGGCCTGGCGGGCGAACGCTTGCAAGGCGGGCGGAATGGTGGCGGGATGGCGGGACGCCGGTTCCGCGCGGTCTGCGTAGCGCGCGCCGGCGGCATCGCCGGCCATATCGGCCAGGCGTTGCAGCAAATCCTGCGCCCACTCCCCTTGCGCAGGGGTGCGAAAGCCAATCGAGTAGGTCATGCATTCGCCTTGTGCCACCCCATCATGGGCATAGCGCGGGGGCAGGTACAACATGTCGCCCGCGTCCAATACCCACTCCTGCTCAGCTTGAAAATCACGCAGAATTTTCAGCGGCATATCGGGCTGCAGCGTCAAATCTTTCTGGCGGCCGATGCGCCAGCGGCGCTGTCCCTTGGCCTGTAGCAAAAACACGTCATAGCTATCGAAATGCGGCCCGACACCACCGCCATCGGTGGCAAAACTCACCATCACATCGTCAAGCCGTGCGCGCGGCACAAAGGCAAACTGCTCCAGCAGCGCGTGCGCCGCGTCCAGATGCAGGTCCAGGCCCTGTACCAAAAGCGTCCAAGCGGCTTGGCTCAGCTTCGGGATGGCACCGCGGGCAAAAGGCCCGTGACGCAAGCGCCAGCTGCTGTCAGATAGCGTGCGGGTAATCAGGCGCGACTCCACGTCGTCCTGTGCGGCCAGCGCAAACAGGGCCGCGCGCGTTACCAGCGGCTGCATGCCGGGCACGGCTTGGCGTATCAGCAAGGGCTTTTTCTGCCAATAGTGGCGCATAAAACGCTCGGGGCTGATGCCTCCGAGCAAGGTGAGCGGCAAGGTGGTGTCCATGGTGACGGGGTTCATTGGTGGCGTAAGGCGAAAGCCTGATTAGACGCGAGCAGACCAGGCGTCCGCAGTCCTGGTCACACCGCGCAGGCACAATGGCCGCATGCTGAATCAGCCACCCTTCATCGCCCCGCAACATTTTCTGGATGCTGCTGAGGCACTGGCGCAGGTGCAGCGAATTTACGAGCAGTCCATCACCCATTTGCGCGATGCCATGCGGCGCTTCGTGGCAGGCGACGACACGCTGGGCCATGTACGGGCTTGTTACCCGCTGGTGCGCGTGAAAACCAGCACTGTGTCGCGCCAGGGCAACCCAGAGGGCGCGGGTTTGAGCTACGGCTTTGTCGCAGGACCCGGGCGTTTTGAGACCACCATCACCCGCCCGGATTTGTTCCAAACCTATTACCGCGAACAATTTGCGCTGCTGCTGCACAACCACGGGGTAGCGCTGGAGGTGTGCACTAGCACCCAGCCTATCCCCGTGCATTTCTCGTTTGCCGAAAACGACCACATCGAGGGCAATTTGGACGCCGGGCGGCGCGCCCGCATGCGCGATGTATTTGATCTGCCCGACCTGGCAGCCATGGATGACGGGATTGCCAACGGAACGTTCGAGCCCCGCGCGGGCGAGCCACAACCCTTGTCCCTTTTTACGGCACCGCGGGTGGACTACTCGCTGCACCGCCTGCGCCACTACACCGGGACGCTACCCGAACATTTTCAGAACTTTGTACTGTTCACCAATTACCAGTTTTACATCGACGAGTTCATCGCCCTGGGTCGCGCTTCCATGGCAGACCCGGCCAGCGACTACGTGGCCTTTGTTGAACCGGGCAACGTGACCACCTGGCGCGCCACTGCGTCCGGTGTGCCGTCCGAAACCGTTGGCAGCAGCCCGCCGCGTCTGCCGCAGATGCCGGGCTACCACCTGGTGCGGGCCGACCGCAGCGGCATCAGCATGGTCAATATCGGCGTGGGGCCGGCCAACGCCAAAAACATCACCGACCACATTGCCGTGCTGCGGCCCCACGCGTGGATCATGCTCGGCCACTGCGCCGGCCTGCGCAACACCCAGCAGCTGGGCGACTATGTGCTGGCCCACGGCTATGTGCGCGAAGACCATGTGCTGGACGAGGAACTCCCACTGTGGGTGCCCATCCCCGCGCTGGCCGAGATTCAAGTGGCGCTGGAGCAAGCGGTGGCCGACGTGACCGGGCTTAAAGGCAGCGCTTTGAAGAGCATTCTGCGCACCGGCACCGTGGCCAGCACCGACAACCGCAACTGGGAGTTGCTGCCCGACAACCAGCCCCAGCGCCGCTTCAGCCAAAGCCGTGCCGTGGCGCTGGACATGGAGAGCGCGACCATCGCCGCCAACGGCTTCCGCTTCCGCGTGCCCTATGGCACGCTTCTGTGCGTGAGCGACAAGCCGCTGCACGGCGAAATCAAACTCCCCGGCATGGCCAACCACTTCTACCGCGAACGGGTAGACCAGCACCTGCGCATTGGCATGCGCGCCGTAGAACTTATGCGCGAGCGCGGCCGCGACCAGCTGCACAGCCGCAAGCTGCGCAGCTTTGCGGAGGTGGCGTTTCAGTAA
>CANFHZ010000092.1 GCA_947446885.1 Comamonadaceae bacterium
CCAGCCCATCGGCCTGCTGTTGTAAGGCTCACTGGTTATTAAGCAGCGAGTGCGAAACGTTCGTCGTTTGCAGTTAGTTTTTTTGAATCTGTTTTACGAGCGCATTCAGCTCGACATGCACCACAGCGACTCCGAACCCACGTCGAAACCAGTGCAGCCCCAAGCTTGGCATTTTAGGCACTTGGGAGCAATTGCAAGAGCGCCAGCGGAGAATTAATTTGGGCATGGGCATTCCAGGCCCCTACATCGCTCTGCACCCCCAGGTAGCCGTAGGTTGCGGCGACCGTGCGCATGCCGGCCGCATGGCCGGCCACGATGTCACGTTCGTCGTCACCCACGTAAATGCAGTCAGCGGCAGCCAGACCCAACTGCCGCGCCGCTTCGAACAGGGGCGCCGGATGCGGCTTGGAATGCGGCGTGGTGTCGCCGCTCACAATGGTTTGTGCGCTGGCAAACAAGGGCATAGCCGCAGTCAGGGGCTGGGTAAAGCGCTGCGACTTGTTGGTCACGACACCCCAGGCCAGGCCTGCCGCCTGCAAGCCTTCAATCAGCGCCTCCACGCCTGCAAAGGCATAGGTCCGCTCCGTCAGGCAGGCGGAATAGCGTACAAAAAATTCCTCGCGCAGGGCCTCGAAATCAGGATGGTCAGGCCCAATACCAAATGCAATACCGAGCATGCCGCGCGCACCCGCACCGGCCATGGGGCGGTATTGCTCCAGCGGCAAGGACGGCATGCTGCGCGCCAGCCGCATCTGGTCGGCGGCAAAGCCCAGGTCTGGCGCACTGTCTACTAAAGTGCCATCCAAATCGAACAGCACTGCTTTTACATCGTGGAAAAGTGCTTTCATGCCGATTTTTGTGTAGCGAGCAAGTAATTGACAGAAGTGTCCCGGGTCAGCGCATACCGCCGGTTCACGGGGTTGTAGCCCATGCCCCGTGATTGGCGAAGGTCCAAACCATTGGCACGCGCAAAAGCCGCCAACTCGGCCGGGCGGATGAGTTTTTTGTATTCATGGGTCCCGCGCGGAAGCAGGTTCAGCACATATTCAGCCCCCAGGATGGCAAATAGAAACGACTTCGGGCTGCGGTTAATGGTCGAAAAAAACACCCAACCCCCGGGTTTAACCAGCGCCGCACAGGCCCGAACCACCGACAGCGGGTCGGGCACGTGTTCGAGCATTTCCATGCAGGTCACCACATCAAACTGTGCGGGCAACTCCGCGGCAAGATCCTCAGCCCCAATCTCACGGTAGGCCACGCGCGGGGTCTGGGCCTCCAGAGCATGTAGCTGCGCAACCCGAAGCGACTTCGCTGCCAGATCGACCCCCAGCACCTGCGCCCCCTTCCGCGCCATAGCCTCGGCCAGAATCCCGCCGCCGCAACCAATGTCCACGACCCTAAGATCATTCAGTGGCACCAGACCATTGATCCAATCCAAGCGCAGGGGGTTGATCTGGTGCAAAGGGCGGAATTCGCCCTCCTGGTCCCACCAGCGGTGGGCCAGTTGGGAAAACTTGGCCAGCTCGGCAGGGTCGACATTCGCAGCGGGATGCATGGTTTTGCTTTCAGACTGAGGACATGGAAAACGCCATGAAAAAACCCGCCGCAGCGGGTTTCTTCGCAGCTTCGTAGGAGCTTACTTGGTGCCGACCACTTCCACCTCAACACGGCGGTTTTTGGCACGACCTGCTGCAGTTTTGTTATCCGCTGCGGGCATGCTTTCGCCCTTGCCTTCGGTGTAAATGCGGTTCTTGGCCACACCCAGGGAAACCAGGTAGGCTTTCACGGCTTCTGCACGGCGCTCGGACAACTTCTGGTTGTAAACGTCCGTACCCACGCTATCGGTATGCCCCACCGCAATCACCACTTCCAGGCTGATGTTCTGGATCTTGGCAACCAAGTCTTTCAGCTTGGCTTTGCCTTCTGCCTTGAGCACTGACTTGTCAAAGTCAAAAAAGGCATCTGCGGCAAACGACATCTTGACCGGGCCAGCGGCAGGCTTGGGGACTGGCGCAGGCGCAGGCGCAGGAGGAGCAGGCGCGGCTGCCACTGCAGGTGCAGGTGCAGGTGCAGGTGCTGGTGCTGGCGTTGGTTCAGGCGCCGGCGCAGCTTTTGGCGTAGGCACCGCCGCGGCAGGTGCTTCTACTACTGGCGCAACCGCGACCTCCGCCACCGGGGCCATTTGAACTGCCGGCGCTGCGGCAGCAGGTTCTGGTGCAGGTGCAGGCTCTGGTGCCGGCGAAGGAGCCGGTGCTGGCGAAGGCACTACAACAGCGGGCGCTGGTGTCGGCTCAGGCGCGGCAACAGGTGCAATCGCACCATCACAAGCAGGCGCAGCGGTGGCAGGCGTCCAGCTTCCGTCACGCCAGCATTGGCCGGAAGCATCTTTCCAAACTAAACCTGTGACGCTGCTGCGCCAGTTGTGGATCTCCTGGGCTCCTGCAAAGGTCACAACAGTCGTCAATGCCAGCCAGCCTGCGAGGCGAGAAAATTTCATATATACCTTCCTTATTTACCGGGTTTGGAATGGCGATGGCACCCGCGTAGGGGTGAATCAGCGGTACCTCTGAATACCTCTTCATTCATATCCCCATTATGCCACAGCGGGTTCCAGCAGAAGTTGGGGCGTTGGTGCGTTGACCATGTGCAGGCACGGCCATCCACAAGCCGCCAAGCCAAGCGCCGACCCGTAGAATCCCCCGCTGTCCAATCGACGCACACAACAACTCTAGTTATGACCCAGTTTGCCAAAGAAACCCTGCCCATCAGCTTAGAAGAGGAGATGCGGCGCAGCTATTTGGACTATGCGATGAGCGTGATTGTGGGCCGGGCCTTGCCCGACGCCCGCGACGGCCTCAAGCCGGTGCACCGCCGTGTTCTCTTCGCCATGCACGAACTGAACAACGACTGGAACCGCCCGTACAAAAAGTCAGCGCGTATCGTGGGCGATGTGATCGGCAAGTACCACCCGCATGGTGACCAGTCGGTCTACGACACAATTGTGCGCATGGCGCAGGATTTTTCGATGCGCCACATGCTGGTGGATGGTCAGGGCAATTTCGGCTCGGTCGACGGCGACAACGCGGCGGCTATGCGTTACACCGAGATCCGCCTTTCGAAAATCGCGCACGAAATACTGGCAGATCTGGACAAAGAGACGGTGGACTTCGGGCCCAACTACGACGGCTCGGAAAAAGAGCCGCTGGTCATGCCCACGCGCCTTCCCAATTTGCTGGTCAATGGCTCGGGCGGCATTGCCGTGGGAATGGCCACCAACATCCCGCCGCACAACCTGAATGAAGTGGTGGACGCCTGTCTGCATCTGCTGCGCAACCCGCAGGCGTCGATTGACGAGTTGATGGAAATCATCCCGGCACCTGACTTTCCGACGGCGGGCATCATCTACGGCATCAACGGCGTCAAAGACGGCTACCGCACCGGCCGTGGACGTGTGGTGATGCGGGCCAAGTGTCATTTTGAAGACATCGACAAAGGCGCGCGCCAGGCCATCATCGTCGACGAGCTGCCCTACCAGGTGAACAAGAAAACCCTGCAAGAGCGCATGGCCGAACTGGTGCACGAGAAGAAGATCGAGGGCATCAGCCACATTCAGGACGAGTCCGACAAATCCGGCATGCGTCTGGTGATTGAGCTCAAGCGCGGCGAAGTGCCCGAGGTGGTGCTCAACAACTTGTACAAACAAACCCAGTTGCAAGACAGCTTCGGTGTCAACATGGTTGCGCTGGTCAACGGCCAACCCAAGCTGTGCAACCTCAAAGACCTGCTGGAGGTGTTTTTGCAGCACCGCCGCGAGGTGGTGACTCGGCGCACAGTGTTCAATCTGCGCAAAGCACGCGAGCGCGGCCATGTGCTCGAAGGCTTGGCAATTGCGCTGGCGAATATTGACGACTTCATCGCCATCATCCGCAACGCGCCCACGCCGCCGGTGGCCAAAGCCGAGCTGATGAGTAGGCCGTGGGATAGCCAGTTGGTGCGCGAGATGCTGACCCGCAGCCGCGCCGATGGCGGCACCGTCAACGCGGACGACTACCGGCCCGACGGTCTGGAGCGCAACTACGGCATGGGCGCGGACGGCCTGTACCGCCTCTCGGACACGCAAGCGCAAGAAATTTTGCAAATGCGCCTGCAGCGCCTGACCGGTCTGGAGCAGGACAAAATCGTTGCCGAATACAAAGAGGTGATGGCCGAGATCGACGACCTGCTCGACATTCTGGCCCGCCCCGAGCGTGTCTCGACCATCATCGGGGAAGAACTCAGCACCATCAAACAGGAATTCGGCAACACCAAGCTCGGCGCGCGCCGCAGCCTGGTGGAACACAGCTCCTTTGACCTGAGCACCGAAGACCTGATCACGCCCACCGACATGGTGGTCACGCTTTCGCACAGCGGCTACATCAAAAGCCAGCCACTGGGCGAATACCGCGCCCAAAAACGTGGCGGACGCGGCAAGCAAGCTACCGCCACCAAAGAAGACGATTGGGTGGACCAACTCTTTATCGCCAACACGCACGATTACATCCTGTGCTTCTCCAACCGCGGCCGTTTGTACTGGCTCAAGGTCTGGGAGGTGCCGCAGGGCTCGCGCGGCTCGCGTGGGCGGCCCATCGTCAATATGTTCCCGCTCGTCGACGGCGAAAAAATCACCGTCGTCCTGCCGCTCACCGGCGAGAAGCGCAGCTTCCCCGCCGACCAGTACATCTTCATGGCTACGCGCATGGGCACGGTCAAGAAGACCAGCCTGGACGAGTTCTCCAACCCGCGCAAGGCCGGCATCATTGCCGTGGATCTGGACGAAGGCGACTTTTTGATCGGTGCCGCGTTGACCGATGGCGCCCACGACGTGATGCTGTTCTCCGACGGCGGCAAGGCCGTGCGTTTTGACGAAAACGACGTGCGTCCCATGGGCCGCAATGCCCGTGGCGTGCGCGGCATGATGCTCGAAGAAGGCCAAAGCGTGATCGCCATGCTGGTCGCCGAAGACGAACTGCAAAGCGTACTCACGGCGACCGAAAACGGCTTTGGCAAACGCACCAACATCACCGAATACACCCGCCACGGACGCGGCACCAAGGGCATGATCGCCATCCAGCAATCCGGCCGCAACGGCAAGGTGGTGGCAGCCACCCTGGTGCATGCGGATGACGAGATCATGCTGATCACCGACAAAGGCATTCTGGTTCGCACCCGGGTCGCCGAAATCCGCGAGCTCGGGCGCGCCACCCAGGGTGTCACCTTGATCAGCCTGGATCCCGGCTCGCAACTCAGCGGCCTGCAGCGCATCGTCGAAAACGACGCGCAGGCCGCCGCCGATGCCCAGGATGGCGACGACGATGCCGCCCCCGGTGAGGGCCAGGGCGACACCGAGAGCAGTGCTGACTGACGCACAGCCGCATGGCTCTGCGCCCCTTTAATTTCTCGGCAGGCCCGGCGGCTATGCCCGCAGAGGTGCTGGAGCAAGCCGCAGCGGAGATGCTGGACTGGCCCGACGCAAGCGGGCGGAGCAGCGGCATGGGCGTGATGGAAATGAGCCACCGGGGCCGCGCATTTGGCGAAATCCTGGCGCGCGCGCAGACCGATTTCCGCAGCCTGATGGCGGTGCCCGAAAACTTCCACATCCTGTTCATGCAAGGCGGCGGCGCGGCGCAAAACGCCATCGTCCCGCTCAACCTCTGCGGCCCATCGGCAGATACACAGGCCAAGGCCGACTTTGTGGTCACCGGAGGCTGGAGCGCCAAATCGCTTCTAGAGGCGGGCAAATACTGCCAGCCCCATGAGGCCGCGCGCAGTGCCGCATTCCGTGACATTCCCGACCTCGCTACGTGGCGTTTGCATCACGGGGCGGCCTATGTGCATCTGTGCAGCAACGAAACCGTGCACGGCGTGGAGTTCCACACCCTGCCCGACCTGGCCGCGCTGGGCTGCGACGCACCGTTGGTGATCGACTGCTCCTCCCATATCGCTTCTCGCCCGCTTGACTGGTCGCGGGTGGGCCTTGCCTACGCCGGTGCCCAGAAAAACCTGGGGCCAGCGGGCCTGACGCTGGTGGTCGTGCGCGAGGACCTTCTGGAACGCGCCCTGCCCGCCTGTCCCAGCGTCTTTTGCTACCGGGAGCTGGCGCGCCATGACTCAATGGTGAATACACCGCCGACGTTCGGCATCTACATGGCCGGACTGGTCTTTCAGTGGCTGCTGCGCCAAGGCGGCATTGCGGCGATGGAGCAACGCAATATCGCCAAAGCGCAGGCCTTGTACGCAGCGATTGACGCCTCCGACCTGTTTTACAACCCGGTGGACCCTGCCTGCCGCTCCCGCATGAACGTGCCGTTTTTCTTGCGGGTACCCGAGCGAACCGATGCGTTTTTGGTCAGCGCCGAGGCCGCCGGTTTATTGCAGCTCAAGGGCCACAAATCCCTGGGCGGCCTGCGCGCCAGCCTGTACAACGCCATGCCCATGGAGGGCGTGCAGACGCTGATAAGCTTGATGCGCGAGTTTGAGCGCACCCAGGCCTGAACCCGCGTAACCGCTTGCACCCCCCGTTACCGCCCTTTTTTCATCGCCCCACGCCGCCATGACCCAGACGCTCGCCGAGCTCCGAATCCAGATTGATGCGCTGGATCAGTCGCTGCTGCAACTGCTCAACCAGCGGGCGGCGCTGGCCCACGCAGTGGGAGAGATCAAGCGTGCGGAAGGCTCGCCGGTGCTGCGCCCGGAGCGTGAGGCCCAGGTCATCCATGGCTTGCAAGGCGCGAACACCGGCCTGCTGAAAGCCGAGGGGGTAGCCTTCATTTGGCGCGAAATCATGTCGGCCTGCCGGGCGTTGGAGGCACCGCAGCGCGTGGCCTACCTGGGACCGCATGGCACGTTCAGCGAAGAAGCCGCCCTGCGTTTTTTTGGCTCCAGCATCACCCATCTCCCGTGCAGCAATTTTGATGAGGTCTTTCAAGCGACCAGCGCGGGCCGGGCCGATTTCGGCGTGGTGCCCGTCGAAAACAGCACCGAAGGCGTAGTCACCCGCAGCCTGGATTTGCTGCTGCATTCGCCCTTGCATATCGTGGGCGAAATCAGCCTGATGGTGCGGCACCACCTGTTGCGCAACGGCCCGTCCAATGATGGCATAGACGTGGTGCTGGCCCACCCGCAGGCGCTGGCACAGTGCCAACAATGGCTCAACACCCACATGCCAAACGCCGAGCGGCGTGCCGTGTCCAGCAACGCAGAGGGCGCGCGACTGGCTGCGGGCAACCCGGCATGGGCCGCGCTGGCAAGCCAGCGCGCGGCGTCTGAATTTGGCTTGCACATCGCAGCCCCAGCGGTGCAAGACGAGGCCTTTAACCGCACCCGCTTCATGGTGGTGTGTCTGCCCAGCGTGCTGCCCGCGCCTGCAGCCAGCGGCACAGACTGCACCAGCCTGGTGGTGTCGGTACCCAACCGCCCGGGTGCCGTGCACGACCTCTTGGTGCCACTCAAAAACAACGGCGTGTCCATGACGCGCTTTGAGTCGCGCCCCGCCAAATCGGGCCAGTGGGAGTACTACTTCTACATCGACATCCAAGGCCATGTCTCTCAGCCCCATGTGGCAGCCGCCTTGCAGGAGTTGCAAGGCCTGTGCGCCTTCTACAAAGTGTTGGGCTCTTACCCCGTCAGCGAATGAGTTCACCCAGATTCCAACGCCTGGCGCTCATCGGCTGCGGCTTGATGGGCGGCTCCTTCGCCCTGGCCGCGCGCCAGGCGGGGCTGGTCAGCAGCATTGCAGGCTACAGCGCCTCGGAAAAAACCCGCCAACGTGCTGTGCAACTCCAGGTCATCGACCAAGCCTGCAGCAGCGTGGGGCAAGCTGTAGATGGTGCGGACCTGGTCTTGCTGGCCGTGCCGGTGGGCGCCATGCAGTCCAGCTTTGCAGCCCTGCGCGATGTGCTCAGCCCCAACGTCTTGTTGATGGACGTGGGCTCGACCAAATGCGATGTGATCGCCGCAGCCCAAGCCAGCTTGGGTGACCGCCTGCCCTGCTTTGTGCCCGCCCACCCGATTGCAGGCAAAGAGGTGGCTGGCATTGAGCACGCCGTGGCCGACTTGTTCAAAAATCGCCGCACCATCCTCACCCCTTTACCTCACACTGGAATTGCGTCAGTGCAAGCCGCCCACGCTATCTGGGCCGCCATGGGCAGCCATGTGAGCACCATGACGCCAGAGGCCCACGACGCCACCTTTGCCGCCGTCAGCCACCTGCCGCACATGCTGACCTTTGCGGCGGTGAACGCCCTCACCTCGCAGCCGCAAGGGGCTGCGTTTTTGGACATGGCCGGTCCTGGGTTTCGAGATTTTTCACGCATCGCCGCAAGCGACCCGGCGGTCTGGCGTGACATTCTGAGCGCCAACAGGGCCGAAGTGCTCACCCAAGTGGCGCACTTTCGCGCCGCGCTTGAGCAGTTCGAAGCAGCTTTGAAACTTGGCGACTCTGCAGCGCTGCAACACCTGATTCAACAAGCCAGCGAGGTACGCGCTGGCTGGCAACTGCAAGCCCACACCTCGTGCAACACGACCTCTGACGCCTAAGCTTCAGGTCTTACTTTTTTCCGTCATGTTCTCCACGGCCTTTCTCGACTTGCCGCCCTTGCAAGGTGCCTCTGGCACCGTGACCTTGCCGGGCTCGAAAAGCATTTCCAACCGCGTGCTCTTGCTCTCGGCCCTGTGTCAAGGCACCACCGTGGTCCACGACCTGCTCGACTCCGACGACACCCGCGTCATGCTCGATGCCCTGCGTCAACTGAAATGCGGTGTGGACGTGCAAGGCAGCACCGTCACCATCACCGGCTTGGGCGGACAACTGGCACACCACGAACCCATCGCCTTCTTCATGGGCAATGCAGGCACCGCCATGCGTCCACTCACCGCTGCCTTGGCTGTGCTGGGGGGCGACTTTTCACTCTCGGGCGTGGCGCGCATGCACGAGCGTCCCATTGGCGACCTGGTCGATGCGCTGCGCCTGCTCGGCTGCCAGATTGACTACCTGGGCCAAGAAGGTTTTCCACCGCTGCACATTGGCCAGCCCACACTCCAACTCGATGCGCCCATCCAAGTGCGCGGCGATGTGTCCAGCCAGTTCTTGACCGCTTTGTTGATGGCCCTGCCCTTGGCGGCGCAACACAGACCCATCGTCATCGAGGTGGTGGGCGAGTTGATCAGCAAGCCCTACATCGACATCACGCTCAACTTGTTGGCACGCTACGGCATCGCCGTTGAGCGCGAAGGCTGGCAACGCTTCACCATTCCTGCGGGCAGTCGCTACCAGTCGCCGGGCAGCATCCACGTCGAGGCCGATGCGTCGTCGGCCAGTTACTTCATCGCACTCGGCGCCATCGCCAGCGGAGAAGGCATTCGCATCCAAGGCGTAGGGGCCGACTCGATTCAAGGCGACATCCGCTTCATCGACGCTGCCACCCAGATGGGCGCGCGCATCACCAGCGGCCCCAACTGGCTGCAGGTGCAACGCGGCGCCTGGCCACTACACGGCATTGAACTCGACTGCAACCACATCCCCGATGCTGCCATGACCCTGGCCGTCATGGCGCTCTTCGCCGACAGCCCCACCACCCTGCGCAACATTGCCAGCTGGCGCGTCAAAGAAACCGACCGCATCGCCGCCATGGCCACCGAATGCCGCAAACTGGGTGCCACGGTGGAAGAAGGCGCTGACTGGTTGCGGGTTCACCCACTGCCAACCGGCCAACAACAGCCAAGGTCGGCTCAGACTGTCGCAACAGCCCCCGACAAGTCCGGCCAAAGCAGCCACTGGCAGCGCGCCAGCATCCACACCTACGACGACCACCGGGTGGCCATGTGCTTCTCGCTCGCCGCCTTCAATGCCGAGCAACTGCCTGTGCGCATCGAAGACCCCCAATGCGTGGCCAAAACTTTTCCCGACTACTTTGAAACCTTGTTCTCGGTGGCGCATACCGATGCCGCGCACATCCCCGTGATTTGCATCGACGGCCCCAC
>CANFHZ010000093.1 GCA_947446885.1 Comamonadaceae bacterium
ACCATGCGTGCGCGGGCTTCGCCGCCGAAAATTACGTCTTTTGCTGCCATTTTTAACTCCTAAATTTATTTGGTTTCAACCACTGCGAACAAATCGTCTTCTTTCATGACCAGCAGCTCGTCGCCGTCGACCTTGACGGTCTGGCCGCTGTACTTGCCGAACAGGACGCGGTCACCGACCTTGACGGTCAGGGCGGCCAATTCGCCTTTGTCATTGCGCTTGCCGGGGCCCACAGCCAAAACTTCGCCTTGATCGGGCTTTTCAGCTGCGTTGTCAGGAATGACGATGCCGGAGGCGGTTTTGGTCTCGCTCTCGACGCGCTTGACGATCACGCGGTCTGCTAAGGGACGCAGTTTCATAAAGAATCTCCTAAAAGTTACAAAAATGGGGTGCCGCCCAGGCTGGGCGGCGTTCGCACAAGAGAAAGCCGTGGCTTTGTTAGCACTCAGCTTCCGCGAGTGCTAATGATAAGGGCAGACGATGCTCATTCAAGGGTGGACGAAAAAATTTCTAGGGCTTGGGGCGCGATGCCGGAGCGTGTAGCCCGCGCGACGCCGGTTACAACACGCGCTGGCGGTGACGCGCAATTTCCGCCCGAACCTGCTGCGGCGCCGTGCCGCCGACGGTTTTTCGGGCTTCGAGGGAACCTCTGAGGCTTAGAACCGCAAAAACATCGGCCTCGATCGCCGGGTGAAAGGTACGCAGCACATCCAGCGACAGTGCTGAAAGTTCGAGGCCTGAGGTTTGCGCGGATTTAACGGCGTGCGCCACCACCTCATGTGCGTCACGAAAGGGAAGCCCTTTTTTGACCAGGTAATCAGCCAGATCGGTGGCGGTGGCGTAGCCACGTGCGGCTGCGGCCTCCATGGCCGGAGCCTTGACCGTGACGCCGCCCATCATGTCGGCAAAGATGCGCAGCGTGTCTTGCAGTGTGTCCACCGTGTCGAACAGCGGCTCTTTGTCTTCCTGGTTGTCCTTGTTGTAGGCCAGCGGTTGGCCCTTCATCAGCGTGATCAGGCCCATCAGGTGACCGACCACGCGGCCGGTCTTGCCCCGCGCCAGCTCGGGCACGTCCGGATTTTTCTTCTGCGGCATGATGGAGCTGCCGGTGGTGAAGCGGTCAGCCAGCCCGATGAAGGCAAAGTTCTGGCTCATCCAAAGCACCAGCTCTTCGCTCAGGCGGCTGATATGCACCATGCACAGGGCGGCTGCCGATGTGAATTCGATGGCGAAGTCGCGGTCGCTCACCGCGTCCAGGCTGTTGCGGCACAGCTGCGGTGCACCATGTGCATCGACCATGCCCAAGGCCCTGGCCACCTGCTCGCGGTCCAGCGGGTAACTGGTACCGGCCAGCGCGGCCGAGCCGAGTGGCAGCCGGTTGGTGCGGGCGCGCACTTCGCGCATGCGCTCGGCGTCCCGCGCAAACATCTCCACATAGGCCAAAAGGTGGTGGGCAAAGCTCACGGGTTGTGCGACCTGCAAATGGGTGAAGCCCGGCATGATGGTCTGCGTGTGCTGTTCAGCCAGATCCAGCAAGGCGGTTTGCAGCGCGAGCAGCAGGTGCACGATGGTGTCGATCTCGCCGCGCAACCAGAGGCGCACATCGGTTGCCACTTGGTCGTTTCTGGAGCGTCCGGTGTGCAGGCGCTTGCCCGCATCGCCCACCAGCTGAGTCAGGCGCGCTTCGATATTCAGGTGCACGTCTTCGAGGGCGAGCTTCCATTCGAACTGGCCGCTGTGGATTTCCTGGGTGATTTGTGCAAGCCCGCGCTCGATGTCGGCCAGGTCCTGCGCACTGATGATGCCTTGCGCCGCCAGCATGCCCGCGTGCGCCAGACTGCCCTGGATGTCAGCTTGCCACAGCCGCTTGTCAAAGTTGACGCTGGAGGTGTAGCGCTGCACCAACTCACTCACCGGTTCCGAAAACAGAGCCGACCAGGCCTGGGACTTTTTGTCGAGTTGGTTTGTCATCGGGCAATTTTAAGGGGCGCCCCTGGCCCGAAGGCCTGTGGCCTCAGCCTGTGTTGCGCAGCCCGGCTGCAATCCCGTTGATCGAAATATGGATGCCGCGCTGGACTCGCTCATCACTCTGGCCTGCGCGGTAACGCCGCACCAGCTCCACTTGCAAATGGTGCAAGGGGTCGATATAGGGAAAGCGGTGGTGGATAGAGCGCCGCAATGCCGGATTAGCGGCCAGGCGTTGCTTGTTGCCGGTGATCAGCGCCAGGGCCTCGGCAGTGCGGTGCCATTCGGCGTCGATGGCGCTGAAGATGCGTTTGCGCAGCCGCGCATCGGGTACCAACTCGGCGTAGCGGGCGGCCAGCGCCAGATCGCTTTTGGCCATCACCATGTCCATATTGGAGAGCAGGGTCTGGAAGAAGGGCCACTGCTTTTGCATGGCCTGCAGCAGCGCCGTGCGCTGCTTGACCTGCGCTGCGTCGTGTTCATCGTCCTGGCCATGCACAAATCTATGGACCGCTGCGCCGAAGCCGAACCAACCGGGCAGGGTCAGGCGGCACTGGCCCCAGCTAAAGCCCCAGGGAATGGCGCGAAGGTCTTCAATGGCTTGCGTGGCTTTGCGCGAAGCCGGACGCGATCCGATATTGAGTTCAGTGATCTCGCGCAGCGGCGTAGCGCCGAAAAAGTAGTCGCTGAATCCAGGCGTGTCGTACACCAAGGCGCGGTAGGCGCTCATGCTGTGTTCGGAGAGCTGCGCCGCGGCGGCCAGAAAGCGCTTGGGTGCGGGCTTGGTGGCTTGTAGCAGGGTCGCCTCCAGTGTGGCGGCTACCAGGGTTTCGAGGTTGCGCCGCCCGATGGCGGGGTTGGCGTATTTGGATCCAATCACCTCGCCTTGTTCGGTCAGGCGGATCTGGCCGCGTACGGTGCCGGGTGGCTGGGCCAATATGGCCTGGTAGCTCGGGCCGCCGCCGCGCCCTACCGTGCCACCGCGGCCGTGGAACATGCGCAGTTGCACCGGTGCACGTTGAGTGGCCAGGTCGTCAAACAGCTCGACCAGCGCAATTTCGGCACGGTACAACTCCCAGTTGCTGGTGAAGATGCCGCCGTCCTTGTTGCTGTCGGAGTAGCCCAGCATGATGTCCTGCTCCGCGCCGCTGCGCTGCACCAGGTCGGCAACGCCGGGCAGGGCGTAGAAGGCGCGCATGATGGGCGCGGCGTTGCGTAAGTCTTCAATCGTCTCAAACAGCGGCACCACAATCAGGTCGCATACGGCGTCGGCGTCCAGCGTTCCACGCAGCAGTCCGGCTTCTTTTTGCAGCAGCAAGACCTCCAGCAAATCGCTGACGCTCTCGGTGTGGCTGATGATGTAGTGGCGGATGGCTTCATGGCCGAATTGCTGGCGCATCCGCCGCGCCATTTCAAAAATGTCCAGCTCGCTGTGGGCATGGGCGGAATACTCGGAACCGAGCACCCGCAGCCCCCGGGCATCGTTGAGCAGGCCGATCAGCAGCGCGCGCTTGCCGTCTTCATCCAGCGCGCTGTAGTCGGGCGCGATACGGGCCGTGCGCAGCAGCTCGGCTACCACCGCCTCATGCTTGTCTGAGCTTTGCCGTAAATCCACGGTGGCCAGATGAAAGCCGAATACTTCGACCGCCCGGATCAGCGGACGCAGGCGTTGGGTGGTCAGCGCGCTCCCGTGGTGGGCGTGCAAAGATTGCTCAATCGTGCGCAGATCGTCGGTCAGTTCCAGCGGCAGAACGTACGGGTTCTGCGGCGCAACGGCGTGGCGTGTCGCTTCGGTGCCGGTCAGGGTCTGTAAGGTGGCAGCCAGGCGCGCGTACATGCCGATCAGCGCACGCCGGTAGGGCTCGTCCACGCGGTGGGCGTTGCGGTCCGGGCTGCGCTCGGCCAGCGCCTGCATGTGCGGGCTGCATTGGGCCAAGAGGGCGGATACCGACAACTCGCTGCCCAGATAGTGAATCTCGGTGAGGTAGTGGCGCAGCACCACTTCGCTTTGGCGGCGCAGGGCGTATTCCAGCGTCTGCGCACTCACATTGGGGTTGCCGTCGCGGTCGCCGCCAATCCACTGACCCATGCGCAAAAAGCTCTGTGGTACCGGCTGGCCCAGCGTCTGCTCGATGTCGGCGTAAATTTTGGGAATTTCGCGCAAAAAGGTGGACTCGTAATAGCTCAGCGCGTTTTCCACCTCGTCGGCCACGGTCAGCTTGCTGTAGCGCAGCAAACGGGTTTGCCACAGCTGCATCACCCGGGCCCGGATTTGCGCTTCGTTGGCGGCCAGTTCGCGCGGCGTCAGTGCGTCTTTCCCGCCCGGGCTGGCGGCACCGTGCAATCGGATGTCGTCGCGCGCGCTCAGCAGTTTGGCGATGTCGCGCTCAGCGTCCAAGATGCTTTTGCGCTGCACTTCCGTGGGGTGGGCAGTGAGCACCGGCGAGATAAAGCTGTGCGCCAATGACTTGGCAATCGTTTTGGCACCGATGCCTGCAGCGCGCAGATGCGCCATGGCCTGCTCCAGACTGCCTTCTTGTGTCAGACCGGCCCGCTCCTGTTGGCTTTGGATGCGGATCTGGTGCCGGTCTTCGGCCAAGTTGGCCAGGTGGCTGAAGTAGGTGAAAGCGCGGATGACGCTGACGGTCTGGTCCGCACTCAGACCTTTGAGCAATTTCTTCAGGGCCAGATCGGCCTCATGGTCGGCATGTCGCCGGAAGGCCACTGACAGGGTGCGAACGCGTTCGACCAATTCGAAGGCCGCCACACCATCCTGCTCCCGGATCACGTCGCCCAAAATCCGGCCCAATAGGCGGATGTCTTCCATCAGAGGACGTTCATCATCTTTGCGGCGGGCCGCAGTGTTGGCTGGGGTGGCAGAGCTTCGCATTGGCTCATGCTAGCATCCTGCGCAGCCTCCGACGCCCTCTTAATTACCAATAGGTTACGACTTTGCGACACCTCACCATCGCCACCCGCGAGAGCCGTCTGGCCCTCTGGCAAGCCGAACATTTGCAAGCCCGCCTTGCCGCATTAGGACACGCCAGTGAACTGCTGGGCATGACTACCAAGGGCGATCAAATTTTGGACCGCACCCTCAGCAAAGTAGGTGGCAAAGGCTTGTTTGTCAAAGAGCTGGAGACTGCGCTGGAGGACGGTCGTGCGGATTTGGCCGTGCATTCGCTCAAAGACGTGCCCATGGAATTGCCCGACGGTTTCTCCATCGCCTGTGTAATGGAGCGCGAAGACCCGCGCGATGCCTGGGTCTCGGGCCGCTATGCCCGGCTGCAGGACTTGCCGGCAGGGGCGGTGGTCGGAACATCGAGCTTGCGTCGGGTTGCTTTGTTGCAAGCCTTGCGCCCGGATCTGCGCTATGAACCCCTGCGCGGCAACCTCGACACCCGTTTGAAAAAGCTCGACGAGGGCATGTACGACGGCATCGTCCTTGCCGCAGCCGGTCTCAAGCGTCTGGGTCTGCACAGTCGTATCCGTGCCGTGTTTGAGCCTGAAGAGATGCTGCCCGCTGCCGGGCAGGGCGCTTTGGGTATTGAGGTGTACGGCCAGCGTGCTGACGTACAGGCCGCCTTGGACCCGCTGTCCCACAGGCCGACCATGCTGGCTGTGAGCGCCGAGCGTACGGTCAGTCGCATCATGGGCGGAAGTTGCTCCATGCCATTGGCGGCATTTGCCATCTGGCAGGGCAGCAGCCTTTCTTTGCGGGCTGCGTGGGGCGATCCCGAGGGCAAAGTGCCGCTGATCCACAGCGCGGGCACAGCCCCGGTGCACTCGCTGGACGAAGCCCTGCGCCTGGGTGAGGCGGTGGCCCAGGAGTTGCGCGAGCGCGTCGGGCCGGGGCAGTGAGCATCCCCGGGGCCGTTCGCAGCAGCCCGCGGCGCCCGGTTGTCATCACCCGACCTGCGGCGCAGGCAGGAGTCTGGCAGCAGGCGCTGCAAAACGCCGGTTACCCGGTTGTGCTGCTGCCCTTGTTGTCGATCCACCCCGCCCCCGACGTGCAGGCTTTGCGCGCCGCCTGGTTGCGTTTGGCGCAATGGGATGCGCTGATGTTCGTGAGCGCCAATGCCATTGATGCCTTTTTTGCCCAACGCCCCTCCGATAGGGTCTGGCCGCAGCACGAGCATGCTCCGCGGGCCTGGGCTCCCGGGCCGGCCAGCGCACAGGCCTTGCAGGCGGCGGGTGTGCCGGGCCACTTGATTGATGCACCGGCGGCGTCGGCCGAGCAACCGGACTCGGAGTCGCTGTGGGAACAGGTGCGGGGGCAGGTCGGTCACGGCTTTGAACTGCTGGTCGTGCGTGGTGGTGTGGCCAGCGCGGTGCCAGGCTCTGGCCATGCTGTTGCGTCGGATGCGCAGCGTGGCACGGGGCGCGACTGGCTGGGTGATCAGGTCCAATCGGTGGGCGGCGGGGTGGAATGGTTGCAGGCTTATCAACGGGGTGCACCGCTCTGGACCGATGCAGACCGTGCGCGGGCAGCGCATGCGCGCACAGCAGGAGCCGTCTGGCTCTTTAGCAGCTCGGAGTGCGCAGCGAACCTGGGTGCCCTGACCCGTAAGCCAGCGCTGCCGGATTCTGTGAGCACTGGCGAGGCGCCTTTATGTTGGTCTGCCAGTGCGGCGGTAGCGACCCATCCGCGCATTGCGCAGGCTGTGCGGGCCGCGGGCTTTGGCACCGTGTATCTGTCGCGCCCGGCGCTTGCCGATGTGCTTGCGTCGATAGAATCAATTCCATGAGTACCCCAGAAATTCCCCTGTTGGAGGGGCAATCCAGTGCCTGGCAACGGGGTCTGCGGCGCGCGGTGTGGGTGCTGTTGGCGCTGGCACTGGCATCCACCGCCTTGCTGTGGCAAAAGCTGGAGAACATCCAGACCCAGCTCGCCCGTCAAAGCAGCGAGTCCGGCCTGAACGCCAGCCAGGCGCTGGTGACTGCGCGCCAGGCGCAGGATGTGGCAGTCGAGGGCTCCGCCAAGATTGCCTTGTTCGACCAGCGACTTGCCGAGGTTGCTTTGCAGCGCAGCCAGATTGAAGAACTCATGCAAAGCCTGTCGCGCTCGCGCGACGAGAACCTGCTGGTGGATATGGAGTCTGCGGTTGCCCTGGCGCAGCAGCAGGCGCAGCTGACCGGCAGCATCGAGCCGGTTGTCAACGCCTTGCGGGCCGTCGACGCACGCCTGACCCGCGCAGCGCAGCCGCGGCTGGCCCGGGTGCAACGCGCTGTTGCCAAAGACCTGGCGCGCATTCAGAGCATGACCGTCACGGATACCCCGGCTTTGCTGGTGAAGATGGATGAGCTGGCGCTGCTGATAGACGAGATCCCGCTGGCCAATGCCGCGCCGTCCCAGCAGCCCGAGCAACCGAAGCTGGCGCGCACGCCCACAGAGGCTGTCGTGCAATGGGGCGAATGGATGTTGCAAGCGGTAAGTGCCCAGATCAAAGATTTGGTCCGGGTCAGCCGCATCAACGATCCGCAAGCTGCGCTGTTGTCGCCGGAGCAGTCATTTTTTGTGCGCGAAAACCTCAAATTACGCGTTCTGAACGCCCGGCTAGGCCTGCTGGCGCGACAGGTTGACGCAGTGCGCTCGGACCTGAATCTGACTGCTTCCACCATCACCCGCTACTTCGATCCACAGGCCCGCAAGACGCAAACCGCGCAGGCTTTGGTCCAACACATGCAGTCGCAGTTCGCCAGCTTTGAGCAGCCCCGGGTGGACGAGACGTTGGCGGCGTTGGCGGCGGCAGCCGGCGGACATTAGCGCAGGCCGTATGCGCGCCGTTATTTGGTTACTGGTTCTGTTCGCGGTCGCCGCCGGCGGGGCTTTGTTTGCCAGCACCAACCCCGGCACGATCAGCATTTTTTGGCCACCGTACCGGATTGACCTGTCACTGAACTTTGCGCTTCTGGCGCTGACGCTGGTCTTTGTACTGGTTCACCTCGCTTTGCGCACCGCCACCGCCTTGGGTGGTCTGCCTGCGCAAGCCCGGCGCTGGCGCGCCCAGCAGCGGGAGCAGGCCGTGCAGGGGCACCTGGTGGATGCCCTGTTCAGCCTGTCGGGCGGACGTTTTGTGCGTGCCAGCGAAAGCCTGCTGGCAGCCGACAAGATGCAACAGGCCCTGTTGGAGTCAGACAGTGGCGCAGCCTCGCCACAGGCGGATCTGGTGTTTGCCGCCATCCACATGCTGGCTGCCGAAGCCCAGCACGCCTTGCAAAAACAAGGCTTGCGTGAAAAGCATGCGCAGACGGCCATGGAGCGGCTGCGCCAACGCCGCGCCACCGATGCGCTGGACGGCGTGTTGTTGCGCGCTGTCCGCTGGTCTATCGATGACAACGACGCGGCCGCCGCACGCGGTTGGCTGGAGCAGCTCAGCCAGGGTGCTGCACGCCGCGCCGCGAGTTTGCGCCTGCGCTTTCGGACCGCGCGGCTGGCCGGGGAGAACCTGGAAGCCCTGGTGACCGTGCGCCAACTTGTGAAACACAAGGCTTTTCGTGGTGCCATCGGTCACACGATTTCGCAGGCACTGGCTTGCGAGCTGCTGCGAACCCCGCGTGATGCCCAGCAGCTGGAACGGGCCTGGACCCAACTGGAGCCGCAGGAACGAGAGGCAGCGCCCGTGGCGCTGCTGGGGGCGCAACGCCTGCTCGGTTTGGGGGGGCAGAGCGCGCGCTCGCGCGAGTGGTTGCTGCCCCTGTGGAACCGCTTTTTGCAGCCCGCCACGCCTTTGACGGCCGATCAGCAGGTGCAATTGGTTCAGATTTTGGAGGCGGGTTTTGCAATGTCCGATGCCGCCCCGGACAGCCTGTGGTTGGCGCGCATTGAAAACGCGCAAATGGCCAACCCGCGCAACGCCTTGCTCCAGTATCTGGCGGGTGCGATGTGCTTGCGCATGGCCTTGTGGGGCAAAGCCGAGCATTTTTTCAAGCAGGCCGGAGCCGGTTTGGATAACGCCGCGCTACAGCGGGAAGCCCGGGCCCATGTGCAGCGCATCCAGGAGCAGCGCGCGCGGCGCTGATAACCTCACAACGTGGTGCCTCGTGAACGCAGGCGACATGCAAAAGGCCGCTGCAGGAATCACCCGCAGCGGCCTTTGCATTAATTCGGCCAGAGCGGCCGAACGTGTCAGCGCAGTTTTATGCAGTGTGCTGCGGGCTGGCTGGGTGCTCAGCCGCAGGCGCTGCAGTTTCCTCAATGGCAAGCGGCATCAGGCCTAAATCGCGGCGGGTTTCCACCAGGATCAGCGGCTCTGTGCTGACGGCAACCGGTGCCGCACGCTCACGCGGCTGGCGCACCGGCGGCACGGTTGCGGCAATGGCAGCCTGCGCGTTGGCAACCAGTTCCGGATTGGAATTCACCCACTGCAAACCGGCGCTTTGCGCTACCGATTCCAGCGCGTCCACAGGCAGTGCGAAAGGCTGCAGCGCCGGCATACCCGCAGAGCGGTGGGTGCTGGCAGTTACCGGCGCGGACTTGGGTGCTGCTTCGGGCACCGGTGCAGATACGGCATGTTCCATGTCCGAATCCGTGCGCCCGTTGACCGCCGTGGCAGTGGTGGTCTGCGCATAAGCAGCTTGCTCAGCGAGCGCGGGTTCGGCCCTATCAGGCACCATGGCCATCAGGCTTTCGCCCATGTCGGCCGCGTTACGCTGGGGACGGTCGCCCCGTGTGCCACGGTCACGGCCATAACGGTCACGGCTGCGGCGTTCACGCGGTTCGCGGGCTTCGCCACTGTCGGTGCGCGTGCCTTCGGGCTGCACACTCTGGTCATGGGCAGCGTGCAGGTTGGCATCGGTGTTATCCGGCACCGCGTCGTTCTGC
>CANFHZ010000094.1 GCA_947446885.1 Comamonadaceae bacterium
CTACAGCGTGTCGGTGAAGCTGCGCAGCTTGTCGCTGCGGCTGGGGTGCTTGAGCTTGCGCAGCGCCTTGGCCTCGATCTGGCGGATGCGCTCGCGGGTCACGTCAAATTGCTTGCCCACTTCTTCCAGGGTGTGGTCGCTGGCCATCTCGATACCAAAGCGCATGCGCAGCACCTTGGCTTCGCGCGGCGTCAGGCTGTCCAGAATGTCTTTGACCACGTCGCGAAGGCCAGCCTGCATAGCAGCTTCCATGGGCGCGGTGTTGGCACCGTCTTCGATGAAATCGCCCAGGTGGCTGTCGTCGTCGTCGCCGATCGGAGTTTCCATGGAGATCGGTTCTTTGGCGATCTTCATGATTTTGCGGATCTTGTCTTCCGGAATCTCCATGCGCTCGGCCAATACGCTGGCATCGGGCTCATAGCCGAATTCCTGCAAATGCTGGCGGCTGATGCGGTTCATCTTGTTGATGGTCTCGATCATGTGCACCGGGATGCGGATGGTGCGCGCCTGGTCGGCAATCGAGCGGGTGATGGCCTGGCGGATCCACCAGGTCGCATAGGTCGAGAACTTGTAACCGCGGCGGTATTCGAACTTGTCCACCGCCTTCATCAAACCAATATTGCCCTCCTGGATCAGATCCAGGAACTGCAGGCCGCGGTTGGTGTACTTTTTGGCAATCGAGATCACCAGGCGCAAGTTGGCCTCGATCATCTCCTTCTTGGCAGCGCGGCTGGATGCCTCGCCCTGGTTCATGCGCTTGTTGATGTCTTTGAGCTGGTCCAGCGGCACCACCACTTGCGTCTGCAGGTCGATCAGGCGCTGCTGGATTTCCTGCACCGGTGGAATATTGCGCGCCATCACAGCGCTCCAGGGCTTGCCGGCGGCTGCTTGTTTTTCAATCCATTTCAGATTGAGCAACTGGCTGGGCGCAGGCTGGTTGTGCTTGTCGCGGCCGCTGAATTCGGCGATGAAGTTTTCCTGGCTATAGCCACACTTATCCACCAGAATGCGGCGCAGTTCGCGCTCCTTCTTGCGCACATCATCGACCTGACCGCGCACCATGTCGCACAACTTTTCAATCGCCTTGGCGGTGAAGCGGATCGTCATCAGGTGTTCGCTCAGCGCCCGCTGCGCTTTCATAAAGTTCGGGGTTCCGTAACCCTCTTTGTCATAGATCTTGTGGATTTTTTCAAACTGCGAGCGCAAGAGGTCAAAGCGGCGCAAGGCCTCGGCCTTGAGCTCTTCCAGTTTTTTGGTAAGGGCCTTGGATCCGCCTTTGCCGTCGTCATCGTCGGCTGCGTCAAATTCGTCAAAGTCTTCTTCGGCCACGTAGTCGTCGGCCTCGTTCGGGTTGGAGAAGCCGTCGACGATTTGGCTGATTACCGTCTTGCCTTCACGGATTTCTTCGCCGAGCTCCAAAATTTTGGCAATCGTGGCGGGTGAGGCCGATATGGCTTCCATCATCGCCATCAAACCGCCCTCAATGCGCTTGGCAATCTCGATTTCGCCTTCGCGGGTCAGCAGTTCCACCGTGCCCATTTCACGCATATACATGCGCACGGGATCGGTGGTGCGGCCGAACTCGCTGTCCACGGTGGACAGGGCGGCTTCGGCAGCCTCTTCGGCCTCTTCTTCGCTCGCGCCTGTGGGCGCGTTGTCGGTGATGATCAAAGCCTCTGCGTCGGGTGTCGTCTCGTACACCGCCACACCCAGGTCGTTCAGGGTGGTGATGACCGCTTCCATGGTCTCGGCATCCACCAATTTGTCGGGCAGGTGGTCGGAAATCTCGACGTGCGTCAGATAGCCGCGTGTCTTGCCCAGCTTGATCAGCGCCTTCAGGCGCTGGCGGCGCTTGGCCAGGTCTTCTTCCGACAGGACGGTCTCATCCAAACCAAATTCTTTCATCAAAGCCCGTTCCTTGGCTTTGCTGATTTTCATGCGCAGGGGCTTGACCTTTTCGCCGGGCGCGGCGGCAACCGGTTCGCCTTCGAGCTCGTCTTCGATGTCGATCAAGTCGTCAAGGTCCAGGCCGGGCTTGGCCTTGTCTTTTCCTTTGGCTGCGGTTTTGCTTTTTGCGGGGGCAGCCTTGGCAGCGGCTTTGGCCACTGGCTTTGCTGCAACCGGAGCTGCTTTTGCAGCGGGCTTGACGGCTGGTTTGGTAGTGGCGGGTATCGGCGTTTTTTTCGCGGGGGTTTGGGGCACTGCGGAAGCTTTCTTGGTTACGGATGCCACCGCACTTTTGGCGGCGGTCTTGGGAGTCGGGGCGGGCGCAGTTTTGACAGACTTCGAAGTAGTCGGTTTGGTTTGGGCCTGCGCTTTGACAGCGGATTTGCTGGCTGCGGCGGTTTTAGACGCTGGCTTGGCTACTACTTTGGATGGGCCTTTAGCGGCTGTTTTGGTGGACGGTTTTGTCTTGGATTGGGCTTTCGGCGCGACTTTGGCAGGCGCTTTGGCGACGGGTTTTGTGGCTGCTTTGGCTGCTGGTTTGGCGGGCATTTTTGCTGCCGCTTTGGCTGCCGCTTGAGGCTTTGCTTTCACAACTGGTTTTGCAGCCGGTTTTGGCAATGCTTTCGAGGCTGCTTTGGAGCCCGGTTTGGCTATGGCTTTGGGCGCGGGCTTCGCTGCGGGTTTTTTGGCGGCAGGCTTGGCTGATTTTGCAGTGGGCATGGTTCAAACTCAAAACAATCGGTCAACACAATCGCACAAAGCACCAAGGGGCCGCATGTGTGCGCAACGAAGTTCTACGTACGGGAGAGATCAGCGGACAAGTGGATGGGCGAACATTTGGTATGCAGTCCTTGCGGTGGTGCGGCCGGTGTGATCGGTGTCACGCGGGGCCTGGTCCGGAGGTGCTGCTGTCGCTCTTGCCGAAAAAGAGGCTCAGAGTATAGCTTCAGTGCGCAGGCGCTGGAGTTCCTTGAGCCGCTGATCCAGCATTTTGTAGCTTTGCAAGGCCGCTGCGTCCAGCGTCTGACCGGCGCTGATGCTTTTTTGCAGCGCCTTGATACGGTCGACTTCCAGGTCACCCAGCAGGTTGCGCAATTCCTTGAATTCCTCGCTGCCGTCGCCCGTTGGCGGCAGCGCCTCAGCCATCACCATCTGTACGGTGGCAAACAACTCCGGCGCTTCCTCCAGCATGCGTTCGCGCAGCGCATTCCAGGTCATGGCCCCCTGTTCGTTAATTTGCGATTCCAGCCACGTAAAACAGGCCCCGTGTCCGCCAGGCAACTGGCACAGCGCGCTATGGTCCTCGGGCGACAGCCGCTCCCACAGCTGGGCGCACATCAGCACGATGCGCAGTGCATGGTCGGCCCGGCTCAGCGGTTGGCTGCGTCCCCGGCGCGCGGGCGGTGCTGCGCGGGCAGTCCCCGGGGCGGTGTAGCGTGGCTCGCCCGCAGACGCTGCACTACCGCGCCGTGCGGGGCCGCGCTCTGCTGTTACATGGCCCCACAGATCAGCCAGCTCACGCGGGCCGATCTGCACCAGCGCGGCGATGTCGGCAAATATCTGCATCTTCAAAGCGCCCTCGGGCAGTTGCACCCACATCGCCTTGGCGCGGGTGGCGAGCTGGGCGCGGCCCTCGGCGCTGGTGAGGTCACAGTCCTGCGCCGCCGACTCCAGCAGAAATTTGCTCAGGGGTGTGGCCAGCTTCACCAGGTCAGCAAAAGCCTCGCGGCCGTGCGCCCGCACGTAGCTGTCAGGGTCGTGTTCGGGTGGCAAAAACAAAAACTTCACGCTGCGCACATCGGTCGCAAAGGGCAGGGCGGCCTCCAGCGCCTTGTGCGCCGCACGCCGCCCGGCGGCGTCGCCATCAAAGCTGAAGACCACCGCATCGGTGAAGCGGAACAGCTTTTGCACATGGTCTGCCGTGCAGGCCGTGCCCAGCGTGGCCACTGCGTTGGGAAAGCCCAGCTGCGCCAGTGCCACCACGTCCATATAGCCCTCGGTCACCAGCGCGTAGCCCGCCTCGCGCAAATGGCTGCGCGCCTCAAACAAGCCGTACAACTCGCGGCCTTTGCTGAACACCGGCGTTTCGGGCGAATTCAAATACTTGGGTTTTTCATCGCCCAGCACCCGCGCGCCAAAGCCTATGCATTCACCCTTGACGTTGCGGATCGGAAACATGACCCGGTCGCGGAAGCGGTCGTAGCGCTTCTCCTCGCCGCCGTCCTCGGGCGTGGCCAGAATCACCAGCCCGCTCTCAACCAGAAGCGGATCGTCGTAATGCGGGAACACGCTGGCCAGCGATCGCCAGCCCTCGGGCGCATAACCCAGCCCGAAATCCTTGGCCACCTGGCCCGACACGCCGCGTGCTTTCAGGTAGTCCACCGCGCGGGTCGCGGTCTTGAGCTCTTTGCGGTAGGCGGCGTTGGCTTTTTCCAGCACATCGCTGAGTGTCTGCTGCCGCTCGCGCTGCGCAGCCGCACGCGCACGGTCCTCGGGCGAGGCGTCTTCCTCGGGCACCTGCATACCGTATTGCTGCGCCAGTTCTTTGACCGCGTCCACAAAACCCATGCCGGAGAAATCCATCAAAAAACTGATCACATTGCCGTTTTTGCCGCAGCCAAAGCAGTGGTAGAACTGCTTGGACGGGCTCACGGAGAAGGAGGGCGACTTCTCGCCGTGGAAAGGGCACAAGCCCATGAAGTTGGCCCCACCCTTCTTGAGCTGCACATGCCGCCCCACGATGTCCACCACGTCGGCACGCGCGACGAGTTCCTGGATAAAGGCGGTAGGGATGGCCATGTGGGGATTGTAGGAAGGGGGTGCATCGAGACCGCCGTCATGGCATAACTAGTTTCCAAGTAATATTTGTTTCGTCAATGCGGTCGCACTAGCGTGCCGCGTCCACCGACGGGAGCAAAAAATTACACACGTCCAGCACTACCTGGCCAGTCTGGCCCGCGCCTTCGCCAAAGGTGACGCAACCGAACACACCCACCGCGCCGCCCTTCAAGTCTTGATTGAATCCAGCCTGTCCGGCTTGGAAGCCACCAACGAGCCGCGCGCCAGCCAACGTGAAAACAAGCCCGACTACCTGGTGCGGAAAAATGGAATTGTGATTGGCTACATCGAAGCCAAAGACTTGGACGCCCAGCTCAAAAGCGTGCTCAAGTCCGCACAAATCAAGCGGTACCAAGAAGCCCTGCCCAATCTGTTGGTCACCAACTACCTCGATTTTGTGTGGTTGGTCGGGCCAGACAGGCGCATGGAAATCAGCTTGGGCAGTTTGCGCGGTAAAACCATCGTTCCGCACGCAGACGCCCATGTGCGCTGGGGTGAGTTGCTTCGCAGCTTTTGCAACGAAATCACGCCCACGCTCAGTACGCCGCACCAACTTGCCGCCAGTCTGGCCGGCCAGACCCGGCTGCTGCGCGATCTGGTCGCCGAGCTGCTGGAAGCCGGGGACGAGGCACTACAGGGGCAATACGCCGCGTTCAAAACCCTGCTGATGCCCAACCTGCAGACCGCCGAGTTTGCCGACATGTATGCCCAAACCGCCGTCTACGGCTTGTTTACTGCTCGCGTGTTTGAGACCACTACGCTCTATGGCGCAGTACCGGAAAAAATGCCCGCCCATTTGCGCAAAGGGCCTTTCAATCTGGAGAAGGCGGAGTTTTTGATTCCCCGCGCCAATCCGTTCTTGCGCCAGTTCTTCCGCCACATTGCCAGCCCGGATTTGAGCGAGCAATTGCGCTGGCTCATCGAGCAAGTCGCCCACAGTTTGCGCTACACCGACATGGACAAAGTGCTGCACCGCCAAAGCCGCAAGGCCGGCTTTGAAGACCCGGTGTTCCACTTTTATGAAACCTTTCTGGGCGCCTACAACCACAAACTCCGTGAGCAGCGCGGCGTCTACTACACGCCGCAGCCGGTAGTGGACTTTATGGTGCGCAGTGTGGACGCGCTGCTTAAAGCCGTGCTCGCCAAGCCCGATGGTCTGGCCGATAAAGACACGCTCATCCTCGACCCGGCCACCGGTACCGCCACCTTTCTTCGCCGGGTGATCGACCAAATTCACCAGCATGTCACCGCCGGTGGCAATGACGGTTTGTGGCCGCAATACGTCAAAGAACGCCTCCTGCCGCGCGTGTTTGGCTTTGAGTTGATGATGGCGCCTTACACCGTGGCTCACCTCAAACTCGCTCTGCAGTTGCAAGAGCAGGGCTATGCTTTTGGCCGGCGTGCAGGCAACGCGCGGGAAGAACGGCTCAACGTCTACCTGACAAATACGCTGGACATGATTTCCAAAAGTACCGATCAGTTTTTGGCCAACTGGATTGCCGATGAAAACCAGGGTGCAGAGACGGTCAAACGCGATGCACCGGTGCAGGTCGTGTTGGGCAATCCGCCCTATTCGGGTATCTCGCTCAATAACAGCGCCATGATTCGGCAGCTGCTGGACGAGTACAAGAAGGAGCCTGATGGTGGCCCGTTGAGAGAACGCAAACACTGGCTGAACGACGATTACGTCAAGTTCATCCGTTTTGCCCATGACCGCATTGTGCGGACCGGTCACGGCATCGTGGCGTTTATCACCAACCATGGCTGGTTGGATAACCCGACCTTTCGTGGCATGCGCGCCAGTCTGATGCGCGACTTTGATCACATCTACGTGCTGGACCTCCACGGCAACACCAAGAAAAAGGAGCGGACGCCCGCGGCCTTAGCCGCTCAAGGGGACGATAAAAACGTGTTCGACATCGAACAAGGTGTCGCCGTTACGGTACTTATCAAACTTCAGACACAAGGGCCAGGTTCCCTTGCGCTGGACTTGTTGGGCGACGCTATTCCCAGCCCGGGCCACGTGAATATGCAATTGCCGCGTAAGGCGAAGGTGCACCACGCCGATTTATGGGGCAGCCGTGATCACAAATACCAGTGGCTGCAAAGCAATGAATGGAGCGATGCGCAGTGGCAAACGCTCATGCCCCAAGCGCCGCTGCTGCTGTTCGTGCCAGTGGGAGAGCAGGGCCGTGAGGGCTACGAACAAGGCTGGAAGGTCACTGACGTGTTTCCGATTAACACCACGGGCATCGTCACCGCACGCGACAGCTTGGCGGTGGATCTCACCCAAGCAGAATTAGTCGCCAAGGTTGACGCGTTTTTGCGACCCGACCTGGGGGATGAGGAGGTGCGTTTGCGAACCTTTGGCCCCAGCACGGAAGGGGCCAAATACCCTGCAGGTGATTCACGGGGCTGGAAATTGGGCAGGGCGCGCAACGAGTTGCGCCTGATCGACTGGAGGAAGTCCATCTCTCCGTGCCTGTACCGCCCGTTTGACCAGCGGGTCATGCTTTATGACAAACGTTTGGTGGATTGGGGTCGTTGGGAGGTGATGGGACATTTGGTCGGCCGCGTGAGTTCGATGTACTTGGGTGCCTGCAGGCAAATGAACGGCGATCAATGGGCGCACACAATGGTCGGAGAAGGACTTGTAGAAAGTTGCTTTATCTCCAATCGCACCAGTGAAATCGGCTCCGTTTTTCCACTTTGGCTTCATCCCTCAGGAAAACCGTCCCACCCCAACATTGCGCCCGCCTTCCTCCAAGCCTTGGCCACCAGCATCGGCGTGATAACAGAGTCCGAGCGCTACGACATGCCGCAGGGCGTGACGCCCGAAGACGTGTTGGCCTATGTCTACGCGGTGCTGCACGCCCCCAGCTACCGCAGCCGCTACGCCCAGTTTCTGAAAAGCGACTTTCCGCGCATCCCCGTCGCCGTGGTTGCAGGCAGCACGCAGACCTTCACACAGGCCTGGGCGGCACTGCTGCCGCTGGGCCGGGCGCTGATCAACCTGCATTTGCTTCGCCAAGTGCCGCGCCAACTGCATGCCCGCTTTCCGGTCGCGGGCGACAACGCGGTGGACAAACCGCGCTATGTGCCCGGCGCAGACCCCGCGCAGGGCCGGGTCTACATCAACGTCACCCAGTATTTTGACGGCGTGCCCGCTGCCACGTGGGCGTTCACGGTGGGCGGCTACCAAGTGTGTGAAAAATGGCTCAAAGACCGCAAAGGCCGTACGCTCACGCTGGACGATGTGGAGCATTACTGCCGAGTCGTAGCCGCTTTAGGCGCGACCCGCACGCTGATGGCGCAGATAGATGCTGCGGCATATGGGGTGCTGTGGAGCGAAGTCCCACAGACCGAGGCGCTTGCATGTACTTGATGTACGTCGACGAGAGCGGTGACGTGGGGCTGGTGGGTTCGCCTACCCGGTATTTCGTGTTGGTCGGGTTGGTGGTGCATGAGTTGCACTGGCACGAAGCCTTAGCCAAGTTGGTCGAGTTCAGGCGGGTGTTGAAAGCGCGTTGGGCCATACGCTTGAGAGATGAAATCCACGCCAGTCCATTGCTGTCGCGGCCCGGCGATTTGGCCCGCATCGCAAAACATGAGCGGCTCGAAATACTGCGACGCTACGCGGACTGGCTTGCCACCATGCCTTACCTGCGCATTATTTCGGTGGTGGTCGACAAGCAGGGCAAGCCCAACGGTGCCGATATATTTGAGTCCGCATGGCGCACTCTCATTCAGCGTTTTGAAAACACCATCAGCCACGGAAACTTTCCGGGACCCCTCGGCGTTCCATCCATGGGGATGCTGTTTCCGGATCGCTCGGACGAGAAAAAACTGAATGGCTTACTCAAAAAAATGCGCAAGTACAACCCGGTGCCGCATCACGGCGGCACCGGGTTCAGAGATTTACCGATTCAATATGTGATCGAGGACGCCAACTTTCGCAATTCGGAGCACTCGTATTTCATTCAGTCGGCAGACGTGGTGGCGTATGTGCTGTACCAGCACATGTCGCCGTCGGCTTACATTCTGCGCAAGTCAGGGAACAATTTCTACAAAAGGCTTGAGCCGGTGCTGTGCAAATTTGCCAGTCCGAGAGACCCGCTTGGCATTGTGCGGGTCTGAAAAAAAGAGGGCCCCTTGCGGGGCCCGGGTGGGACCTACTACCCAGACAAGCCGGACTTCAGACCCGGTACAAGTTTAACGCCAGCGGTAGTTCTTCGATGAACTTTTTTCAAGACCATTCAATCCCCCAACACCACCCCTTCACGCCGTGGATCAGCCCCCCCGCTCCAGCCCGCGTCCTTGCGCTGGATGGCCTGGACGCCGCTGGTCAGCGGCACCTGGTGCACTTTGTGGCCGCGTGCGGCCAGCGCTGAGACGGTGCTGGCGGGAAAGCCGCCGGATTCGAGCAGCAGCACCTCGTCCATGGGGCTGAAGTTGGGCAGGTCTATGGCCTCCTGCGGGCTAAGGCCCCAGTCCAGCGTACCGAGCAGCAACTTGGCGGTGAAATGGATGATGAGTGCGCCACCGGGGCTGCCGCCGCTCAGTACCAGTTTGCCCGTGGCTTTGTCAAATACCAGCGTGGGCGACATGGACGAGCGCGGGCGCTTGGATGCCTCTACGCGGTTGGCGACCGGCTTGCCGTCCGCGCCGGTGGGGCTGAAGCTGAAATCGGTGAGCTGGTTGTTGAGCAAAAAGCCCCCCGCAAGCCCCAGGCCCCGGTTGACCATGATGTGCGAACCCCAGGCGGCCTCGATGCTGCTGGTCATGGCCACGGCGTTGCCGTGGGCGTCTACCAC
>CANFHZ010000095.1 GCA_947446885.1 Comamonadaceae bacterium
CCGCGCACCTGGCGCTGGAATTTCTGCCCGCCCTCAGCCAAAGGGAATACGACGCCTTGCTGGCAGGCTGTGATCTGAACCTCGTGCGCGGCGAAGACTCGTTGGTGCAGGCCCTGTGGGCGGGCAAGCCTTTTGTCTGGCAGGCCTACCCGCAAAGCGATGCCGCGCACCGCCACAAGTTGGACGCTTTTTTGGACTGGATGCAGGCGGATGACATGGTGCGCGCGCTGCACCTCGTCTGGAATGGCTTTGGCGCGCCCGCAGACAGAGCGCCGTGGAAGCAGGCCGTGGCCGGCACCGCCGCAGCATGGGAGCAGCTGGTGCGCCAGGCCCGCGCGCGCCTGCTGGAGCAGGACGACCTGCCGACGCGTTTGCGGGGGCTGGTAGCCAAAAACCGATAAACTCGCGGGCTTTATCCAGGTACCGGCCCCGACCGATGCCGCCCAACTCGCCGCAGCATGCGGCCTATCTGCACCAACGCTCTCAAGCCTCTGACACCATGAAAATCGCCCAAGAAATTCGCGCCGGTAACGTCATCATGCACGGTAAAGACCCCATGGTCGTGCTCAAAACCGAATACAGCCGGGGTGGGCGCAACTCCGCCACCGTGCGCATGAAGCTCAAAAGCCTGATCGCCAACTTCGGCACCGAAGTCGTTTTCAAGGCCGACGACAAGATGGACCAGATCATTCTGGACAAAAAGGAATGCACCTATTCCTACTTCGCCGACCCCATGTATGTGTGCATGGACTCGGAATACAACCAATACGAAGTCGAAGCCGAGAACATGGGCGATTCGCTGAGCTACTTAGAAGACGGCATGGCGGTTGAGGTCGTGTTTTACGAAGGCAAAGCCATCTCGGTCGAATTGCCCACCAGCGTGGTGCGTGAAATCACCTGGACCGAACCCGCTGTCAAGGGCGATACCTCGGGCAAAGTGCTCAAGCCAGCCAAGATCGCCACCGGCTTTGAAATCGGCGTGCCGATTTTCGTAGCCCAGGGCGACAAGGTCGAAATCGATACCCGTACCGGCGAATACCGCAAGCGGGTCTGAATCCCGTACGCAGGCCAAAAAGCCTGCGTACGCTCGCTAGATGCGCAGCTGCCAGGCTGCGCGCGACCCCAGTCCTACCGCGCTGCCAACCGTCCAAAACAAGACGGAAACGCCTAGCACCGCCCCCACGCTGCCAAACAGCAGAGGCATTACAACGCTCGAACAGTTGATGGCCATCAGGCGAAGTGCCAGCGCTTGGCTGCGTTGTCGCTCGGGTGTGATGTGGTGCAAGGTGCTCATGATCATGGGCTGCACGGAGCCCAAAGCAAAGCCCAGTAAAAGCGAACACACCGCCATACCCCAGGCACCCTGCATGAGCGGGTAGATCGCAAACAACAGTGCCGTGCTGAGCATGGCCGCTGTGGTCACATGCCACTCGCGGGCCTGCGCCGCCATCAGCGGGATCAAAAGCCGTACCAGCGCAGCCGCAACCGCAAAACCGCCCAAAATTCCACCGATGACCGAGGCGCTGAGCTGGCGTTCATGGCCCAGCACCGGAACCACAAAGGTGTGCACGTCCCAGCAAGAGGACAACAACCAGTTCACCAGCAACAAGCTGCGCATGCGCGGCGCACGCAATAAATCCCAGGGTGAGGCCGCAGCGTTGGAGCCCGCAAGCGGTGCGGGTGGCGGCACCCTGCTGGCACTTGCAGCAGAACGTACCAGGAACCAACTCAACAGGGGCAAAAACGCCAAAACCGCAAACGCGGCACGAAAGCCCAACAGGTCCGCCGGTGCGGCGTCCCAATCTGCGAAATGGTCGATGCACAAGCCGGCCAGCACCGGGCCCAGCATATTGGAAGCAGCAGGCCCCAACGATAGCCAGCTGAACATGCGACGCAGTTCGGCGCCATCGCGTGCCGCGCGGCCCACATAGCGTTGTAGCGCAATCATGCACAGGCCTGTCGCGCCGCCCATACATAAAGCGGCCCCACACAGGACTTCAAACCGTGGGAACGCAGCGCATCCCAGCGCAGCCGACCCGGCTACCAGCGCCGCCCATCCCAAGGGCCGGCGCAGCCCATGGCGCTCCACATAGCGCCCTACGGGCAGGGCAATAAAAACCTGGGTCAGCGAATACAAAGCCAGCAAGACCCCCACGTACACGGTACCCAAACCCAGATGCAGGGCAAGCAGCGGCGCGGCCAAGCGCATGCCCGACATGCTGGCGTGTACCAAGGTGTGGCCGGCGACCACGCGCGCAAAACCCCGGGCGCCCGCCGGTGCGGCGTTCTGCGAAGCGTCTGGCATGAAGACCTCAGGCGCCGGGCGCGGTGTCCGGCGGCGCAGCGTCCTCGCTGGTCTCCGGGTCCAGCGCCAGCAGCCCATGCGACGCACCATCGGGCAGGGCTTGCACGGTTTTCAAAGCCCGCTGCAAGGCACGGCTGCGGGTGTCTGCGCTGTCCAGGGTATTGAGGACGGTCTGGGTTTGGGACTTGACTTTGGCCAGCACTTCGCCGAACTTGCCAAACTCATTTTTGACAGCACCCAGGACCTGCCAGACCTCGCTGGAGCGCTTCTCCAGCGCCAGGGTTCGAAAGCCCATTTGCAGCGAGCTGAGCATGGCCAGAAGGGTGGTCGGGCCGGCCAGCGTGACCCGGTAGTCGCGCTGCAAGGCCTCCATCAAACCGGGGCGGCGCAGCACCTCGGCGTAGAGACCCTCGGTCGGCAAAAACAGAATCGCAAAATCAGTGGTGTACGGCGGTTCCACGTATTTTTCGGTGATGGACTTGGCCTCCAGCCGGATACGCTGCTCCAATGCCTTGGCCGCCGCATCGGCCTCGGCCGGGTTGGCGCGGGCCTGCGCATCGAGCAGGCGGGCGTAATCCTCGTTGGGGAACTTGGCGTCAATAGGCAGCAACAAAGGCGTTCCATCGACGGCTTTGCCTGGCAGCTTGATGGCGAAGTCCACCAGGTTTTTGCTGCCCGGGCGGGTTGGAACCTGCGCCGCATACTGGTCGGGCACAAACACCTGCTCCAGCAGCGCCGCCAGCTGGGCCTCGCCAAAAATTCCCCGTGTCTTGACGTTGGTCAGCAGGTGTTTGAGGTCACCCACGCCCTGGGCCAGGGTTTGCATTTCACCCAGGCCTTTGTGCACCTGCTCCAGACGATCAGCCACTTGCTTGAAGCTCTCGCCCAGGCGCGCCTGCAAGGTGGACTGGAGCTTCTCGTCGACGGTGACGCGCATTTCTTCGAGCTTGGCCGTATTGCTGGTTTGCAGCTGGGCGAGCTGCGCTTCCAAGGTGCTGCGCATTTCACGCAAACCTGCTGCGCTGCTTTCATTGAGCTCCAGCAGACGCCGCGCATTGGCCTCGCTTAAAGCGCCGAGCTGCGCATTCAGGGTGTCGGCGAGGCCTTTTTGCATGGCAGCAAGCTGGGCACCGAACGCGTCCATCCGGGCGTTTTGGGTGCGGGTGGACTCGGCACTGTGCTGCACCACGGTTTGCTGGAATGTCGCCATGGTGGATGCGGCCTCCTGACGCGCCGCGCGGGAAGAATCCTGCGACTCCTGGCGCAGTTCCCGGGCCAGTTGTGCGCGGGTGGCGTCCAGCGCTTGCAGCAGCGCCTGGGCCGACTCCGCTGACTTGTCCGGTCTGCGCCACAGAAGCAATACGAGCAGCAGCTGCAGCAGCCCGCAGACCAGCAAGGCCGCAAGCATGGGCGCGTCCCAGGCCATGGCCTAGTGCGCAGGTGTGTTCAACGGGGTCAGGGCTTTGCCATGCACCAAAAAACCGATCAGGTTGTCTGCGGCGAGATCGGCCATGGCCCGCCGGGTGGGGATGGTGGCGCTGGCGATATGTGGCGTCAGCACCACATTAGGCACCGTCAGGAGGTCGGGATGTACCGCAGGCTCACCCTCAAACACGTCCAGACCGGCTGCGGCAATGGTGCGATTGCGCAGCGCCGCGGCCAGCGCCGCGTCGTCCACAATGCCGCCGCGCGCGATGTTGATAAGCGTCGCTGTGGGCTTCATCAGGGCCAGTTCCGCAGCACCGATGGTGTGGTGGGCCTCGGCGCTGTAGGGCAGAACCAGCATCACATGATCCGCTGTTTGCAGCAACTCGGTTTTACTGACGTGGCGGGCATGGCAGCCAGCCTCGGTTGCCGCGTCCAGCGGCTTGCGGTTGCAGTACAGCACCTTCATGCCGAAGCCCAAAGCGCCCCGCCGGGCGATACCCTGGCCGATGCGGCCCATGCCGATGATGCCCAGCGTGCTGCCGTGTACCTCCGCACCGGCAAACATGTCGTAGCTCCAACGCGTCCACAAGCCCGCTCGCAAAAAATGCTCGCTCTCCGCCATGCGCCGGGCAGTCGCCATCAGCAGCGCGAAGCCGAAATCAGCCGTGGTTTCGGTGAGCACATCGGGCGTGTTAGTAGCCATGACACCCGCCGCCGTCATGGCAGGCAAATCAAAATTGTTGTAACCCACGGCCATGTTGGCGCAGATGCGCAGGTCTGGGCACTGGGCCAGCAAGGCGGCGCTGATGCGCTCACTGCCCGTCGTGAAAACGCCAACCTTGCCCTGTAAGCGCCGGGCCAGCTCTTCGGCGCTCAATACCGTGTCGTCCTGGTTGGACTCCACAGAAAAATGCTGCTCCAGTTTGTGTAATACCTCAGGAAAGACTGCGCGGGCAACAAGAACAGATGGTTTGGTATGCATGGTTTACTCCAGCCAGTGTGTGAATTCGGAAGCCGCCACACGCGGTGTGCGGAAGGTGTTAACGGTATCGCTGCCATCGGCGTAGCCCAGAGCCATTCCGCAGACCAGCATTTCACCAGAGCCCGCTCCGATGTGCGGCAGGATGATGGACGCAAAGCCGTTCCAAGCCGCTTGCGGGCAGGTGTGCAAGCCCCGAGCGCGGGCGGCGAGCATGATGTTTTGCAGAAATGCGCCGTAATCCAGCAAAGAACCGCGCCCCATCACGCGGTCCAGCGTGAACATCAGCCCTACCGGCGCGTCAAAAAAACGGAAGTTGCGTTGGTGCTGCGCATGCATGCGATCCTTGTCACCCCGGCCTATGCCCAGCAGACCGTATAGCCCCCAGCCGTTTTCCCGACGCCGGTCAATATAAGGACTGACCCATTGGGTGGGGTAGTAGTCGTATTCCTCGGTGTACTGCGCCGCCAGTGACGGATCGGCGCGCAGCGCGTCATGGGCGGCGCATACCTTCTCCACCAGCGTCTGGCGGCTCGCACCCTGCAGAACATAAACGCGCCAGGGCTGGCTGTTGGTACCCGAGGGCGCACGGCTGGCGACCTGCAAAATAGACTCCAGCGTAGTGCGGTCAACCGGCTGGGCGGTGAATGCCCGGGTGGACATGCGCGAATCGATTGCATCGTCCACCGCGTTGCGGGGGGAATCATTCATGGGAGGCACTCCACAGTAATGCGCCGCAAAGGAGCCGCGCGCGCCGCTGGTAGCGGTTCACGTCCACCCACCCCTGCACACACGGTGGTGGTGGGATCGCGGTAGGGACTGCGCACGGTTTTGCGGACGGGAGAACCGCTCTAAAGCGGCGGCAGGGGAAGTAGGCATCGGTCGATTGTGCCACCGGCTAAATGGACTCTTTACCCAGCAGACCGCGGGCTCCACACCCAGTGCAAGCCCTCAGAAAACCGATAATTGTTGGTTTTTTGCTGCACTGCAACAAAAAAGCGTGGCCAAGTCGATTTTCTGCCTATAATTCGCCCCATGCTGCACTGCAACATAAAGCCAGACAGGCAAGTTCAGAGTGGCAAACATCCCTGTAACTGTACTTTTGGAGAATTTTTATGATGACTGCTGAACAAATCATGGCCTCGCACAAAGCCAACCTGGAAACCCTTTTCGGCCTGACCGGCAAAGCCTTTGAAGGCATGGAAAAAATGGTTGAACTGAACCTGGCTGCTTCCAAAGCGGTTCTGGCTGACGTGTCGGCCAACAGCCAAGCGCTGCTGACCGTGAAAGACGCACAAGAGCTGATGGCCCTGCAAGCCAGCGTGCTCCAGCCCGTCGCCGAGAAAGCTGCTGCCTACAGCCGCCACCTCTATGACATCGCTACCAGCACCGGTACCGAGTTCACCAAAGTTGCTGAAACCAAAGCCGCTGAAGCCCAAGCTTCCGTGAGCGCACTGGTCGACAGCGTCTCCAAAAACGCACCCGCTGGTTCGGATTCCGTGGTGTCGATCATGAAAGGTGCTGTCACCGCCGCCAACAGCGCGCTGGAAAGCGTTCAAAAAGCGGTCAAGCAAGCAACCGAAATGGCCGAAGCCAACTTCCACGCCGTGTCCACTACCGCTGCGACCGCTACCAAGCAAGCGACTGCCAAGAAGCGTTAATCACGGATCTACGGGAAAACCCTGACATAATCGTTTGACGGTTTACCCAACAAGTTGTCTCCTCGGATTCTTTCGTAACCACCGGGTTCAGGAATCCCTTAGGCCCCGTTGCAAAACGGGGCCTTTTTTTATCTGCCTTTTTGCATCCCGTCAGCGTGCCTTGGCACGCATCGCCGCACGCAGCTGGGGTAGTGCTTCCAACATGGCTTGCCGCCCTGCTTCGATAGCCCGTTTGCGGGACGAGAAGTCCGCACTGGCGACGTCGCGCAAGTCCGGGCGCACCACCACATCCGCTTCCTTGAGCTCAAAGGCATTGATACTTTTGCCCATGATGCTGGCGGTCTGCAAAAGGACGGCAATCGTGCCGCCACTCCCGCTGGAGTCCGGCGGGCTCGATATATCAATCGCCAGCACCACCTCACCGCCCATACGCCGCGCCGCACGCACCGGCACGGGCGAGACCAGACCGCCGTCCACATACGAGCGCCCTGAAATTTTGACCGGTTGAAAAATCGCTGGAACGGCGCTGGAGGCACGCACGGCGGTACCGGTGTCACCCCGCTGGAACAGCATCATCTCGCCGGAATACAAATCGGTCGCGACAATGCCCAAAGAAGTCGGCATGTTTTCGATCACACGCCCACCAACCTGCTGGTTCACATACTTGGCCAGGGCCTCGCCACGCAGCATGCCCGAGTTGAAAACCGGCAAGGTCCAATCCGTGATCGCGGCTTCTTCCATGGACTCCCCAATTTGCTGCAGTTGCGCGCCGCTTTTGCCACTGGCATACAGAGCCGCCACAACACTACCGGCAGAAGTGCCGGCGACAAAGTCCGGGCGCAAACCGGCCTCCTCCAGCACCTGAATCACCCCAATATGGGCAAAGCCCCGGGCAGCACCGCCGCCCAAGGCCAGGCCCAGTTTGGGTGGAACAGGCACCCGTACCGGAACCGGCTCGGGTGTAGGGGGTGAAGCCGCTGGCAACTTGGGAGCGTCCGGTACCACGCCTGGCTGTGCCTGAATCGGTACCTGGACTTGTCCCTGACTTTTTTCCGTGGAAGGTGCCAGGGCACAGGCGACCAGCAGCGCGGGAGACAAGCAAACGAATAGCCGTGTGAGAAAACGGTTCATGGTGCAGGGGAGTTCAAGGATCGCAGAAAGAACGAGCCGGGGCGCACAATACCCCGTTTCCACACTCCGCAGGATTCCATGGCGAAGAAAAGTCTTTGGGCAGACAAGGTGCTCGCCCTTGTGCGGGGCGGCAATACCGATGCCGCGCTGGCGCAAATGCGGGTTGCACCCGATACGCGGGACTTGCAGCGCCTGCGTACGCTGCTGATGCAGTCAGGCCTGCTGGAACGCTACCCTGCTCTGGCGTTGGCGCTAAACGACCATCTGGCCCTGTTGTCGTCCCCGCGCCTGCACCGCGCTCCCTGAGCAGGAAGCGCGCAAGTCATTTACATATTGGTGGCTTTTTTTGCCTTGGATTTAGCCTTGTGGTGCTTTTTTCCAACGACTTTGTGAACGTGCTTTTTGTGGGCCTTGGCGTGCGGTTTTTTGGCTGCGGCAGTGGCTGGAGCGGCCGGTGCAACAGAGGGCTCCGACTGGGCCTGGGCCATCAGGGCGCAAGCTGACATCACGGCACCCATCACAAAAGACTGCAATTTCATAGGAATCCTTAGGTTAAGTAGAACAATCGCTTGAATGCTAGCACGCACCATGTAAACCAACAGAGTGTGGAAACACTAAATCAGGCTGTCGAGCGCGCGCATGTACGCGGGTTGCACCATCAGCGTGTCCCAGTCCACTGCGGTACCACGCGGCAGCAGAGCAAGTCGGCGCGCCTCGGCTTGCTCGCTGACCTGCCACTCGCCCTTGAGCAAGGCTTCCGTCATTCCCTCTAACAGCCGGTCAATCGGGCTGCCCTCATCCACCAGCGATTGGTTGCACAACAATGTCAGGTCACATCCGGCCTGCAAGGCGGCAACGGTGGCGGCCGTGTCGCTGAGTTCCTGTCCCTGGATGCGGCGCGCCGCGGCCATAGACAAATCGTCACTGAAAACCGCACCGGTGAACCCCAGACGCCCCCGCAAAATATCCTGCAACCAGACCGGCGAAAACCCGGCCGGGCGTGCGTCGACTTTCGGGTAGACCACGTGGGCCGGCATAACTGCCAACAAACTGTTACTCAACCAGCGGTAAGGCGCGGCATCATCCGCGAGGATGGCCGCCAGGCTGCGCTTGTCCACCGCAGCCGCCACATGGGAGTCCGCGCTGGCATAGCCATGGCCCGGGAAGTGTTTGGCGCAATGGGCCATACCGCTTTGCAGCATGCCTTGCGCCAGGCTGCGGGCCAGCAGGCTGACCACAGCCGGGTCGCGGCTGAAGGCGCGGTCTCCGATCACCTTGCTGTGGCCATGGTCCAGATCGAGCACTGGCGTAAAACTGAAATCCACGCCGCAGGCCCGCAACTCACTGCCCAGCACGTAGCCACAGGCCGTGGCCACATTGCATGCGTCCAGCGGACCCGCAGGGGTGCCGGCTGCGCGCTTGGCAGCATGACGCGGCGCTTGCATCCACATATCGCCCAGCGCGCGCATGGGCGGCAAGTGGGTGAATCCATCGGTTTTGAAACGCTGAACCCGGCCGCCCTCGTGGTCTACCGCAATCAGCAAATCCGCGCGCACGGCCTTGATGCTTTTGCACAGCGCGGTCAGCTGCGCGCGGCTTTCCCAGTTGCGGGCGAACAAAATCAAGCCGCCTACGAGCGGGTGGCGCAGCCGCTGCCGGTCGCGCTTGCTGAGACTGGTCGTTGCAATATCGATCATCAAGGGGGCGTGCACACAGGTCTCCTACACATCACGGGGCATGGGCGCAGGCTGCACCTCGGCCACACAAAAACTCGCAGCGTAATCACTCTCGTCGCTCACCGTTACATGAAAGTGCAGCTGACGCGCCGCGCACCAGCTGCGCAAATCCCCGTGCACCACCACATAGGGCGCTCCGCTGGGGTGGTTGAGAATTTCACAGCTGCGCCAACTCATGGGCATGCGGATGCCCAGGCCAATCGCTTTGCTGAATGCCTCTTTGGCGCTGA
>CANFHZ010000096.1 GCA_947446885.1 Comamonadaceae bacterium
GGCTGCGAGACCAGAAAGTTGTGCAGGTAGTACTGCAAGCGCCGGGTGTCCCACTGCCAGGCACTGCCGCCAAAAATGGACAGCCAGTTGTTGGGCGGCGTGCCGTCGTCGCGGGCATCCGCCCACACATACCAGTCCGCGCGCGGGTTGTCGCGGCTGGCCCGGCTCTCGATAAACCAGAGGTGTTGGTCGGAGGTGTGGGACAGCACCTGGTCGATCATGACTTTGAGGCCAAGGCTGTGCGCGTGGCGCACCAGTTCGCGAAAGTCGTCCAGGGTGCCAAAGAGCGGGTCGATGTCGCGGTAGTCGCTGACGTCGTAGCCGAAGTCCTTCATCGGACTTTTGAACACCGGCGACAGCCAGACCGCATCTGCGCCAAGTGCCGCGACATGGGCCAGCCGCTGCGTGATGCCGGGCAGGTCGCCCACGCCATCGCCGTTGCTGTCCTGGAACGAGCGCGGGTAGATCTGGTAGATGATGCCGCCGCGCCACCAATCCCTCGTTTCAGCCCGCAATGCGGTCGCTTGGTTCATGGGTGCTGCGACTCCAGAGGTGAAACCGACCCGGCGTCGGCACATGCAAGGATTGTAGGTTCCGGTGGCTCACGCCACCGCCGTCCAACGCCCACCCGCACGGCTCGATGCCACCACCGCCTCAATGAACTGCATGCCGCGCAAACCGTCCTCAATCGTCGGCACATGGCAGGCCAGCGGGTTGGGTGTGCGTTGTTCCCAGCGCGCGTGCAGCTGTTCGGCAAAGTCGGTGTAGAGCTGCGCAAAGGCCTCTAAATAACCCTCGGGGTGACCGGCCGGAATGCGGCTGGCGTGCGCTGCTGCGGGTCCGGCCGTGGCACCTGCGCGGGTGATCAGCTGTGGCGCGCCACCCAGGGGCGTGAACCACAGGTGGTTGGGATGTTCCTGGCGGAACTCCAGTCCGGCCTTGGTGCCGTAGACGCGCACTTTCAAACCGTTTTCATTGCCCGGCGCAACCTGGCTGGACCAGAGCATGCCGCGCGCGCCGTTGCGGTAGCGCATCAGCACATGGGCGTTGTCGTCGAGCTGGCGGCCGTCCACAAAGGTCGACAAATCGGCGCAGACCTCGTGCACCTGCTGGCCGCTGATAAAGCGCGCCAGGTGTTCGGCGTGGGTGCCGATATCGCCCAACGATCCCCCCGCACCGGCCTGCGCCGGGTCCACGCGCCAGGCTGCCTGTTTTTGGCCTGTGGCTTCCAGCGGCGTGCTCAACCAGTCTTGCACGTACTCGGCGTGTACCAGCCGGATCTCGCCCAAATCGCCCGCAGCCACCATGGCCCGGGCCTGGCGCGCCATGGGATAGCCGCTGTAGTTGTGGGTGAGCGCGAACAGGCAGTTGCTGGCGCGCACGCTGGCCACCAGGGCCTGCGCGTCAGCCAGCGTCGAGGTCAGCGGCTTGTCGCAAATGACGTGGATGCCGGCCTCTAGAAAAGCCTGCGCCATGGGCGCGTGCAGATGGTTCGGCGTGACGATGGCAACCGCGTCGATGCCGTCGGGCCGCTGCGCCTCGGCCTGCGCCATGGTGCGGTAGTCGCTGTAGGCGCGCTCGGGTGCGATGTGCAACTCGGCGGCACTGGCGCGGGCGCGTTCGGGCTTGGCCGACAGGGCGCCCGCCACGAGTTCATATCGGTCGTCCATGCGCGCGGCGATGCGGTGTACCGCGCCAATGAACGCCCCCTGCCCGCCACCCACCATGCCCAGCCGGATGCGCCGTGCCACGCCGGTGCTGCTGCTTGCTTCAATTGCCATAGGTTTGTCCTTTGTGCCTGCGCTGCGTCGTTGGTTTATTTGATGCCGAGCATCTTGCGGTTGGCTTTGGCGTCCACGGCGCTGCCAGCGAAGTCGTCAAAGGCGCGCTCGGCCACACGGATGATGTGGTCGCGGATGAAGACCGCGCCCTCGCGCGCGCCGTCTTCGGGGTGCTTGAGGCAGCACTCCCACTCCAACACCGCCCAGCCGCTGTAGTCGTACCCGGCCAGCTTGCTGAAAATACCTTTGAAGTCCACCTGTCCGTCGCCCAGCGAGCGGAAGCGCCCGGCGCGCTGCAACCAGGGCTGAAAGCCGCCGTACACGCCCTGCTTGCCGCTGGGCTTGAACTCCGCGTCTTTGACATGGAAGATTTTGATGCGCTCGTGGTAGTGGTCGATGTACTCCAAGTAATTGAGCTGCTGCAACACGAAGTGGCTGGGGTCGTACAGCAGGCAGGCGCGCTTGTGGCCGTGCACGCGGTCGAGAAACATCTCGTAGCTCACGCCGTCGTGCAGGTCCTCGCCGGGATGCACCTCGTAGCAGACGTCCACGCCCGCATGGTCGAACGCGTCCAGGATCGGCATCCAGCGCTTGGCCAATTCATCAAACGCGGTCTCAATCAAACCAGCCGGGCGCGGTGGCCAGGAATACAAGTAGGGCCAAGCCAGCGCCCCCGAGAAGGTCACATGCGCCGTCAGCCCCAGATTGGCCGATGCCTTGGCCGCCAGCATCATCTGCTTGACCGCCCACTTCTGCCGCAGCGCCGGGTTGCCCCGCACCTCGGGCGCGGCAAAACCGTCAAAGCCCGCGTCATACGCCGGGTGCACCGCCACCAACTGGCCCTGCAAATGGGTGGACAGCTCGGTGATCTCCAGCCCATGGCTGGCCAGAATGCCCTGCACCTCCTGGCAATAGGTTTTGCTCTGCGCCGCCTTCTTCAGGTCAAACAGGCGCGCGTCCCAACTGGGAATCTGCACCCCCTTGTAGCCCAGCCCCGCCGCCCAGGCGGCAATCGAATCCAGCGAATTGAAGGGCGCGGTATCCCCCGCAAACTGGGCCAGAAAAATAGCCGGTCCTTTGATCGTTTTCATGGTGCTCCTCGTTATGGGTGTGTAACTTCAGGGCGGGCTGGTGGGGCGCGCTTGCCTCCATGCTAACCAAGGCTAGGGGGCAGCAGGGGAATTTTTTGAGCCCGGCGCGTTGGGCAGGTCAGCATCTGGGGTCGCACAAATGCACGGCTATTTTGACGAACCCGCTCTTTCTTTACCCACTAAACGATCCTCCTAGGGTTGTTCAGTAGGTCTTAGATGAAGGTAAGGGGACTACCGCTTGCGGCAGGTCCGCCTGTTCGAAAGGTCAGAGCTGTGCAATCCATTTTGCAAAATCGGCTTTAGTCTTTTTCCCGACTTGAGCGATTCTTTTTGGCTGAGAAAATTTGCTGCCCGAAATGTGGATATAGCCGCCCAGGTCGGATGGGAGGTAATAGTCCCCATATTTAATAACCCCAACCTTTTGGGCGCCAAGTGCCCCGTAGAAGAACCCGAATTCAAACAGGACGTTCTGGTTTGGAATCGCGACAGAATTTCCGCGCATCGTCGCTGGTGCCTCAGGCGATAAAAGAATCAACGCTCCATCAACACGGTTTTTTATTCCGTCAAGCTCGCCGAGCAAGGTTTTCCCTGGCGTAAATGCGTTCCACCATGGAAGAAATTCAAGAGTGTCAGTAGTAAATTCGTTTACCAGTGCTTTGGCTTGACTTTTTGCGCCTCCTGATGAGGCAAGGAATATGGTGGTCTTTGGCATGAATCTCTCAAAAAGTTGCGTTCAGCGGGAGACGTCGGCATTACGCTATGCCCGAGATTGGTGGCCTGCCGCTGGGGCTCCGCAACAGCAAAGGGTTAGGCAGCACGGTGCTGGAGTGCCAATTGAACAAAACTAAGGACAATTTCGTGGGCCATGTGGTCCATCCCAACTGGGTCATCTCCCGCAGCGACTTCATGGTCTGTGATACCTTGCCCATCGAAGCCAAAAGACCCAAGTACTTTGCTCTCCAATGAAAAGGAGGGCCTCGCAAGAGTGCAGATAACCCTTGCAGTGGCTGTGCCCGTGTCCGAGAGTTCGCAAAGCATGCGGATGTCTATGGTCACGGTTCGATAGGTGACCGCAAAGGAATGAAGGTCATTAGATTTGGTGATTTTTACTCCGCGCACTGGGCACTGTGCATCTGCAAAGTCATCAAGCGCCGTCGTGAACGCGACGAAATGTTCGGTGAATCTATCGAAACGACGGTCAGCGCTTTTGAATCGGTTAACAAGGTCGGTTTGGAGTTTCATGGTCGTGGTGTGAGGTCTAAGGTGATGTAACCAGCCGGCTACCTCGACATTTCCACGCTAGGCGTCATGGGTAGGAATCTGAAATTCGGCGATGGTCATGGGATTGGCAGCAGGCATCAAAAAGACATAGTTTATTGACAATAGACGTTAGTATTATGCACTGTAAATCATCATTCCGCGAGATTCGCGCTTGATAGCTATCCGGCTTTTAATACATAAAAAAGAGTTTTTGGATAAAAATACCCGTTGTGAGTGGGTCTAATTGGGTGATTTTTTGGGTGCCTATTTTTATGCGTAAAAGGCCTATACTCTATTCGGCCTCTTGTAGCGGAAGTCTATACTTTGCACTACAAAGTAATCAATTGAGTATGAACACCATGACCACCACCACAGTCCCCATGTCCATCCGTCTGGATGTCAATGCTCGGGAAAGGCTCCGGGCCATTGCGGCGCGCCAAAAGCGGTCGGCTCATGCCCTCGCAACCGAGGCCATCAACCAACTCATCGAACAAAAAGAGCGCGAATACGCATGGCACCAAAGCTGTGATGACGCACTCAAGCACTTCGACGAAACGGGCTTGCACGCAACCCATGAAGAAGTCATGGGTTGGATGAGTACCTGGGGTAAGGATAAAGATTCACCAGCGCCCGTATGCCATCCATAAAGTATTCAACGCAGTCCATTGCAGACCTAAAACGTCTTCATGATTTCTTAGTCACACAAGATGCGGATGTCGCTCGGCGGGCTGTTTTTGTGATCCGTGATGCACTGGAAAAAATCGCCGTGATGCCTGAACGCTTCCGTCCCGTCGAGGGCAAGATGTATCACCGAGAGGCCATTATTGATTTCGGCAACAGTGGGTACATCGCAAGATTCCGCCACTTGCCGAACGGCGACATCACGATTGCCCGTATCAAACACCAAAAAGAAGAAGACTTCAAATAGCCCTGTGTGGGTTGGCGGTCTAGCGAAACCGCGCTCACACAAAAACGCGCCTAATCCCCCCACCCGCCCCGCCCTGGGGCAGGGATCCAAAAAGGCCTTATGCCGCATACCCCCCTGGGCTATTCCACCAAGCAAGAAAACATTGCCGTGACTGGCGTCGCCGATATGGTGATCCGCTCGCTACTGGACAAGCAGCAGTTCCATGACCCGCTGGGGGCGGCGCTGCGGCTGGGCATTTCATCGGCGCATTGGCCGCTGTTCGGCTTGTTGTGGCCCTCAGGCCTGCGGCTGGCGCAGCGCATGGCGGCGCATCCGGTGCGGGCGGGGGAGCGGATTTTGGAGATTGGCTGCGGGCTGGCTCTGGCCAGTCTAGTGGCGCACCGGCGCGGGGCGGATGTGACGGCCAGCGACTGCCATCCGCTCTCGGGCGTGTTTTTGCGCGCCAATGTGGCGCTCAACCAGCTTGCGCCCCTGCCTTACCGCCACGGGCAGTGGGGCGAGGACGTATTGGCAAGCGCAAATGAGATGGGATTAAGCGGGCGATTCGGCCTGATCGTGGCCAGCGATGTGCTGTACGAGCGCGACGAGCGCGGCAGCCTGGCCGCGTTCATTGAGGCGCACGCCAGCGCGCGCGCCGAGGTCTGGCTGGTCGACCCCAACCGCAGCAACCGGCCGCACTTTCACCGGCACATGCGGCTGCTGGGTTTTTCGGTGCACGAACAGGCGCTGGTTCAGGCGCTGGCACCCGGACAAGACGCCTACCGGGGACGCATGCTGACCTATGCGCGAGCCGGCTGATACCTTTATGCTTCGAATATTGCCCTTTCGGATTCGCTACACGGCCATTGAAACACTCAAGTTTTTAGCCTGTGCGCCGAATATGCTTGGAACTAGGTGAAAGAATCTATGGAAAAACTTCCCCCCCGTGCATTGGCCAAAAATCTGGGCCGCAACATTGCAGCGCGCCGCAAGGCTGCGGGCCTGACCCAAGGGCGGTTGGCCGAGCTGCTGGATGTGGACACGCTGACCGTTTCGCGCTACGAGACCGGCAACATCCTGCCCCCGCTGACCACGATTGAGTCGATCTCGCTGCTGCTGAACACGACGATGATGGAGCTGATTGGCGACCGCGCCGTCGCCCCGGTGCCGCAGGCAGACCGCATCGGTATCTGGCTGTCCACACTGTCGCAGCAGGACCGTGATTGGATTACCGGCATCGTCAAGCAGCTGGTTGCCCACTGCCAGCCCAGCCCGCCTGGAAAGCCGGGCAAAGCAGCCAGCTAGGCCGCGTGCGCGGGATGGCGCAGCCTCAGGTTTTGGCCAGGCGCGCGAAAGTCTTGCGGAACTTATCGACCTTGGGCGCGGCCACCGCCACGCAATACCCTTGGTTGGGGTTACGGGCAAAAAAGTCCTGGTGGTAATCCTCGGCAGGCCAGTAGTTGTCCAGCAGCGCCAGCTCGGTGACGATGGGGCGGCTGAACACGCCGCTGGCCTGCACCGCGTCCACAAACGCACGCGCTTCGGCCAGTTGCTGCGCGTCCGTGCAATAAATACCGCTGCGGTACTGCGGGCCGATATCGTTGCCCTGGCGGTTCAGGCTGGTGGGGTCGTGGATCAGGAACATGATTTCCAGAATCTCGTGCAGGCTGATCTGCGCGGGGTCGTACTCCAGCTTGACCACTTCGTTGTGGCCGCTGGCGCCGCTGCAGACGTCTTCATAGCGCGGCTCACGCACATGGCCGTTGCTATAGCCGGACTCGACGTCGAGCACGCCGCGCACTTGCACGAATACGGCCTCGCTGCACCAGAAGCAGCCGGCGCCAAGGGTGATGGTGGGATGGGACGGTGTTTGCATAGAAATAAGACAGGCGTTGCCCAGAATAGAGAAGCGAGCGCGCAAGCATAGACGCTAGGCCCGTGCCGCGGACGGTGCATGGACAAGGGGCACGGAAATTGAACCTGGCAAAAGGTGGGCGCAACGGGGCGCGGCTACACTGGTCTCTCGACGCGTAACTGGCATTTTTATGGTTCTCACTTCCCCTTCTGCGCACCGGCCGCACGCCGTGGCGCTGGCAGCACCCACACAAGCCCTCTCGCACCTGCTGGCAACCGCCTTGCTGCCGGTGCAGGCTTGCGTTGGCCTCCAAGAATGAGCTTGCGGATGCGCTACGGCTGGCTTGTTGCAGGCGTGGTGGTGCTGGCCGTGGCAGCCGGGGCCTACCGGGTGGTGGACAAGCGGCAAACCGAGCGCGCCAAAGCCGCGGCGCAGACCGAAGCGGCCAAGATCACCCCACCCACGCTGCTGAGCCCCGCCGATGTGCTGACGGTGCAAAGCCAGACGCTGGCCATCGGTGTGGAAGTGTCCGGCCCGATCAAGGCGGCGAACGCGGCTTTTGTGAAAGCCCGGGCGGCCGGTGAGGTTCAGGGGCTGCAAGTGCGCGAAGGCGATGTGGTCAAAGCCGGGCAGGTGCTCGGGCGCATCGAGAACAGCGAATCCGGCGCACGCCTGCGCCAGGCCCAGCAGCAGGCCGAGTCCAGCAAAACCCAAATCGACGTGGCCCAGCGCAACTTTGACAACAACCGGGCGCTGGTGGAGCAGGGTTTTATTTCCAAGACCGCGCTGGAATCGTCCACCTCGGCGCTGACCAGCGCACAGGCCTTGTACCGGGCGGCGCAAGCGGCGGTGGAAATTTCCCAGAAGGCGCTGGACGACAGCGTGCTGCGCGCACCGATCAGCGGACAGGTCGCCCAGCGCCTGACCCAGCCGGGCGAGCGCGCTGCCGTGGACGCACGCATTCTGGAAATTGTCGATCTCTCCAAGCTGGAGCTGGAGGCATCGGTCGGGGCGGCTGATTCCGTGCAGCTCCAGGTGGGCCAGAGCGCACGGCTGACGGTGGACGGCATTGCCACGCCGATTGCCGCGCGGGTGGCGCGCATCAACCCCAACGCCGCGCCGGGTAGCCGGGCGGTGATCGCCTACCTGGCGCTGGCCGACAGCACCGGGCTGCGCCAGGGCTTGTTCGCCCAGGGCACGGTAGCGGTGGCCAGCGTCACGGCGCTGGTACTGCCCATTAGCGCCGTGCGTACCGACAGGCCGCAACCCTATGTGCAAGTGCTGGTCGATGGCAAGGTCCGGCACCAGAACGTCACCCTGGGTGCGCGCGGCACCGCAGACGCTGGCGGCGGGCCAAACCCACAGCTGTTGGTGACGGTTGACGGCATTGCAGCGGGCACGCAGGTTCTGGCTGGCAGTGTCGGGCCCTTGCGTCCGGGCAGCGCAGTCAGCCTGGCAGCCTCCGGCCAATAAAGCATGTGGTTTACCCGCGTCAGCCTGCATAACCCGGTCTTTGCAACCATGGCCATGCTGGCACTGGTGGTGCTGGGCTGGTTCTCCTTGCAGCGTTTGCAGATCGACCAGTTCCCCAATATCGACGTGCCCACAGTGGTGGTGGTGACCGAGTACCCGGGCGCGTCGCCCGAGATCGTCGAAAGTGAGGTCACCAAAAAAATCGAAGAGGCCGTGAACCCGATTGGTGGCATCAGCAACCTGACCTCGCGCAGTTACGAGGGCCAGTCGGTGGTGGTGGTCGAATTCGGGCTGCAGTCGGAAGGTCGCAAGGCCGCAGACGATGTGCGGGAAAAAGTCGCCGGTATCAAACCGCTGCTGCGCACCGAAGTAAAAGACTCGCGGGTGCTGCGCTTTGACCCGTCGGCCAAAGCCATCTGGTCCATGGCCATTACGGCCGACGGTGCAGCGGGCGGACCCAGCCCGGTAGAACTGACGCGCTGGGCCGACCAAATGGTCAAGCGCCGGCTGGAGAACGTGCGCGGCGTGGGATCGGCCACGGTGGTCGGCGGCACGCCCCGGCAGATCAATCTCTACCTGCAACCCGCCGCGCTAGAGGCCTTCGGGGTGACGCCCGAGCAGGTGGCAGCGGCTGTGGAAAACGAAAACCAGGACCTGCCCGCAGGCAGCATCCGCTCCTTGGAGCAGGACCGGGTTCTGCAGGTCCAGGGACGCATGCAGCGGCCTGAGGATTTCGGTCAGATCACCGTGGTGCAACGCGCCAGCGGGCCGGTACGCCTGCACCAGGTGGCCCGCATCAGCGATGGCGCGCAAGCCGCCGAAAGCCTGGCGCTCTACAACGGGCAGCGCACGCTGCTGGTGACAGTACAAAAAGCGCAGGATGAGAACACCATTGCGGTAGTCGACGGGCTGCGCAAAGCCCTGGACGAGATGCAGCAACAGGCACCGGCGGGCGTGCGCCTGACGCAGATCGCCGATGGCTCCCGGCAAATCCGGGTCTCGGTGGACAACGTACGCCGTACGCTGATTGAAGGCGCATTGTTGAC
>CANFHZ010000097.1 GCA_947446885.1 Comamonadaceae bacterium
AGGTTGTGCGTGCGCGCACCGCGGATGCTGATGCGCTGCTGGCGCGCCACCGTACCGAGGTAGTTCCCGTCCAGATCAATGCGGTCAGTGGGTGCGTTCAAGGTGGGCCAGCCGTTCCAAAGTCAAATTCCTGCGGACGCAGGCAAACCGGTGATGATAAAGACAAGGCCCCGCCTGCGGCAAGACGCGGCTCCGCAGGTTGCATAATCGATTTTCTATTTGGAGAAAACCATGGCATCCGTCAACAAAGTCATTCTGCTGGGCAACTGCGGGCGCGACCCCGAAATCCGTTACCTCCCCTCGGGCCAGGCCATCGCCAGCCTGAGCATTGCCACCAGCACCCGCCGCAAAGACAAGAACACCGGCGAATCGGTAGAAGACACGCAGTGGCACCGCGTCACCTTTTATGACCGCTTGGCCGAGATCGTGGGCGAATACGTCAAGAAAGGCACGCCGCTGTACGTGGAAGGCCGCCTGAAATACGGCAAGTACACCGACCAGGCCGGGGTCGAGAAGTACACCACCGACATCATCGTCAGCGAACTGCAACTGCTGGGCGGCCGCGAAGGACGGGGCGAGCCGCCGTCCGAGGGCAATAGCGCCCCGCGCCGCGCTCCGGTGGCCGCAGCCCCGGCACCGGCCAGCCGCCAGGCCCCGGCCCCGCGCCCGGCCAGCGGTTTTGATGACATGGACGACGACATTCCGTTTTAAGGCCATGCGGCGATAGCCGCCACACTGCCGCATCAGCCCCGCGCGCACTTCCCGCCCGTCCCCGGCGGCACCAGGCGCGCACCCATAGTCGCACCCCCACCCGCATCCACCACGCGCAACGTGCGGTGTGGTGCGGATTTATGTGTTTTTGCAAGTATTATTGTTTTTTCGGCGCGGCCCGCCGGTAAATCTCCCGCACGCTTCACCATGCGCAGCGCTGTTTCCGGGGATGTACGCGTGGACCGCGGCGAATCATGCGCTTGTCGCCCACTGTCACGGGCGGCAAGGCGGGGCAATTACAAAAAACACGGGTCAGGGAGCTACAACCATGTCGATGTACCGGCAAATATGGCTGGCAACAATTTCCGGCGTTGTCTTGGCCGTGGGCGGTGTGCTGCTGGCCTCGCTGCTGGGTACGCGCAGCTTCCTGGAATCCGAACTGACCGCAAGAAACCGCGCCAGCGCGACCGCACTGGCGACCATGCTGGGCTTGGAAAAACCGGAGCCCACGCATACCGAATTGCTTGTCGCATCGCTTTTTGATGGCGGCCATTACGAAAATATTCGCATACGCGACGTGCAGGGTCAGACGGTGGCCGAACGCAGCAGTTCGACGCCACGGGCGCATGCGCCGTCCTGGTTTGTGGAGATGCTGCCGATTGCTGCGGCCCCGGGGCAGGCGGACATTGGGTCCGGCTGGCTTCGGGTGGGGAGCGTGGATCTGCGCGGTGACAGCCGCTTTGTCTACGACGCGTTGTGGGAATTCGCGCTGCACATGGGGCTTGCGGTGCTGGCTGTCGCACTGATCTGCGGACTGCTTGCGACCCTGGTGCTGCGCAGATTGCATGAACCGCTGCATGCCGTGATCGAACAGGCCCAAGCGCTGAGCGAACGGCGCTTTGTAACCATGGCCGCCCCCGCCGTGCCGGAACTGCGGCCCCTGGTTGCTGCCATGAATAAGCTGGTTGAGCGCCTCAAAGCCCTGTTGGAGAGCGAAGCAGCCCGGTTGGAGCGGCTGCTACAAGCAGACCGCACCGACACGGTCACCGGTCTGATGAGCCGCAGTGCGTTTTTGAAAACCGTGTCACAGGCGCTGCACGCGCAGCAACCCGGCGCAGGCTTTCTGGTGATTGTCCGCTTGGCAAATCTGGCAACGATGAATCGCCTGCTGGGACGGGAGAGCACCAACCACTATTTGCTGGCCGTGAGCCGCGAACTCAGCAGCGTCGTTGAATCTTTTGGCCATGCCGCATGCGGTCGGCTCAACGGCGGCGACTTCGCCATGCTGTTACCGGCCCAGGCATTGGCTGAGGCCCAAGCCCAACAGTGCCTGCGGGCATTGCGAACCCACCGCAAAAACCATTGGCCGCAAGGTACGCACACGGCATGGATCGGCTGGGGACGCTTCCAGGCCGGTGAATCGCTGGATGCGGTGCTGGCCAGAACCGATCTGGCGCTTGCTGCTGCCGAAGCGGAAGGCACAGACGCGGTTCGCCAGTCCGAGCACGCCCGCCACATCCACCTGCCGCGCTCCACCAGCCAGTGGAACGCTTTCATCAACCAGGCCCTTGCCCAGCAAAGCCTGCGTCTCGCATTCCGCCCTGCCAACACCATGGACGGCCAGTTACTGGTGCAGGAGGCCACGCTGATGCTGCCCAGCGCGCGGGCTGATGCCACGGGTAGCGCCCGCTGGCTCAGCGCTGCGCAGTTCATGCCGGTGGCACAACGCCTGTTGCGCAGCACCGAACTGGATTTGGGCGGGCTGCAGATTGCGCTGAACACGCTGTCGACCCGGATTGATTGGCCGGCGCTGGCCTTGCCGATCAGCGCCGCATCGCTGGCGCATGCCGGGTTTCTGGGGTCGGTCCTGGCGCGGCTCGATGCACATGGCGATGTGACGCAACGCCTGGTCTTCCAAGTGAGCGAAGGCGCCGCCCTGGCTAACCTGGACGCGCTGGGTGCGCTGGTTCGCGCAGTGTCGTCACGCCAGTGCCGGTTGGGTATCAGCCACTGCGGCCACCGCTTTGGCGAGATCACCCAGTTGTACGAGCTGAGCCCGAGCTATTTGCTGCTGGATGCGAGCCTGCTCGCCGAACTGCAGCCGTCCGAAGCGCCTGCAGACTACGTGCGGGGTCTGTGTAATCTGGCGCACAACCTGGGCTGGCAGGTGCTGGCGCAGGACGTTGGCAACCGCGAGCAGCTGCTCGCGCTGCGCGAGTTGGGCTTGGACGGCGCCACCGGCGACGTCTGGGGTCTGGGCGCCTAGGGCGGAATTGCGGCGGTGGCCTTGGGCAAACGCCCTGCCACCAGATCAAAACGGAATAAGCGGCATTCCAGCGGGCCGTTCCACAAAGGCACACGGCGCGATTCTTTAAGCCGCATGGCGGAGGGCAGCTTCAGGTCGGGCGTCAAAATCCAGGCGCTCCAACCGGTGTAATGTTTCTTCCAGTGGCTGGCAAGCTGCGCAAAAAAATCGCCGTCCTGGTCCATCCAGGCCGCTTCACGCCCCGCGCCCTGACCGGCAACACCGGCCACCGCGATGCGCTCGCCATAGGGCGGGTTGAGCAGCATCACGCCCCCCTGAGGTACCGGCGGCATGCGCTGCAGCGCATCGCCACCGCGAAACGCGATCACATCGGCCACACCGGCGCGCTCGGCGTTGCGCCGCGCGAAGTCCACCATGCGGAAAGCCACGTCGCTGCCGTAAATCAAAGCAGGCTGGCCGGGCTCGGGATGCACGACGCGCGCCTGCGCTTCCTCGCGGATGGCGGCCCACACATGGGCCTGGAATGGCAGGTATTTCTCGAAAGCGAAATGGCGCAGGCTGCCCGGCGCGATGTTGCAGGCGATCTGGGCGGCCTCGATCACCACGGTGCCGCTGCCGCAGCAGGGGTCGTAGAGCACGGGCAGGTCGCCCTCACCATCGGCCCAACCGCTGGCTGCCAGCGTGGCCGCAGCCAGGGTTTCCTTGAGCGGGGCATCGCCCGTGTCTTCGCGCCAGCCGCGCTTGAACAGGGGCTCGCCCGACGTGTCGATGTACAGCGTGCAGCTGTCGGTGGTCAGGTGGGCGTAGATGCGCACATCCGGGTTGCGGGTGTCCACGTCGGGTCGCACGCCCTGGGCTTTGTCACGGAAACGGTCGCACACCGCATCCTTGATTTTCAAGGCCGCAAAGTTCAGCGAGGTCAGCGGGCTGTGCTGGGCCGTGACCTCGACCTTGATGCTCTGGCGCGGGGTGAACCAAATCTCCCAGGCTACGGCGCTGGCGGCTTGGTACAGGTCGCGCTCGTTGCGGTATTCGGTGTAGGAGAGCTCTACCAAAACCCGCTGCGCCAGGCGGCAATGCAGATTGAGCAATTGCACCGCGCGCCAGGACCCCTTGACCCAGACCCCGCCACGGCGCTTGACCACATCCGTGCCCGACAAGCCGGTGATGGTTTGCACTTCAGGAGCAAGGTAATCCTCCACCCCGGCGGCGCAGGGCAGGAACAGGGTGAGTTGGTTCATGCCGGGTCAGAGCGCCTTGCGCAGCGTTGCGGGGGCGATCTTCAGACCTTCGCGGTACTTGGCCACGGTGCGGCGGGCGCATTCAATGCCCTGCTCTTTGAGCATCTCGGAGAGCTGGTTATCGCTCAGCGGCTTTTTGGGGCTTTCGGCGCTGATGAATTGCTTGATGATGGCGCGCACTGCTGTGCTGGAGGCACTGCCGCCGGTCTCGGTGCCCAGGCCGGAGCCGAAAAAATATTTGAGCTCAAACGTGCCAAACGGTGTGGCCATGTATTTGGCGGTGGTGACGCGGCTGATGGTGGATTCATGCAGACCCAGTTCGTCGGCAATTTCGCGCAGAACCAGCGGCCGCATGGCCAGTTCGCCGTGGGTGAAAAAGTTTTTCTGCCGCTCCACCACGGCGGTACTCACCCGCAGAATCGTGTCAAAGCGCTGCTGGATGTTTTTGATGAACCAGCGCGCCTCCTGCAAGCGTTGCTGCAAGCCCGCATGGTTGGAGCTGGAGCGGTGGTTGCGCAAAACGTTGGCGTAAATGTCGTGGACGCGCAAGCGCGGCATCACATCGGGGTTCAGCTGCACCCGGAAACGCGGCGGCATGCCGGGCTTGGCAACCGATACAACCAGCACATCAGGCACCACGATGTTGCGCTCCACGTCGGCAAAGCGCCGACCCGGTTTGGGCTCCAGGCGGCCGATCAGGCCAATGGCTTCACGCACCTGGGCGTCGCTGCCCACACCCAGATTGACCAGGCGCTTGATGTCGCGCCGCGCCAGCATGTCCATGGGCTGGCGGCAGATGCGCAGGGCCACTTCCAAGACCTCCATCTGTGCGTATTCCTCTTCGGTGGATTCCGCGCTTTCAGCATGGCGGATTAGGGCCTGGATTTGCAGCCGCAGGCATTCGCCCAGATCCCGCGCACCCACGCCCACCGGCTCCAGGCTTTGCAGCAAATGCAAGGCAACGGTGAAGTGGTGCACCAGGTCTTCGATTTCGGTCTCGTCGTCACTGCCAGCAAGGTTGCGCGCCAGATCGTCCAGGCGGTCTTCCAGATAGCCCTCGTCGTTGAGCGACTCGATCAAAAAGCGCAGGGCGGCACGGTCGGTGTCCGATAAGCGCATACCCAGAGCCTGGCGGTGCAAAAAGGCCGTGAGCGACTCCTGGCTGCGCGCCAATTCGGTAGCGTCCTTTTGCTCGTCATCGCCGAGGTTGTTGGCACGCGCCTTGGCGTCGCCGCCCCACTCGCTGTCATCGGGGGCCATCTCATGCGTGCCATCACCATCCCAGCTGACCTCGTCATCCGCGCCCAAAGGTGTGGTTGTATCGTCGGCAATATCGGATGCGCTGCTGGACTGCTCCACCGCGCTGGCGGGTGCCATTTCAGCCACACGGTCGCCCAGGCTGACCTGGGAGTCGACTTGCGCGATGCCGAAATCTTCGCGCTCGGCCGCATCGTGGTCCACCTCCAGAAAGGGATTGGCCTCCAGCATCTGTTCGATTTCCTGGCTCAGCTCCAGGGTGGAGAGCTGCAAGAGACGGATGGACTGCTGCAGCTGGGGCGTAAGCGCCAGGTGCTGCGAAATCCGGAGGGAAAGGCCTTGCTTCATGCGGGTTCACATGCGGAAGTTTTCGCCCAAATACACCCGGCGCACATCCGGGTTTTTCACGATCTCGTCAGGCGTACCCTCCGCCAAAACCACACCCTCATTGATGATGTAAGCATGGTCACAACTACCCAAGGTTTCGCGCACGTTGTGGTCGGTGATGAGCACGCCAATCTGGCGCTCTTTCAGAAAGCCGATGATGGTGCGGATTTCGGCGACCGCAATCGGGTCTATGCCGGCAAAGGGCTCATCGAGCAAGATGAAACGCGGCCGGGTCGCCAGCGCGCGGGCAATCTCGACACGGCGCCGCTCGCCGCCCGACAAAGCCAATGCGGGCGATTTGCGCAAATGCTCAACGTGCAGGTCTTGCAGCAAGTGCGTCAAGCGGGTCTCGCGCTCGTCGCGGCTCAGGGGCTGCCCGTCAGGGCCGGTCTGCAATTCCAGCACGGCACGCACGTTGTCCTCGACGTTGAGTTTGCGAAAAATCGACGCTTCCTGCGGCAGATAGCCCAGGCCTAGCCGTGCGCGGCGGTGGATAGGCAGGTTTTCAATGCTCTGGCCATCTATCGCAATATCGCCTCCGCTGGAACGCACCAGGCCAACCAGCATATAAAACGACGTGGTCTTGCCAGCCCCATTGGGCCCCAGCAATCCGACCACCTCGCCGGTGCGCAGGCTCAGAGAGACGTCTTTGACGACCTGGCGTTTGCCGAAGGATTTTTGCAGGTGGTGCGCTTCGAGCAAACCCGGTTGGGTCAGTGGCTCGGGCGCAAGATGCGCATTCACTTCGACGGGCTTTCCGGCTTCGCACCGCTGTCGGATGTGCTGCCGGCCTTGGCTGCAGACAGCGCAGAGGGTTTGGGCGAAATGGTTGCACTCACGCGCCCACTACCACCGCCGGTCACCGGGCTGCTGCCATCGGCACTGAAGCGGTCGTTGAGGTTTTCGTAAACAATCAATGCGCCCTTGATGTTGTCGGCCAGGGCGGTGCCCCGGTAGCGGCGCACCTCCGCACTCTTGACAAACTGGATAGTGTCTTTCTTGCCGTCATAGAGGATAGACTCGCTCTCCCCCTCCATGAACTCGTCCACGCTGTCGCGCTTTTGCCGGAAAAAGGCGCGCTTTTGGGCGCTGCCGGTGACGGTACCGTGTTGGTAGCCTTCCGCGTCCTCGCGCACCTCGACCTTTTCTCCCCGGATGATGATCGTGCCTTTAGTGGCAATCACGTTGCCGGTCCAAACACTGGTCTGCTTCACGTCGTCATAGCGCATTGCATCTGCGGTGATGTGCATGGGCTTGGCGTTGTCAGCCCGCTCGGCCTGCGCCATACCGGCACCCAGACAAGCCAGCAGCACGGCCAGCGCGCACGGGAGATGAACAAAGCGTTTGGTCATGTCGTAGCCTTTTTTTCTGCAGCCAGCATCTCAACGATCAGCAAGGCCCGGGTCATACCACCGGCCAGGCCTGCGTCGGTGTAAAAGCGCCCGTCAATGCCCAATGCCGGTACGCCTTCCACCTTGTAGGCTTCTTGCAGCTGTACCGATTTTTTGGTTTTGGTCTCGACCGAAAACGAGTTGTAAGCGGCCAGAAACTTGGCCTGGTCCACGCCGTTTTGCACGACCCAGGTGGTGATCGCCTGGCCTTCATCGAGCTTGATCTTCTGGTTGTGAATGGCGTCAAACACCTTGGCGTGCAGCTTGTCGATCAGCCCCAAAGCCTCCAGCGAAAAATACAGACGCTGCTGCGGCACAAAACTGGCGTTGAAAGCCACCGGCACGCGCCGGAAGGCCACATTCTTGGGCATGCGCTTGAGCCACGCAGCCAGCTCCGGCTCGAAGGCGTTGCAATGCGGGCAGTTGTACCAAAAGAACTCCAGCACCTCGACTTTGCCGGCGGGCGCTTCCGTGGGGGCTGGAGTGCCCAACTCCAGGTAATGGACGCCGCGCTCGGGCTTTTTGGCTTGCGCCTGCGCAGCGGCACTCCAGGTCAGCCCGGTCCCGGCAAGCGCACCGCCGGCGGCCAGAGAAAATTGTCGACGATCCATATCAGAACTCCAGAATCAAAAGGCGAAGCGGGCTCAGTTTTGCACCCGCACGAGCGCGGTCTCAATGCCGGCTTTATCCAACTTCTCTTTGGCGCGCTCGCCTTCTTCGAGCTTGTCAAACGGCCCCACACGCACCCGGTACACGGTGCGCCCGGACTGCTCGCGCTCGGAAATTTTGGTCTCGACACCGCTGAGCAGCAGTTTGGCGCGGTGGCTTTCCGCGTCTTCCAGCGTACGGAAGGCGCCGACCTGCACAAAATACTGGGTCACCGGGTCGGCTGCGCGGGCCTTGTCCCCGCCCGCCTGCGCACCCGCTGTCGCACCTGCCGTGGGATCGGGTTTGGGCACCAGCACGGTTGCCGGTGCCTCTGGCACCGTGCCGGTTTCGCTGGATGGCACCGGCGCGGCAGGCGCGGCCTTGCTGGCCATACGGCCCGGCAACAGGGCATTGGGATCCCAATCCTTATTCTTCTGTACCTCGGCAGCGTCCTGGTCTGCGTTGCGGGTCTGCGCCTTGTTCATGAAGGGCAGCGGCACCTTGGTCACATACACGGCCACACCAAGCGAGATGGCCATGCCCAAGACCAGTCCGATGATCAAGCCCAAAACCGTTCCACCGCGCTGGCTGTAAAGAGGCTTGTGATTGCTCATGGTCTGCATTTTGCTTCGGGTTCGGGATGGGGATTATGGCTGCGGTGGCGCGTAAGTTGCTACATTTTGCGGGGCGCGCCCACGCCCAGCACCGCGAGCCCATTGTGCAGCACCTGCGCAGTCGCAGCCACCAGGGCCAAACGGGCCAGACGGGTGGGCTGCTCATCCACCAAAACCCGCTCGCTGTCGTAGTAGCTGTGGTACTGGCCGGCGAGTTCACGCAGGTAAAACGTCACGTCGTGGGAGGCGCAGTCGGCCGCCGCCGCCTTGAGCATGTCCGGGTATTTACCCAACAGCAGCATCAAGGCCTGCGCGGGTGGGGTATCCAGCGGGCTCAAATCAACCTGGCTCAAATCTGCAGCATCGCCGCCCCAGGCCGCCAGCACTGAACAAATCCGGGCATGCGCATACTGCACGTAATAAACCGGGTTGTCGTTGTTTTTCGCCACAGCCAGGTCTACGTCAAAGGTGTATTCGGTATCCGGCTTGCGGCTGAGCAAGAAAAACCGCACGGCATCGGCGCTGGTCCACTCGATCAGGTCGCGCAGGGTCACGTAGCTTCCCGCGCGCTTGGAAATCTTCACCTCCTGCCCGCCGCGCACAACACGCACCATGGTGTGCAAGACATAGTCAGGATAGCCGGTGGGAATGCCCAGGCCCAAGTTCTGCGATACCGCCTGCAAACCGGCGCGCACCCGGGCGATGGTCCCGTGGTGGTCCGTGCCCTGGATATTCACGACCTTGGTAAAACCCCG
>CANFHZ010000098.1 GCA_947446885.1 Comamonadaceae bacterium
ACTGTCTGGTTCAGAGCCGTCGGATTGGAGCAGCACACGATGATGGCGTCCACGCCCTGGTCTACCAACTGGCGCATCTGCTGAATTTGCGTCGCGTCTTTCAGGTTGGACTGGGTAATGATGACTTCTTTAATCAGACCGAGCTTTTTCCACTTGGGGATGATGTCGTTTTGCAAACGATCCATAGCCGCCGCGCGCCAGGTGTTACCGGCGTAGGAGCTGGCGTAGCCAATGGTCCACGGTGGGCCTTTTTTGGGTTTCCAGTCGCGGTAGGCGCTGGCTCCCACCGGTTGCGCTGGATCCAGCACATCGGCAGAGTACAGCCGTTTGGCTACATCGGGTGCAATTTCGTCCAATCCGGCTGCGCGCGCTGAGCCCGATGCCAGAAGAACGGACGTGACGCATAGCGCCATGATTCGCTTCATGCCAAGTTTCATAGTAGTTCCTCGTCGTTATCCCGCGGAGATCGCGGCAAAGTCTGTGGTGATAGCGGCTGCAATCACCGGCAAACTTTAAGTCTTATTTGCGTGAAAGTTAACGCAAATATTGTGCAAAGTATCAGGGTAATCCCCTAATAATTTGAAATTCTTAAAAAACATGTGTTGAATTAAGAAAAAAAGGGCTTTTTTGGGCACCACAAATGGCTATTCCTCGGTATATTTCATGCTGTTTGCTTTTTTATTGCGGAAAATTTGCACAAATAAAGCCGCATTTTGCACACGATTGCACGCCTTGATAGAGCGTGCAGGAAGGGAACAGAAAGACGCTATGGCGAACGGGAAAAAAGAAGTCCGCTTGCAGGATATTGCGACCCAGCTGCGCATGTCGGTGTCGACGGTGTCGCGGGCGTTGGCGGGGCATACCGCCATCAGTGAAGGCACCCGCTTGAGCGTGCAGCAGGCCGCTGCGACCCTGGGCTACAGCGCGTCCAACCAGGGCCCGCGCAAGCGCCGCCCCAGCACCCGCACCATCGGCGTGCTGGTGAGCGTCTACGAGTTCCACAACCGTTTTGTTACGCTTTTGCTTGAGAACATCCACCGCGATCTGCTGGACTACGGCTACCACGTGATGGTGTTTTTGGATCCGATCAATTCACCCAATGACATCACCCATTTGTCCAACTTCCGCCCGGTGATGGACGACTATCTGGAGGGGATGATCCTGATGTCGGTGACCACCGACTCGATTTTGGTGGGCGAATTGCAGCGTCTGGGCATGCCGGTGGTGCTGGCGATGCGGTCAGTAGACAACCCGACCGTGGATGTGGTGGAGGCCGACAACGTGCGCGGCGGCGCCGAGGTGGTGAGCCATTTTTATGACCTTGGCCACCGCCGAATCGGCCTGGTCATGGGCACGCAAAAGGCCTCCACCAGCCGCGACCGGGCGCGCGGCGCGCTGGAATTTTTGCGTGACAAGGGCATACCGCCCGAGGACACCCCGGTCATCTGGGATGCCTTCACTTTTGAGACCGGCTATTCCGGTGCCACCCAGCTGTTGGACGCCAGCCCGCGCGTTACAGCCATCATGGCCGGAGCCGACTCCATCGCCATGGGCGTCCTGGAGGCAGCGCGCTGCAAAGGTTTTTCCGTGCCGGCCGACGTGTCGGTGGCGGGCTTTGATGATGTGCCGCTTTCGGGAACCAACATCATCGGCCTGACGACCGTGCAAAATCGCGCTGCCGAAATGTCGCGCGCGACCTGCCGCCGCCTGGTGGATCGCCTGCGTTATGGCTCTTTGAACCCGCCCAGCCGCGACATCATGCCGATCCAATTGATGCGCCGCGACACCAGCGGGCCAGCCTGAATTCCACAACCACAAGACCGCCGAGCATGAACCACATCACATCTCCCCTCGCCCAACTGCAAGACCCCAGCCTGCTCAAACACCATGGCCTGATCAACGGCCAATGGGTCAACGGCAGCAGCACTTTCGGGGTCGACGATCCGGCCACCGGCGCAGCGCTGGCCCAAGTCGCCAACCTGGGAGCGGCACACGCGGAGCAGGCGATTGCCGCTGCCAACGCCGCCTGGCCTGCCTGGCGCGCCAAAACCGGCAAAGAACGCGCCATCATCCTGCGCAAATGGTTCGACCTCATCATGGCCAATCAGGACGACCTGGCCCGCATCATGACCGCCGAACAAGGCAAACCTTTCCCCGAAGCCAAGGGCGAAGTGGCCTATGCCGCCAGTTTTGTCGAATGGTTTGCCGAAGAGGCCAAGCGCATCAACGGCGAGACCCTGCCGCAGTTTGATAACAGCCGCCGTCTGCTGGTGCTCAAGCAGCCGGTCGGTGTGTGTGCCGCCATCACGCCGTGGAACTTCCCCATCGCCATGATCACCCGCAAGGTAGCGCCGGCCCTGGCTGCGGGTTGCACAGTGATCATCAAACCGGCGGAATTGACGCCACTGACCGCGCTAGCCGCCGCCGAGTTAGCGCTGCGTGCGGGCATTCCGGCAGGCGTGCTGAACATGCTCAGCGCCGACGCCGACAACAGCATCGCCATCGGCAAAGTACTCTGCGCCAGCGATGTGGTGCGGCATTTGAGTTTCACGGGCTCCACCGAGGTCGGCCGCATCCTGATGCAGCAGTGCGCGCCAACGGTGAAAAAGCTGTCGCTGGAGCTGGGCGGCAACGCACCCTTTATCGTGTTCGACGACGCGCACCTGGACAGCGCGGTGGACGGCGCCATGGCTAGCAAATACCGCAACGCCGGCCAGACCTGCGTCTGCGCCAACCGCATTTATGTGCAGGACGGGGTGTACGACGCATTTGTGGAGAAGTTTTCTGCCAAGGTGCGCGCACTCAAGGTCGGCAATGGCTTTGAGGCCGGCGTCGCACAAGGCCCGCTGATTGAGGAAGCCGCGCTGCAAAAAGTGGAACGTCACGTGGCCGATGCGGTCGCCAAAGGTGCCAAGCTGGTGACCGGTGGCAAACGCATGAGTGGCCAATTCTTTGAGCCCACGGTGCTGGCCAACGCCAGCGCCGACATGCTCTGTGCCCGCGAAGAAACCTTCGGACCGCTGGCGCCGATCTTCCGTTTCCACACGGAAAAAGAAGCGGTGGACGCCGCCAACAACACCGAGTTCGGGCTGGCCAGCTACTTCTACACCCGCGACATCGGACGCATCTTCCGCGTGGGCGAGGCACTGGAATACGGCATGGTGGGCGTCAACGCCGGCATCATCGCCACCGAGCATGTGCCCTTCGGCGGTGTCAAGCAATCCGGCCTGGGGCGCGAGGGTTCTCACCACAGCATGGACGACTACGTGGAAATCAAGTACCTCTGCCTGGGCGACATCCAGCTGTGATCCAAGCGCCGGGGCTGCGACCCCGGCCCCGGCCCCGCCTGCGGGCGGCATGTCGCAAATCCGTGGTAACTTAAATCCCTCGATTTTTGCGAAGACTTATCCCACATGGAAAAACCCACCCACACCCAGGTCATCGGTATCACCAGCGGCAAACCCGGCGTTGGTAAAACAACGGTGTCAGTCAATCTGGCGGTAGCACTGCATGACATGGGCTACTCGGTGATGATTCTGGATGCCAACACCAGCGCAGCCAATGCCCAAACCGCTTTGGGCTCTATTTGCCCATTCAAGTTGGAAGACTTTTTTTCGGGGAAGAAGTCGCTGCAAGACATCATCCTGAAGCGCCGCTACGGCATCCAGCTGATTGCCGGTGCAACAGCCGTTCACGACATGGCCACGCTCTCGGCAGACCAGTCCAAGCGCACCTTGGAAGCGTTCTCGGCTCTGGAGGAGCATCTTGACTTCCTGATTGTGGACATGCCGCCGGGAACCGAAATGTCCATCCTCGCGTTCATGGCCAGCACCAGCCGCCGCTTTATCGTGGTTCGCAACGACGCGTCCGGTATCACCGACGCTTACGCGATGATCAAAACCCTGTGCAGCGACTACCAGCTTGATGAGATTTACCTGATCATCAACGGCGCGCATTCGGACGAGGAAGGCCAAAAAGTGTTTGACCACCTCAACCTCATTTCAACCAAATTCCTGCAGCGCTCGCTGCACTACCTGGGCTGCCTGAAGCAGGACGAGTTGATCCGCGAGGCCAGCGTGCACCACCAGGCCATCACCGAGCACGCGCCTACCAGCACGGGCGCACGGGACATCCGCCACCTGGCGCACACCACCAGCACGATTGCCCTGGAGAATTACCTGGAAGGCGGCATTGCCCACTTTATGCAAAAGCTGTTTCACCTGAACAGCCGCGGGCCGAAGTAATGCGCGGTAAACCCTGGCTTGCCAGGGTATTGCAACCGTGTGAAGCGGGGTACACTCCCCGCCGACCTCTGGTTCCAGAGGCATAAGGTGGCCTCCAGACATGGGTCCGACGGCCACTAAACCTATAGCGTTGGATTTACCTATGTCATCTCACCATCCAAAGGACTTGTCGTCCAAAGCCATGCTGGCTCTCGTTGTCGGAGCGCTTGGTGTGGTCTTCGGCGATATCGGTACATCACCCCTGTACGCGCTGCGGGTCTCGATTGAAGCATCCGGCGCCAAGAGCCCGGCAGAGATTATTGAGGCGGTGTACGGCATTCTGTCGCTCATCACATGGTCACTGGTGTTCGTGGTGACGCTCAAATATGTGTTCATCATCATGCGGGCTGACAACCATGGGGAGGGCGGCATTTTTGCCCTCACAGCGTTGGTATCGCAAAGCCTGAGCAAAACGTCTGCCCTGCGCTGGCCGGTCACGATTGCCGGCGCTATGGGTGCGGCGCTGTTTTTCGGCGACAGCATGATCACGCCGGCCATTTCCGTATTGAGCGCGGTGGAGGGTTTGGAGGTCTTGTCACCCGACCTGTCCAAGTACGTGATCATGATTTCGCTGGTTTTAATCACTGGCCTGTTCGCAGTAGAACGCTTCGGAACGGCGGTTATTGGCAAGGTGTTCGGGCCAGTCATGTTGGTATGGTTCACCTCACTTGGGGCAATGGGTCTGGCCGAGGTCGTTCATGCCCCCGGCGTTTTCTCTGCCCTGAACCCCTTGACCGGCATCGCATTTCTGGTCAACCATACCGGCGTGGCCATTGCCATACTCGGATCGGTGGTGCTGGCGGTGACCGGCGGTGAGGCGCTGTACGCCGACATGGGTCACTTCGGGCGCGCGCCCATCCAGCGCGCCTGGCTGTATCTGGTGTTCCCCTGCCTGCTGCTGAATTACTTTGGCCAAGGCGCTCTCTTGATCAACGAACCCGCCGCAATCGACAACCCCTTCTACCGATTGGCGCCCGACTGGGCGCTGATTCCGCTGCTGTTCCTTGCGGCTATGGCCACCATCATCGCCTCGCAGGCGGTGATTTCGGGGGCGTTTTCGATCGCGACGCAGGCGGTGCAGCTCGGCTTCATTCCGCGCCTGCTGATCAAACACACCTCGGCCGAGGAAATCGGGCAGGTCTATGTGTCCAAGGTCAATATTTTTCTTTTCCTGGGTGTGGTGGCGCTGGTGCTGGGCTTCCGCAGTTCGGAGCATTTGGCATCCGCCTACGGCGTATCCGTGACGGGCGCCATGGCGATTGACACCATTTTGGCGGCCTACTTCATGGTCTTCGTGCGCGGTTGGAACAAATGGCTGTTCCTGCCCCTGTTTGCTGCCTTGTTCGCGCTGGACACGGTATTCCTGGGAACGAACTTGTTCAAGTTTTTTGAGGGTGGCTGGCTGCCTGTCAGTGTTGCCGGCTTGCTGGTGTTCATGATGCTGTCGTGGATCACGGGACGAAACCGCCTGCTCAAAGCCCGCTGGAGCAGCTCCACGCCCTTGGCCGATTTTCTGGCCACGCTGAACAACACCCACACGCATCGGGTTCCCGGGACCGCCATATTCATGGTGCCCCACAGCGACATCGCGCCGATTGCGCTGCTGCACAACCTCAAGCACAACAAAGTGCTGCATGAGCGGGTGATTTTGATGAATGTGGAGACTGCCAACACGCCGTATGTGCCTGACGAGGAGCGCATCAGCATCACGCACCTGGATCACAACTTCCACACCGTAGTGGTACGCCACGGCTTTATGGAAGAGCCGCATGTGATGCGCGCGGTGGCGCTCCTGCGTGCCCGCGAGTTCCACTTCAGCCTCATGGAAATATCCTTTTTCGTCGGCAAGGAGCGGGTGGTCGCACAGCAATCTTCACCGCTGCTGTTGGCGCCCTTTATTTACATGCACCGGACCATGCAAAGTGCCACCGAGTACTTCAAGATTCCGTTCGGGCACGCTATCGAAATCGGCGGCCACATCACGGTCTAAACCGGCTCAGGGGCCGTAACCCGCAGCGTGTATCAGTGCGCGGGCTTTGTCGCTGCGCAAGTACACCATCCAGGCCAAGGCCGCAGCGCTGCTGCGGCCTTTTTCCAGCAACACCGCATCCTGCTGAATCGGCGCATGCATCTGGGTCGGCACTATCCAGGCCGAGCCCTCGCGCAACTGCCCATCCTGGTAAATCTGCGACAGCGCGACAAAACCCAATGCAGCATTGCCACTGCGGATGAACTGGTAGCTCTGGGTGACGTTTTCCCCCTGCACCATGCGCGGTGCCAGCGACTGGGCCAGGCCCAGGGCGGCTAGCGTCTCCATGGCGGCGCGTCCGTAGGGGGCCAGTTTGGGGTTGGGAAGCGCTAGTCGCTCAAAACGCCCGCTGCGCAAGACCGCGCCCTGGCTGTCTACCGCAGCGGGGTCTGCACTCCACAGCGCCAAGCGCCCTGTGGCGTAGGTAAAGCGCGAACCCGCCACGGCCAAACCTTCTTTTTCGAGGAGCGCAGGGGTCTCATCGTCTGCTGCCAAAAGGACCTGAAAGGGCGCGCCATTTTTGATCTGGGCGTAGAGCGCACCCGTGGAGCCAAAAGCCGGGATCACCTTGTGACCGGTGTCCTGGGCGAACGCGGCGGCAATTTTTTGCAGCGTACCGCTGAAATTCGACGCCACTGCCACGCTGAGCTCTGCCGCCTGCGACGGGTTCAGCACAAACGCGCAGAGCAGTGCCCAGCAGCGTGCGTTTGGGGAAAAAAGGCGCATAGGGCACGCATGGTGCCACAGACATTCAGGATCTTCAGGGCTTTAAGGCCTTGGCTTGCGCCGCCAGCGCGGTGATGCGGGCCCAGTCCCCGGCAGCCAGCGCATCGGCAGGCACCAGCCAGGATCCGCCTACACAGCGCACATTGGGCAGTGCCAGAAACTGCGGTGCGTTCTCCGGCGTCAAGCCGCCTGTGGGGCAGAAATCCACATCAAAAAAAGGCCCGTTCCAGGCTTTGAGCATGGCCAGTCCGCCGGCTTGTAAAGCCGGGAAAAATTTGAGCTGGCTGAACCCGTCAGCCTGGGCCTGCATGATTTCGCTGCCCGTCGCAACACCGGGCAACAGCGGCAATCCCAGCGCCCGGCAGGCCTGGCCCAGGGCACTGGTGTAACCGGGGCTGACCGCAAAGCGGGCACCGGCATTGAGCGCCGCGCGGGCATCGGCCTCGGAGCGCACGGTGCCCGCACCCAGCACCGCTTCCGGCACGCTTTTGGCGATGGCTTCCATGCAGGCCAGCGCCTGCGGCGTGCGCAAGGTGACTTCCAGCATGCGGATACCGCCAGCCACCAGCGCACGCGCCATGGGGACGGCGTGGGCCACATCATGCAAGACGATGACCGGAATAACGGGGGCGTCCTGCATCACCTGCAAAGCGGTCAGGGGCTGGGTCAAGGGAGAGGTCTGGAGCATGGAAATTTCTCAGTTATTCGGGATGGGGGTTTCAAAAATCAGAGCCAGCTGCACGCGCCTTCTTCGGCACTCAGACTGTTACGGCGCATGCCTGCAAACAGCTCGCGGCCCATGCCGATGCCGTTAGCTGCCGCCAATTCCTCGGGCAAAGTGGCCAGCGCACGCGCGTCCCATTCCGCCTGCGGCACCAGCGCCTGCAAGGTGCCGGCCACCGCGTCTACGCGCACCACATCGCCGTCGCACACACGCGCCAAGGGGCCGCCCATGGCCGCCTCCGGCGAAACATGGATGGCCGCCGGAACATTACCGGACGCGCCGCTCATGCGCCCGTCGGTCACCAGCGCCACCTGGTGGCCCCGGCCCTGCAAAACGGCCAGCGGTGGCGTGAGTTTGTGCAGCTCGGGCATGCCGTTGGCGCGCGGGCCTTGCCAGCGCACCACGCAAACCACGTCGCGGTCCAATTCACCGGCCTTGAACGCCGCTTGCAACGCATCCTGTGAATCAAATACCCGGCAGGGCGCTTCCACCACGTGGCGCTCCAGCGGCACGGCCGAGACCTTGATCACGCTGCGCCCCAGATTGCCCGACAGCAGCTTGAGGCCGCCGCTGGCGCTAAAGGGCTGGGCTGCAGGGCGCACCACGCTGTGGTCGCCGCCCGTACCCGCGTCAGCCCATGCCAGCCCCTGGCCCGTTGCCGCACGGTGCGGGATACGGGTGAAGGCGCGCAAACCGTCCGGGCGCACGGTGCGCACATCGGGGTGCATCAGGCCGGCGTCCAGCAATTCGCGGATCACAAAACCGGGGCCGCCTGCGGCCTGGAACTGGTTGACGTCGGCGCTGCCGTTGGGGTAAACGCGGGCCAGCAGCGGCACCACGTCGGACAAGGCTGAAAAATCGTCCCAGTCGATCAGGATGCCTGCGGCCCGCGCCACCGCCACCCAGTGGATCAAATGGTTGGTCGAGCCGCCCGTAGCCAAGAGCGCCACCATGGCGTTCACGATGCAGCGCGCGTCCACCAGCTCGCCAATGGGTGCTGCCCCGGCACCCAGCACCGTGCGCACGGCCTCACGGGTGAGATCCTCGCGCAGCGCTTCGTTCGGGTTCACAAACGCTGTTCCAGGCACATGCAAGCCCATGGCTTCGAGCAGCATCTGATTGCTGTTGGCCGTGCCGTAAAACGTGCAAGTGCCCTCGCCGTGGTACGCGGCGGACTCGGCGGCCAGCAATTCGGCGCGGCCCACCAAACCTTGCGCGGCGCGCTCGCGTACCTGGGCTTTTTCCTTGTTGGACAGGCCCGAAGTCATGGGCCCGGCAGGGACAAAAACCACCGGCAAATGCCCAAAATGCAAAGCACCAATCAGTAAACCCGGCACGATCTTGTCGCACACGCCCAGCATCAGCGCGGAATCGAACACGTCGTGGCTGAGCGCGATGGCCGTGGACATGGCGATAGCGTCACGGGAAAAAAGACTCAGCTCCATCCCCGGGTTGCCCTGCGTGACCCCGTCGCACATGGCAG
>CANFHZ010000099.1 GCA_947446885.1 Comamonadaceae bacterium
CAACAGGCCATTCACTGGGCGGTGGTATGGCGCAGCAGGCCGGCTATTTGGACGGACGGATCAAGGCGGTATACGCCTTTGACACCACGCCGGTGACCAACTGGAGCAATTTGCAGGCGCGGCAAAACCGGGAGGGTGCAGCGTGCAAAAAAGCGCTGTTGGCCAAACCATTGCCAGACACGGCAGCCCAAGACGCCGCGCTGCAAAGCTGCAAAACCCTGGTGATTAAAAACCCTTACCCCACGATATACCGTGTGAGCCACTGGAATGAAGGGCTGGCCCATGTACGCAACGTCACCACGCGCTTCAACACCCGGCGCTTTGGTCGCTCGGATTACGAATTTTTCTTTGAAAAAGACAAGCCGGTTGCGGCGCACGAAATGGGCATTCTTGCCTGCCACCTGTCCTTTTTGATGCCGGACGACGATACGGTTTTTGACTATCCAAAGGCGTTTGCGCAGAAGGTGATTTCCAAGGACTACGGTAAGGACTTCGGGATCACGTTCGCCGTGCATCCGGTGTGTCCATGTGGCGCGGTGAATTTGCCGGATGGACGGTCGGCATGTGAGCCGCCCGGATCGCACTGAGGCGATGGCATACCGGAAGGTGGGGCCAGTTGCGTCATGCCATGGGCGCGGGCGATGTCGCCCAGTGCGGCAGCCATTTCGGCCGGATCGTCATCGGCGCGCACTTGGCGCAAGTATTCGGCTACGCCTTCTTCCGTGCCAAGGTAGTTGGCCATGTCGAAGGGGCGGGTTATGACGGTGATCGCATTCAAGGTGTTAACTCCTTGGTTATGGCCTTTGCGGCTTCAATGTCGCTTGCTTGGCTCGATTTTCCGCCGCCTAGTCCCGCTTATCCCCCCACCCATACAAAGCAAACGGATTCAAAAACTGCCGGCCCCACAGGTAGCGGCGTTCTACGTCGCTTAGCTGCGCTTCCTGGCAGACGACGTCGAAGTCGCGGCGGATGGTGGCGACTTGGGCGTCGATGATGGCGCGGGCCTGTGCTTCATCCAGCAGGAATTGCGGCGCGGCTTGCAGGCACAGGCTGAGTTGGCTGGCGCGTGCGTTGCCAAGGATGCGCATGCCCTGGCTGGCCTGTTCGCCGCTGCGTGCTTGCGGGCAGATGTCATAGGCAGGGGTCAGGCGCAGGCGCGCGCCGTCCCAAAAGGCGGCGTGGTTTCGAGCATGGTCGTCGGTGTTGCCGCACAGCACATTGAAGACCATGCGCGCAAACAATTCGCGCAAGCTGTCCAGCGGCGCATCAAACCGCAGCCGTACGATTTCGGCTAGTTGCGCGTAGCTGGCGTGGGCGACCATCATTTCGTCCAAGCCCATCATCGTCAGGGCCGAGACCATGGCGCGGCGGCTCCAGTGGCTGCCGCTTTGCACGCGGTCAAAGCGTTCGACCAGCAGAACGTCTCTTCCCAGCACCTGCGTCCATTCGACAGTGGCCACGTCCAAGCCGACGCGTTGGGCCAGTCGCATGGCCACAAACTCGGCCTTCACCACGCTGTAGACGTCGGCGCTGGATGAAAACTTGGCGATGCGCTGCCGCCCCGCGTCGTAGAGCATGACCTTGGGCCTGGCCCCGCCAATGGAGGTCCCGTGCAGCAAGGCTTGGGCTAGCGTGGGTGCGAGGGGAAGCCCACGTTCCACATGGTCCGCCGCTGTTTGCAGCGCCTCCAGCGAGCTGTGTTTGTCTTCCCGTTCCACGTAGCGGTCGGCCGTGGTTTGGAAATCGAGCGCACCGATGCGGTTGGAGCCTGATTGCAGAAGGTAGGCCAGCTCGCTCAGGTCTGCGGCTGATGCGTTGGCCGCGCTGCTCCCCAGCAGCTGGTGAATTACCACCCGGCGGCCCCAGGCGTCGGGAGCGGCGTCGCGGATACAGGCCGGCATGTCCAGGCCAGGCAGCAGCGTGATGGTGCCAGTTTGCAAGGGCAGCTCGGGCAGGTACAGTGCCATCGCGTCGGGCCGTTGCAGGTAGCTGCGGCCATAGGTGAAAAAGAGCTGGTCGGCCCGCTGGGTCAGTTTGCCCGCGACCACTGGCCGTCCCGCTTGAGGCAGCCATACCCAGACAAAGGCCTCCTGAGCCGTGGGCTTAGAAGTTGTCATCGACGGCTTCCCGCGTGGGCCGCACTGATTTGGGCAGCAGGGCCATTTTTTCGGTTTGGCGCGCCAGGCTGCGTTCCAGCGCCGGGGCGTCGGGCTCAAACAGGGCCACGCCGCAGACCACCGCGGCCTCGAATACCGCGCCGATGGCGCAGCCCGGCTCTCCCCGCTCAATCCGCTGCACCAGCGAGCGCGACAGGCCGGTGCGCACGGCCAGCTCGGCTGTCGTCATGGAGCGGCTCAGGCGGCCTTCGCGGATGCGCTGCCCCAACAAGGCCAGCGCGTGCTGGTTGACCACGGATAGAACACGCTGCGCAGATGGGGTCATAGTGGGTTAATTATGAACCATAAAGAACTTTATGATTCAAATATGAATCTAAATCTGCATCCGCTAACCCGGCGAAGGATGATCACCCCCTATCCCCCCAACACCTCCAACAACTCCGTCTCCATCGCGATCTGCGCCTTGTTGTGCTGCAGGGCTGCGCCGTGCAGAAGGAAGCTGTCTTCGACGCGCTCGCCCAGGGTGGCAACTTTGGCAAGCAGCACGTCGACCTGGTGGCGGGCCAGCACGCGGGCGACCGAATAGAGCAGGCCGAGCTTGTCGCTGGCGCTGATATTGAGTAGCCAGTTTTGCGCTTTTTCGTCGGGCTTGAGCGTGACCCGCGGCGCGATAGGAAAGCTTTTGACGCGGCGCGAGATACGGCCTTTGGTGGGCGTGGGCAGGGGGCCGGCGCGGCTGATGGTCTGCGCCAGGTCGTTCTCGAGCATGGTGGTCAGCGCCTGGTAATGCTCTTCCATGCCCACGGAGCTGACGACCTGGAAGGTATCCAGCGCGTAGCCGCTGCGGGTGGTGTGGATGCGCGCATCCAGAATGCTGAAGCCCGCTTGGTCAAAGTAGCCGCAAATACGGGCAAACAACTCGGTCTGGTCGGGCGCGTAGACCATCACCTGCAGCCCTTCTTCGACTGCCGATCGGCGCGCCTGCACGATGGGGCTGGCGCTGTCCACGCCGCGCCCGATTTGCTTGGTGTGCCAGGCGATATCGGTTGCTTCGTGGCGCATGAAGTAACCCACGTCTAGCGTGTTCCAGAGTGCTTCGTGCGCGCTGTGGGGCAGGGCATGCAGGGCCAGGATGGATAGCGCCTCGCGCTTGCGCGCCTGCACCTCAGCATGCGGGTCGGGGGCCTGGCCGCCCAGGATGCGGGCGGTGTAACGGTACAGGTCTTCGAGCAGCTTGCCTTTCCAGGCGTTCCAGACTTTGGGGCTGGTGCCACGGATGTCGGCCACGGTCAGAAGATAGAGCGCGGTGAGGTAGCGCTCGTTGCCTACCCGCAGGGCGAAGGCCTGGATCACATCGGTATCACTGAGGTCGGACTTTTGTGCAATATGGCTCATGGTCAGGTGCTCGCGCACCAGAAATTCGGCCAGCGCCGTGTCGTCCCTTCCCACGCCATGCTGCTTGCAAAAACGCCGCACCTCCAGCGTGCCCAGCTGCGAATGGTCACCGCCCCGGCCTTTGGCAATGTCATGGAATAGCGCGGCAATAAACAGCAGCCAAGGCTTGTCCCAGCCAGCGGCCAATTGCGAGCAAAACGGGTACTCATGCGCGTGGTCTGCCAAGAAAAAACGGCGCACGTTGCGCAGCACCGTGAGGATGTGCTGGTCCACGGTGTAGACGTGGAACAGGTCGTGCTGCATCTGCCCGACGATGCGCCGGAACACCCAGAGGTAGCGCCCCAGCACCGAGGTCTGGTTCATCAGCCGCATGGCGTGGGTAATGCCTTTGGGCTGCACCATGATCTGCATAAAGGTGGCGCGGTTGACCGGGTCGCTGCGAAAGCGCCCGTCCATCAGGCTGCGCGCGTTGTACAGCGCACGCAGGGTGCGCGCCGACAGCCCTTTGAGCCCTACTTCGGTCTGGTAGACCAGAAAGGTTTCCAAAATCGCGTGCGGGTTGCGCTGGTACAGATCGTCGCTGACCACATCGACCATGCCGGCTTTGTCATTGAAGCGCGCGTTGATCGGGCGCAGCGTGTGGGTGGTGGGGTTGAGGCGCTCTTCGATATTGAGCAGCAAAATTTGGTTGAGCTGGGTCACGGCCTTGGCGGCCCAGTAGTAGCGCTTCATGAGCGCCTCGCTGGCACGCACCAGCGCGCCTTTGCCCGCTTCGGGCGTGCTGGAGCGGTAGCCGAAGTGTTCTGCCACCACCGTTTGCAGGTCAAACACCAGCCGGTCTTCGCGCCGCCGTGCCAGGTGGTGCAGGCGGGCGCGTATCAAAAACAGCAGTGCTTCGTTGCGTTCGATGCGCTGCACCTCAAAAGGCGTGGCCAGCCCGTTGGCGCACAGCTCCTCCCAGCTGCGCCCCAGCCCGGCCGCGCGCGCCACCCACACAATCACCTGCAAATCACGCAAGCCGCCGGGGGATTCCTTGCAGTTGGGCTCCAAAGCGTAGGGCGTATCTTCAAAGCGGCTGTGGCGCTGGCGCATCTCCAGGGTTTTTGCAACCAGAAAAGCGTGCGGGTTCATTGCCGCGGTAAACGTTGCGGCAAAGCGCGCCACCAGCGGGGCATTGCCCCATACCAACCGGTGTTCCAGGAGGGCAGTCTGCACGGTCACGTCCTTGGCCGATTCAGCCAGGCATTCAGCCACTGTCCGCACGCTGGAGCCGATTTCCAGCCCCGCGTCCCAGCAGCTACTGACGAACTGCTCTACGCAGCGCAAGGTGGCCTCATGGTCGGGCCCGGCTGCATCGTCCAGCAGGATCAGTACATCCACATCGGAATAGGGGAACAACTCGCCGCGCCCGTAGCCGCCCACCGCCAGCAGCGCTACCTCGGGCGGCAGTTGCGCCTGGGCAGCCAGGTCGCGCAGCGTGGTGTCGGCGTGTTGGGAAAGTGCCTGGAGCAGGGCGCGCACGCGCCGCGGTGGCAAGGTGGGCTGGTCCAGCCGCTGCAGGATCAGCGCCTTGTGCTGGCGGTAAGCGTCGCGCAGCGCCCGCAGTTCGCTCATGGCCCGTGCTTCAGACCGTGGCTGCGGATGGCGCTGCCTGGGCTACAAAAGCGGGTGGCGGCGGGCTGCCTGCGGACAGTGTCAGCACCTCGTAACCCGTGGGCGTGACGAGCACCGTGTGCTCCCATTGCGCGGAGAGCGAGCGGTCGGCGGTAACGATGGTCCAGCCGTCTTTTTCGGGGCCGTCTTTGATTTCCTTGCGTCCCGCATTGATCATGGGCTCGATGGTGAAGGTCATACCTTCGCGCAGCATCTCCAGCGTGCCGGGGCGGCCGTAGTGCAAGACCTGTGGCTCTTCATGAAAGACTTGGCCTATGCCGTGGCCGCAAAACTCGCGCACCACCGAGTAGCCCTGACCCTCGGCAAAGCGCTGTATGGCGTGGCCGATATCACCCAGATGGATGCCGGGTTTGACCATACGGATGCCGTGCCACATCGCCTCATAGGTGACGCTGCACAGGCGTTTGGCGGCAATCGAGCCTTCGCCCACGATGAACATGCGGCTGGTGTCGCCGTGCCAGGTGTTCTTGATGACAGTGACGTCGATATTGACCACGTCGCCCTTCTTGAGCTGCTTGTCATTGGGAATGCCGTGGCAGACCTGGTGGTTGACCGAGGTGCAGATGGATTTGGGATAGGGAATTTTGCCGCCACCACGGTAATTGAGCGGTGCCGGAATGCCGCCCTGCACATCCACGATGTAGTCGTGCGCCAGTTTGTCCAGTGTGTTGGTGCTCACCCCGGGTACCACAAAGGGTGTGAGGTAATCCAGCACTTCGGCGGCCAGCCGTCCGGCCAGGCGCATGCCTGCAATGCCGTCGGCGTCTTTGTAGGTGATCGTCATGCGCGGGATTATCCCATCGGCCCCGCCGGGGCTGCCTCGTTTGGGCAGGCACAATCAGGGCGCTTGATGAGGAGGCCGTGTGGCAGAAATGATTTCACAGGATCCCGGCGCAGCGGCCCTGGGCCAGTTTGCATATGCCAACAACAGCAACCGTTTTTTGGCGGCGGCGCCGCTGGCGGCGCAGCACTTTGCGCTGGTCGGTGTGCCTTTTGACGGCGCGGTCACCAACCGGCCAGGCGCGCGCTTCGGCCCTCAGGAGATTCGCCGCGCCAGTTTGATGTTGTGTGATGGGCTGCACCCGTTTTTTGGCGTTTCGCCGCTGGATGTATTGGGCGACGCCGGTGATATGCGCCTGCCCAACGCCGCCTCCCTGCCTGCGGTCAGACAGGTTATTGCGCGCACCGCTGCGGCGCTGATGGCCCAGCACCACTGCGTGTTTTTGGGCGGTGACCACTCCATCACACTGCCCCTGCTGCGGGCAGTCCACGCCCGCTATGGGCCGGTGGGTCTGGTGCACTTTGACGCCCACTGCGATACCTGGCAAGACCATTTCGGCGAGCCCTCGGGCCACGGCACCTGGACCTACGAGGCCATTCAGGAGGGTCTGGTCAGTCCGGCGCACACCATCCAAATTGGGCTGCGCGCCTCCGGGGAGCGTGCGGCACGCGAATACGTGCAGGACCAGGGGGGGCTGATTTACACCGCCCGCGACCTGCGCGGGCGCGACGGTACCGGGCTGGATGCCGTGGTGCAGGCCATCCGCGAGCGCATGGGCCAGCGGCCCTGCTACCTGACGCTGGACATTGATTGCCTGGACCCGGCCTTCGCGCCGGGCACTGGCACGCCGGAGCCGGGGGGCTTGAGCAGTTCGCAGGTGCTGACCCTGATGGAGGACCTGGCAGCGCTGAACTGGGTGGGTATGGATTGTGTAGAGGTCGCGCCGGCCTATGACCATGCCGAGTTGACCAGTCATGCGGCGGCCCATTTTGTCTGGACCTATCTGTGCGGCCAGGTGGCCAAAGGAATGCCCTGATGTGGGGTGCAGCAAGCCGCCGCGCGGCCTTTTTGCGCCGCGATGCCGAACTCAATAGCCGCAATTACTACGAGGCCAGCGTGCAGCGCGATGCGCCCCTGCCCCCGGTGCAGGGCGCTGTCCGGGCGGACGTGCTGGTGTTGGGAGCCGGGTTTTCCGGGCTGTCGGCCGCGATCGAGCTGGCCCGGCGCGGCTACCGGGTGGCCGTGCTGGAGGCCGGCCGGGTCTGCGGCGGCGCGTCCGGGCGCAACGGCGGGCAGGCGATTGCCGGTTTTGCCGGGGGACAGCAAACCTTCGAGACGCAGCTGGGGCGCGCCGAGGCCCGAATGGCCTGGGACATGTCGCTGCAGGCGCTGGATTTGGTGGATGCGCGCATTGCCGAATTCGGCATCGATTGCGACCGCCAATTTGGCTACCTGTATGTGGCCGATGCGGCACGCAAGGCGCGTGCGCTGGAGGCTGAGTTCGCACAACTGGAGCGCGATTACGGATTTGCCTCCACCTTCCAGCGCGGCCCCGGGGTGCGTGGCCTGATTGACAGCCCACGCTATTGCGCGGCGGTGTACGAGCGCCGCTCCGGCCATCTGCATCCTTTGAAGTACGGGCTGGGCCTGCTGCGGGCGGCGCAGAGCCTGGGGGTGCAGGTTTTTGAACATTCCGCTGTGCGCAGCCTCAGCCGGGGCGCGGAGCTCGTCGCCCGTACGGACGGCGGGCAGGTCAGCGCCAACTTCGCGGTGCTGGCGGGCAACTACAGCCTGGAGGCACACGGCCCGAATGTGGCGCCCTCGATTAACCGGCGCGTCATGCCGGTGGGTACCTACATTCTGGGCACGGCCCCACTGGGCGGCGCCCTGTGCCAGCAGCTGATTCCAACGGGCGCGGCGGCCTGCGACAACAATTTTGTGCTGGACTACTTCCGCTGCAGTGCCGACCACCGGATGCTGTTTGGTGGCCGGGTGAGCTACTCGCAAACCACGCCACCCCACTTACAGGGCGTGATGCAGCGGCGCATGGAGCGGATTTTTCCGCAGCTGCGTGGCGTGGCGGTGGAGTTTTTGTGGGGCGGCTTTGTGGATATCAGTATGAACCGCGCGCCGGATTTTGGCCGGGTGGACCACAATATTTACTACCTGCAAGGCTTCAGCGGCCACGGTGTGGCGCTCAGCGGCCTGGCCGGGCAGATGGCGGCGCAGGCGATTGCCGGACAAGCCGAACACTTGGACCTGTTTGCCCGTTTGCAGCACCGCAATTTTCCCGGCGGCAGTCTGCTGCGCACGCCGGCATTGGTCCTTGGCATGGCCTACCACCGCTTGCGGGATATGCTCTGAGCGGTGCGGTGAGTTTTTTTTGGAGAGTTGACGATGCATGAGCCACCTGTTTTGGTCTGGCTGCCGGTAGACCGGCGTTATCTGGGGGAAGACGGCAAGCGCTCGCCGTTTTACGTCTTGGGCGAAAAGTACGCCTTGGCGCTCAAGCAGGTAGCCGATGCCGAGCCGGTCTTGTTCCCGGCGGCCAAAGCCAGCGCGCTGCCCGCCATGCTGTCCATGGTGCATGGTGTGTTGCTGACCGGCTCACCGGCCAACGTGCATCCATCGCATTTCGGCGAAGATGTAAGCGACCCGCGCCTCCCACTGGATCCGCATCGCGATGATTTGACGCTGCCATTGGTGCGGGCCTGCGTTGCGCACGGCGTGCCGCTGCTGGGCATTTGCCGGGGCTTTCAGGAGATCAATGTGGCCATGGGCGGCTCGCTGCACCAGCAGGTGCACCACGTGGACGGCATGGCCGACCACCGCGAAAACCCGGATCTGACCTACGAAGACCAGTACGGCTTGTCGCACGAGGTGCATCTGGTGCCCGGCAGTCCGTTTGCCCATTGGGCTGGGGGCTTGACCGCGCGGGTGAATTCCCTGCATGGTCAGGGTGTCAACCGGCTGGCGGACGGCCTGACCGCCATGGCACATGCGCCGGATGGCTTGATTGAAGCCTTTGGCGTGGCGGACGCACACACTTTTGCCTACGCCGTACAGTGGCACCCTGAATGGCAGACCGCCAAACACCCGTTTTACGAAAACATATTTGCGGCGTTTGGAGCCGCCTGCCACGCCCGCCGCGCGCAGTTGCAAGGGGCGGGACAGGCTGTGGCCTGAG
>CANFHZ010000100.1 GCA_947446885.1 Comamonadaceae bacterium
CCGAACTCCACCGTGGCGATGCGCATGAACATAAAGGACGCGCCCCAAATGGCTGCGAGCAACACAAACTCCGCCTGCCAGGGCGGCGAAAAATTCTTCAAGGGGAAATTCATAAAGCCTTTTCAAGTTGCAGCAGGGCGATCTTGCGCTCCAAGCCACCGGCGTAACCGGTCAGCGCACCCGTGCTGCCCACCACGCGGTGGCAGGGCACGATGATACTGAGCGGGTTGCGCCCCACCGCCGCGCCCACTGCGCGCGAAGCCGCAGGCTGCTCCAGGTAGCGCGCGATCTCGCCATAGCTTTGCGTCACGCCATAGGGAATCGCGCGCAGCCGCTTCCACACGCTTTGCTGAAACGGCGTGCCCAGCGACAGATCCAGCGGCAGATCAAAACGCGCGCGCTGCGCGGCGAAGTAGGCTGCGAGTTGCGTGGCGGCAGCTTGCAGAACCGGGTGCGTGGGCATGAATTCCCAGTGCTGCGGATCGGGCTGGTGCGCTTGCCCGTCGAACCACAGGCCACACAGGCCTTGTGCGCTCGCGGCCAGGGTCATGGCACCCAATGGGCTGTTGTAGGTGGCGCGCACGATGGGCGCAGTGGCGGCGGGGCTTGTCATGGGGATGGTCCTATCTGCGGGTTGGGTGGGAACGGGGATGGCGGGCGCTGACCCGCAGCGAAGGCATGGGCAAATCATAGTTAGTAAATCGTGATTGCGCTGGATGTTTTGGGGCGTGCGCAACGGCCTTTGCCCAACCCAGTCGCAGGCCAGCGCTCCGTGGCAGGCCATTGGCTTTGGGCCACGACCTAAAATCGATGCGCTGGCGCATGGGCTTCCCGTTCCCAGCTGCGCCCAGTTCCGTCCTTACCAAAGCTCCGCATGCAACCATCCCCCAGCATCTTCAAAGCCTACGACATCCGCGGCATCGTGCCGTCCAACTTGACCGAAGAGGTGGCGCTCGGTTTGGGCCGGGCTTTTGGCACGGTAGCCCGCGCGCAAGGCGAAACCACGGTAGCGGTGGGGCGCGACGGGCGCCTGAGCGGACCGGTACTGGCCGAGGCCTTGATGCGCGGCCTGCAAGAGGCGGGCATGCAGGTGATTGACGTGGGCATGGTGACCACGCCGATGTTGTATTTCGCCGCCAATACCTTGTGCGCCAGCGGCATCCAGGTCACCGGCAGCCACAACCCCAAGGATTACAACGGCTTCAAGATGGTGATGGCGGGCAAGGCGATTTACGGCGATGAAATCCAGGCCCTGCGACACATGATGGTCGATGAATCGTGGCGTTTGCGCAGCGGCGGATCGCGCAGCAGCGCGGATGTGCTGCCCGCCTACACGGCGCGCATCGTGGGCGATATCCGTCTGGCGCGGCCTTTGAAAATCGTCGTCGACTGCGGCAACGGCGTGGCCGGTGCGTCGGCCCCGGCCATTTTGCGAGCGATTGGATGCGAGGTCGTGGAGTTGTTCAGCGAGGTCGATGGCAGCTTCCCCAACCACCATCCCGACCCCAGCAAGCCGGAGAACCTGCGTGACCTGATCGCCGCCTTGCAAGCCAGTGATGCTGAACTCGGCCTGGCTTTTGACGGCGACGGCGACCGCCTGGGAATCGTCACCCAAGACGGTACGAATATCTTCCCGGACCGGCAAATGATGCTGTTTGCACAGGACGTGCTGTCGCGCGTACCCGGCGGCACCGTGGTGTTTGACGTGAAATGCTCGCAGCGTCTGGCCCCGGCCATCACGGCGGCGGGCGGTGTGCCCATGATGTTCAAAACCGGACATTCGCTGATCAAAGCGCAGATGAAAGCCATCAATTCCCCGCTGGGTGGCGAGATGAGCGGCCACATTTTTTTCAAGGAACGCTGGTTCGGTTTTGACGACGGAACGTATGCCGGCTGCCGTTTGCTGGAAATCGTCAGCAAGGTCGCCGATGCCAATGCGCTGCTGCACAGCCTGCCGTCGAGCTTTTCCACGCCCGAACTCAATGTGCTGTGCGCCGAGGGCGAACCACCCACCGTGGTGGCGCAGCTGGTCGCGCGTGCAGCCTTTGCGGCACCTGCGGTGGTCAACACCATCGATGGCTTGCGCGTCGATTGGCCGGACGGCTTCGGGCTGGTGCGCGCCTCCAACACCACGCCGGTGCTGGTGCTGCGCTTTGAGGGCCATACCCAGGCTGCGCTGGAGCGCATTGAGAACGCCATGCTGGCGCTGCTGCGCGAGGTCAAGCCTGGCGCGCAGATCCAGACCGCGGCGCACTGACCGGCCCGCGCGTGGCATTGCAGCTGCTCATCGTCAAACTCTCTTCGCTGGGCGATGTGGTGCAGACCGCTGCGGTAGTGCAGGATGTGCTGCGCCGCTTTCCCGACGCGCACATCGATTGGGTGGTCGAAGAAGCCTTTGCCCCGCTGGTCGCCTTGGTAGGCGGCGTGCGCCGTGTGATCCCAGTCGCGCAACGGCGCTGGCGCACGTCGCGCTGGAGCCCTGTCACCCGCCGTGAACGCGCAGCCTTTCTGCGCGATTTACGCAGCGATGCGTATGACGTGGTGCTGGACTTCCAGGGTCTTATCAAGTCGGCGCTGGTGGCGCGGCAGGCGCGGCTGCGTCCCGGCGGCTTCAGCGCCAGCTACGCCAATGGCAGCGACGCCTGTTCTTACGAGTGGCCGGTGCGCTGGTTGTTGGGCCGCAGTTTTCCCATGCCGCAGCGTATCCATGCGGTTGCGCGCTACCGCCTGCTGGCCGCTTTGGCCTTGGGCTACAGCACGCAGGAGCCTGCGGCGCTGCGTTGGCTGCTGCCGCCGGTATCCACTCCCGGCCAGACCGTGGTTTTTGCCCATGGCACCACGCGCGCCGACAATGAATGGAGTCCTTCAAACTGGCTCGCGCTGGGACATCAGCTGATCGCACAAGGCTTTGCCTTGGCCTTGCCCCAATCGAATAACGCGGAACTGGCGCGCGCCCAGACTTTGGCGCAGGCCTGGGGGCCGCAGGCCAGCGTCTGGCCGCGCGAATCGCTGGCCGATGTGACACGGCGCATGGCTGCCTGTGTGGGCGTGGTGGGCGTTGATTCGGGCCTCAGCCACATCGCAGTGGCGCTGGGCTTGCCGCATGTACAAATTTTCAGCCAGGACCGTGCTTGGCGGGCCGGCCCGGTGGACTGCGCGCACCAGCTTGCGGTCGGTGGCAGTACTGCGCCCGATGTGGCGGCGGTCTTGGAGGCCTGGAATACGGTGTGGGCCACCCGTCCGCAGGAGCCGATGTGAAGGCCCCCGCTGCTTTGTCTGCGCGGCTCGCGTTGGCGATCTACGGCGTTGTGTGCTGGGCTGTGATCCCGCTGCTACGTTGGCGACTGCGCCGCCGCGCCCGTGCCGAACCGCTCTATGCCCATAGAGTGTCTGAACGCTTCGGGTATTACGCCGCCGATGTGCCGGGTGCTGCTGCGCAGGGGCCGGGTCTGCGGGTCTGGGTGCATGCGGTGTCGCTGGGCGAGACCCGGGCCGCAGCCCTGTTGGTGGCGGCTTTGCGGAGCGCTATCCCCGGCATGCGCCTGGTGCTCACCCACGGTACCGCTACCGGGCGCGCGGCCGGTGCGGCCCTGCTGCAGCCCGGTGATGTGCAGGTCTGGCAACCCTGGGATTCGCCGGGCGCGGTGCGGCGTTTTCTACAGCACACCGCGCCGGATATGGGCCTTTTGATCGAAACCGAAGTGTGGCCGCAGCTTCTGGCGGGCTGCGCACAAGCCGGGGTTCCGGTGTATCTGGTGAATGCCCGCTTGAGTGCAGCATCCTTGCAGGCGTACCAGCGTGCGTCCTGGCTGAGCGGACCGGCCTTTAGCGCGCTGGCCGGTGTCTGGGCCCAAAGCGCTGCCGATGCGGATCGTTTGCGTGCACTGGATGCCCCGGTACGCGGCGTTCCGGGCAATTTCAAATTCGACGCACGCCCGGATGCTGCGCAGGTGGCGCTGGGTAGCGCACTGCGCAGCCGCCTGCATAAGCCCGTGCTGATGTTGGCCAGCAGCCGCGAAGGTGAGGAGGCCATGTGCTTACAGGCCATACAGGCCGCGCGGGGGCGCATGCCCGATTGCCACTGGCTGCTGGTGCCACGCCACCCGCGGCGTTTTGAGGCTGTCGCCGATGCGGTACGGCAGGCGGGCCTGACCTTGGCGCGCCGCAGTGCGTGCGCAGATCTCCACGACTGGCTTGCCGAACCCGACGCGGTCTTGCTGGGCGACAGCCTGGGCGAGATGGCGCTGTATTACAGCCTGGCCGATGTGGCCTTGCTGGGCGGCAGTTTTGCGCCCTTGGGGGGGCAGAATTTGATCGAGGCAGCGGCCTGCGGATGCAGCGTGGTCATGGGGCCGCACACCTTCAATTTCGCCGAGATCGCCGAACGTGCCGAGGCTGCCGGCGCTGCAGTACGGGCGGCGGATATGCCTGCGGCCTTGTTGGAGGCTGTTGCGCTGCTGGCGCTGGATCCGGGTGTGCGCCGCCAGCGTGCCTTGGGCTTTGCGGCGGAATCGGGTGGCGCGGTGCGCCGTACCGTGGATGCCTTGCTGGCCTCAAGGCCAGGTTTTACTTAACCATCAACCCGTCGATTTCTTCCAGGTTGCTCTCAGCCAGGGTGCCTGCGGATTGCCGCAGTTTGAGGTTGTTGACCAGCATGTCGTAGCGTGCCTTGGCCAGCTTGGCTTTGGTGTCGTAGAGCTGGCTTTGGGCGTTGAGCACATCAATATTGATCCGCACACCCACCTCGTAGCCCAAGCGGTTGGCGTCCAAGGCGCTTTGGCTGGAGGCCTCGGCCGCCTCAAAAGCTTTGACCTGACCGGCCAGTGAATGCAAGCCGAAGAACACCGTGCGGGTTGCTTGCTGGGCGTTGCGTTTGACGGCTTCAAGATCGTTGCGGGTTTTATCTTCCTGCGCCAGCGTCTCGCGCAGCTTGGCAGAACGGACGGTGCCGGTGAACAGCGGAATGTTGACCACAATGCCCATCGATGCGGTTTGCGAATCGCGGTTGCGTGTGTAGGTGTTGACGCCGGTGGTGTCGTTGGAGCTGTTGGAGCCACCAAAGGGGTAAAACCCTTTGCCCAATGAGCCGGTCAGGGACACGGTGGGTGAGGTATCGGCGCGCGCTTTCTCGGTTTCAATGCGCGCCAATTCCAGCTCGGTGCGCTTGCTCTGGATCTGGGGCAAATACTGCTCGGTCAGCGCAGCCCATTCGTTGTCAGTTCCCAGCACAGCGGGTAATTGCAGAGGTAAGCGCAGGCTTTTGGGTTTGAGGTTGCTGCGTCCTACCAACTGGTCCAGCAGACTGTTTTTGACCGTCAGTTCGTTTTGCGCAGCGATTTCCTGCGCGATTACCAGGTCAAACTTGGCCTGGGCCTCGCGGGTGTCGGTGATGGTGGTGGTGCCAACCTCGAAGTTGCGTTTGGCCGCCGCCAATTGTTCCGCAACGGCGGCCTTTTGGGCACGGACAAATTCCAGGCTGTCGCGCGCTGCCAGCACGTCGAAATAGGCGCTACTGACCCGAACCATCAAATCCTGGCGCGCGGTGACCAGTGTCAGCTCTTCCAGCGCTGCGCTGCGCTGCGCGGATGTGAGCAAAAGTTCGTTCTGGCGGTTGTAGAGCGTCTGGCTGAACGACAGGCTGAGTGCGCCGTTGGTTTCGTATTTTTCGCCGGTGGCGTCATAGGTGTCGGTGTAGGTTTTGCTCTGCTGCCAGTCTTGCTTCACGGTGCCTTGCAGGCTGACCACTGGCGCGTACAGCGCTTGAACCTGTTCCGACTTGGCCGATGTGGCATCAAACCGGGCCTGTGCCGCCTGGTAGCTTGCGTCATAGCCTTGCGCGGCCTGGTACAGCTCCAGCAGGCTTTGCGCCTGCGCGCTGAAACCCGGTGCCAGCCCCATCAGAGTGCACAGCAGCAGGCGATTGAATGGTGCACGGGTCTGTGGCATGGGGGGCTTTCGGTGAACGCCTATCAAAAATGAAAACGCGGCAGTTCGGGAAAACCGAGCAGCCGGGGCGCTACGGTATCCCAGGGCTGGGTGTTTGTGAAGTCGCTGCCACTGTTACGGCGCACGAAAGTCGCCCGCATCACGGGCAGGTCGCCCACAATGGCGGCCAGACGCCCGCCCACACGCAACTGCTGGAGCAGCGCGGTCGGAATTTGCGCCACCGATCCGCTGAGCACGATCACATCGAAGGGGCCGCCTTCGATCTTGCCCGTAGCGCCGCCAACTTGGGCCGAGCCGTCCGCGATGCGGACTTCTACGTTGCGCACTCCGGTCTCGCGCAGCCGGTGGTGGGCGGCATCTGCCAGGCTCGGCTCGATCTCTAAGGAGACCACGTGGTGGGCGCGGTGGCCAAGCAGCGCAGCCATATAGCCCGAGCCGGTGCCGATTTCCAGCACGGAGTCGGTCGGCTCTAGGTGCAAGTCTTGCAACATACGGGCTTCCACCCGGGGCGCGAGCATGTACTGGCCGTGGCCTATGGGCAATTCCATATCGGCAAAGGCCAGGGCCCGGTGTTCTTCGGGGACGAAATCTTCACGCCGAACCACGCTGAGCGCGTCCAAGATGCTGCTGTCCAGCACGTTCCATGGCCGGATCTGTTGCTCAATCATGTTGAAGCGGGCGGTTCGGATATCGGTGATGTGCATAGAGAGTCGAATGGAAACGCGCGGAAAACCAGGGCGTCCCTGGCCTTGGGCATCATACCTTTTCAGGTACAGCCTGGGCCGGTAAACCCAGCAGGCGGCGGCTCCAGCGGGCCGCATCGTCCATATAGCAGTACACCACGGGCACCACCACCAGGGTCAGCAGGGACGAGGTAATCACCCCGCCAATCACCGCCTGCCCCATCGGAGCGCGCATTTCAGAGCCCTCGCTCAGGGCAAAAGCCAGCGGCACCATACCGAAAATCATGGCCAGGGTGGTCATCAGAATCGGGCGCAAGCGCACCCGCGCCGCCATCAGCAAGGCGTCGGTGCGTTCCATACCGTCCAGGCGGGCGCGGTTGGCAAAGTCGACCAACAAAATCGCATTTTTGGTGACCAGGCCCATCAGCATGATCACGCCGATCACCGAAAACATGGAAATGGCCGAACCAAAAGCCATCAGCGACAGCACCACTCCGATCAGCGTCAGTGGCAACGCGGTCATCAAAGCCAGTGGTTGCAAAAAGCTTTTGAACTGGCTGGCCAGAATCATGTAGATGAAGATCACCGCCAGCGCCAGCGCCGAGATCGCGTAGGAGAAGGACTCAGCCATGTCTTTGGTGGAGCCGCTGAACTGGTAGCTGTAGCCGTCGGGCAGGGCCATGTTGTCCATGACTTTGCGGATGTCGGCCGACACCTCGCCGGCCGAGCGCCCGCTGACGTTGGCGCTGATGGACACCTCGCGCTGCAGTGCGCGCCGGTTGATCTGGTTGGAGCCGGTGGCGGCCACGACCTGTGCCACCTGGCTCAGGCGTACCACGCGGCTGCTGCCATCGGCGTTGCTCCCAATGGTGAAGGGCAGGCGCTCCATATCCTGGGGCTGCATGCGCGCCTGCGGATCAAGTTGCAGGTTCACGTCATAGGTCTGGTCGTCGGGCGCGCGCCAGGTGCCCACGGTTTTGCCCGCCACCAGAATGCGCAGACTGTTGCCTATCTGTGCCAATCCCAATCCCATGTCTGCGGCAACGGCGCGTTTGATGCGCACCTCCAGCGTGGGCTTGTCCGGCTTGGCGCTGGAATCCAGATCCACCAGCCCTGGCACCTGCCGCAGCAAAGGCATGGCCGTTTGGGCCAGTCGCTCCAGCTCGCGCCCGTCCGGGCCTTGTAGCGAAAACTGGATTTGCTTGGCTCCGCTTGCCGAGTCGCCCAGACCGACCTGCGTGACGGTGACGCCGGGCACACTGCGCAGTCGGTCGCGCAGGAGGGCTGCAATTTCCTCAATACCGCGCTGGCGCAACTGCCTGTCTTGCAGGCGCACATAGGTGCTGCCGTACATCTTGCCCTGCGCGTTGCCGGTGTTAATCGTGGTCAGCGTATAGCGCACCTCGGGGAAGCTGCGGATGATGCCCTCGACCTGCCGCGCCCGGGCCTCGGTGATTTCCAGCGACGAGCCTACCGGCGTATAAAAGTTCACCGAGGTTTCCGAGAAATCCGACTTGGGCACAAACTCGGTTCCCAGCAGCGGCACAAGAGCCACGCTGGCCACAAAAATGCCAATCGCCATCAGCACGGTTGTAATTTTGTGCAGCAGGGCCCAGCGCAGAATTTCCTGGTAGCCGCTGGCCAGGGCGTCGGTGGCGCGGTCAAACCAGCCCGTCACCCGGCCAAAGGTCTTGCCATACCAGCCCGTGGCCCGGCCCGCGCCCTGGGCATCCAGCGAGGGGTCGTGCCAGACGCTGGAGAGCATGGGATCCAGCGTGAAGCTCACAAACATCGAGATCACCACGGCCACCACGATGGTCAGGCCGAATTCGTGGAAAAACTTGCCGATGATTCCCCCCATAAAGCCGATGGGCAAAAACACGGCGACGATAGAGAACGTGGTCGCCAGCACCGCCAGCCCGATCTCCTCGGTGCCCTCCAGCGCCGCCTGGTACGGCGTTTTGCCCAAGGCAATGTGGCGCACGATGTTCTCCCGCACCACAATGGCATCGTCAATCAGCAGGCCCACGCACAGGCTGAGCGCCATCAGCGTGATCATGTTGATGGTGAAGCCCAGCAGGTACATGAATAAAAAACTGCCAACAATGGCAATTGGCAGCGTCAGCCCGGTGATCACGGTCGAGCGCCAGCTGTTGAGGAACAAAAAAACAATCAGCACGGTCAACAATGCGCCTTCAATCAGCGTACGGCGTACGTTGTCCACCGAGACCCGGATTTGCCGGGAGCCATCGGCGATCTGCGTCAGGCGCACGCCCGCCGGTGCCTGTTGCTGCATCTCGTCCAGGGCTTTGCGCAGCCCGTCGACTAC
>CANFHZ010000101.1 GCA_947446885.1 Comamonadaceae bacterium
GTGCCAGTAGTTTTTGTAGACCAGGGCATCACCATCCAAACTGCTGTTGAATTCAGGGTACTTCTTGAGTGCAGCCACACAGGCTTTGATCAAGAACGCCAGCATGGTGACTTTGACGCCCGACTTCTCGTTTTCTTTGTTGGTCGACACACGGAAGGCTTCGAGGTCGGTGATGTCTGCGTCGTCGTGGTTGGTGACAGCCGGAATCATCACGGCGTTGCGCAACAGATTGGCTCCGCTGATCTTCTTGATGCGTCCCATCTCCTTGCGCTCAATGGGACCAAATTTTGCAAAGTCAACTTTCGGCCAGGGGATCAGGCCCAGCGCCGCGCCGTCAGCACCACCGCCCGCCGGGGCTTTGGCCGCCTGCGCCTGGGTTTGTGTGGCACCGCTCATCACAGCGCGGGTAAAGCCTTGCACGTCTTCTAGGGTGATGCGGCCTTTGGGGCCTTGGCCCTTGACTTCTTCCAGTGGCACACCCAGTTCACGCGCAAACTTGCGCACAGAGGGCGATGCATGGGGCAAGCCCAGCGTCGAGGCACCGGGTGCGTGGGCAGGGGCGGCAGCGGCCAGCGCAGGCGCTGCGGGCGCCGCAAGCGGTGCAGCTGCAGCCGCAGCAAGCGCGGTGGCGGGTGCGGCCAATGGCACAGGGGCATCGACCACGGGGGCTACTGCTGCAGGAGCGACTGAAGGCACTGGTGCGGCCACCGGTGCGGGGGCTGCAGCACCTGCGGCGGCTTCCACCGTCAAAACCAGCGAACCCTGTTTGACTTTGTCGCCCACCGCGACCTTGATCGCGGTGACCACACCGCCCGCGGAGGATGGGATTTCCATCGAAGCCTTATCGGACTCCACGGTGATCAGGCTTTGTTCGGCGCGTATGGTGTCACCCACCGCGACCATGAGTTCAATGACGGTGACTTCGTCGAAGTCGCCAATGTCGGGAACCTGGATATCTATGCTTGCCATGCTGTGTCTCCCGCTGCCTTAGGCGTACAAGGGGTTGATCTTGTCGGACTTGATGCCGTACTTGCTTATCGCCTGTGCGACCGTTTCGGCGCTCACCAAGCCGTCTTCTTGCAATGCCTTCAAGGAGGCCACCACCACATAGTGGCGGTTGACCTCGAAGTGTTCGCGCAGCTTGCTGCGGAAGTCGCTGCGGCCAAAGCCGTCGGTGCCCAGCACTTTGTAGCTGCGGCCCTTGGGGATAAAGGGGCGGATCTGCTCGGCGTAGGCTTTGATGTAGTCGGTCGAAGCCACAACCGGGCCGCTGTGCGCGCCGAGCTGCTGCGCAACAAAGGACACACGCGGCGTCTCCAGCGGGTGCAGCATGTTGAAGCGCTCGCAATCCTGGCCGTCGCGGGTGAGTTCATTGAAGCTGGGGCAGCTCCAGACATCGGCCTGCACACCCCAGTCCTGCGCCAGCAGTTCCTGCGCCGCGATGGATTCACGCAGTATGGTGCCCGAGCCCAGCAGTTGCACGCGCAGGGCGGCTTTGCCGCCCTTGGCCGGTGCCGCGCCGGGTTTGCACAGGTACATGCCTTTGATGATCTGCTCTTCGGTGCCGGGGGTTAGACCGGGCATGGCGTAGTTTTCGTTCAGCAGCGTCAGGTAGTAGAAAACGTTGTCCTGCTTCTCCACCATGCGCTTCAAGCCGTGGTGCAGGATGACGCCGACCTCGTGCGCGAACGTGGGGTCGTAGCTCACACAGTTGGGAATCGTGCCGGCCAGGATGTGGCTATGACCGTCTTCGTGCTGCAGGCCCTCGCCGTTGAGCGTGGTGCGCCCCGAGGTACCGCCCAGCAAAAAGCCGCGTGCCTGCATATCACCAGCCGCCCAGGCCAGATCGCCGATGCGCTGGAAGCCGAACATGGAGTAGTACACGTAGAACGGAATCATGATCCGGTTGCTGGTGCTGTAGCTGGTGGCTGCAGCAATCCAGCTGCTCATGCCGCCGGCTTCGTTAATGCCTTCTTGCAGGATCTGGCCCTGCTTGTCTTCCTTGTAATACATGACCTGGTCTTTATCGACCGGGGTGTATTGCTGTCCATCGGGGTTGTAAATGCCGATCTGGCGGAACAGGCCTTCCATGCCGAAAGTGCGGGCTTCGTCCACCAGAATCGGCACCACGCGCGGGCCGATGGCCTTGTCGCGCAGCAGCGTGGTCAGGAAACGCACATAGGCTTGGGTGGTGGAGATTTCACGCCCCTCGGCGGTGGGCTCAATCACCGCCTTGAAGGTATCTAGCGCAGGCACGGTGAACTGTTCATCGGCCTTGGCGCGTCGATGCGGCAAATAGCCACCCAGCGCTTTACGCCGCTCGTGCAGGTATTGCATTTCGGGGGTGTCATCGGCCGGTTTGTAGAAGGGCAGCTTGGACAACTCGCTGTCCGGGATGGGGATGTTGAAACGGTCGCGGAAGGCTTTGATGTCTTCGTCGGTCAGCTTCTTGGTCTGGTGCACATTGTTTTTACCCTCACCGCTTTTGCCCATGCCAAAACCCTTGATGGTCTTGATCAGCAAAACGGTGGGCTGGCCTTTGTGGTTCACGGCCTGGTGGTAGGCGGCGTAGACTTTTTTGGAGTCATGGCCACCACGACGCAACTCGAAAATCTCTTCGTCGCTCATGTGCTCCACCATCTTGGCAGTGCTGGGGTGCTTGCCAAAGAAATGCTTGCGCACGTAGGCGCCATCGTTGGCTTTCATGGCCTGGTAGTCGCCATCGACCGTGTCCATCATCACCTTGCGCAAAGCGCCATCTTTGTCGCGCGCCAAAAGCGGGTCCCAGCTGCTGCCCCAGATCAGCTTGATGACGTTCCAGCCCGCACCGCGGAACTCGCCTTCCAGTTCCTGGATGATTTTGCCGTTGCCGCGTACCGGCCCATCCAGACGCTGCAAATTGCAGTTGATGACAAAAATCAGGTTGTCCAGGCGCTCACGCGCGGCCAGACCGATGGCGCCCAGCGATTCGACCTCGTCCATCTCGCCGTCGCCGCAGAACACCCAGACTTTGCGGTTCTCGGTGTTGGCAATGCCGCGGGCTTGCAGGTACTTCAAAAAGCGCGCCTGGTAAATCGCCATCAGCGGCCCCAGACCCATAGACACCGTGGGGAACTGCCAGAACTCGGGCATGAGCTTGGGATGCGGGTAGCTGGACAGGCCCTTGCCGTCCACCTCCTGGCGGAAATGCAACAGGTGCTCCTCGCTCAACCGGCCTTCTAGATAGGCACGCGCATACACGCCAGGTGCCACGTGGCCCTGGATATAGAGGCAGTCACCGCCGTGGTTTTCGCTCTCGGCGTGCCAGAAATGGTTAAAGCCCGCGCCAAACAAACTGGCCAGCGAGGCAAACGATCCGATATGCCCGCCGAGGTCGCCGCCATCGGCCGGGTCATGCCGGTTGGCCTTGACCACCATGGCCATGGCGTTCCAGCGCATATAGGCCCGCAGCCGCTCTTCCATCTCCAAATTGCCGGGCGAGCGTTCTTCGTGTTCAGGTTCAATCGTGTTGACATAGCCAGTGGTCGCAGAAAAAGGCATATCAATGCTTTTCTGGCGGGCGTGCTCTAGCAATTGTTCGAGCAAAAAGTGGGCGCGATCGGGACCTTCAGCGTCGATAACGGCGGAGAGCGCGTCCATCCATTCGCGTGTCTCCTGCGCATCGATATCGGAACCGATTTGAAAGGGAAGTGCTTGCGCGTCGCCTGAATTTGAAACGGACATCACAGTCTCCTGAACTGGTGGTTATATGGCGGTAACGAGTGTCGCACAAAAGTATGATGTTTCGTATAACGGGAAATGATTTCATATAACGGAAAAATGGGGTTTTCAGCGCCGTTCTTGCACCGCAATACCCTCACCTACACTCCGCCCATGCCACGTATTGCGCATCCACTATGAACCTCCGCCTGCGATGGCCCCTGGTGGGCAAGATCCGGCGGTGGTGGATGGATCTGAATCCCACGCGCCAGGATCGCCTCGCCATGCTGGCACCCATGGCCTCGGTGCTCGTCTTCTTTTTGGCGATCGTGGCTGCCTTGACCTACCTGCGGGTTGAGGAGATGAACCGTGACCAGGAAGCGATTGAGCGGGACGTCGAATTTGCCCAGCAGTCCCTGCGCCAACGCCTTTCTGAGCGGCAGGAACAACTCAGCCGCCTGGGCCGCGAAATCGCCAACCGCGAAGCCAGCGCCGAAGAGGTGCGCATGCGCATCAACGTCGTGCTCAACCGGTATCCGGAGGTGCAGGGCCTGGCCTGGGTGGATGAAAACCGCCGGGTCCGCGCCGCCGCAGGATCGGCCTCGGTCTGGAACGCCAAGCCGCAGGCCAACACCCCTCTGAGTTCTAACCCCGACCACGACCAGCTGTTCATGCGCGCCCGAACGACCCGTGGGCCCTTTTATTTCCAAGCTGTGCGCAAAGAAAGCTATGCGCCCATGTTGCAGTTGGTGATTCCCCTGCGGGAACCCGGCAAATTCAGCGGTGCGCTGATGGCCGAGTATTCGGTAGACGGTTTGTACCGGTATGGAATTCCCACCGAAATTACCGCGCGCTATGCGGTGTCCCTCACCGATGCCAAAGGCAGCGTGCTGGCGGGCGTGCGACCCGATACCAAAAAGCTCAGCAGCCGCTTGCCCGAATGGATCAGCTATCCCAACAGCTTTGCGCTGCACGTCGCACCCCTTGGAAATGAGCTTACCCTGCGCGCCCAGGCGTATCGGGCGTCGCTGGGCGTGGTGGGCAGCGGCTTGTTCTGGCTGGTCGGGGCGCTGAGTTTGCTTACCGGCTGGATGCTGGTGGCCAACTGGCGCCACACGCGCAGGCGTTTGCGCACCCAGCAGGCGCTGGTGGCAGAAACCAATTTCCGCCGGGCCATGGAAAACTCCATGTTGACGGGCATGCGCGCGATGGACTTGCAGGGTCGCATCACCTTCGTCAACGCGGCTTTTTGCCAAATGACAGGATGGAGCGACAGCGAACTGGTGGGCCAGCGCGCGCCTTTCCCCTATTGGCCCGATGAAGACCGCGCCAATTTGCAAGAGCTGTTAGCCAAAGAACTCAGCGGCCAGACCCAGCCGGGTGGCGTGCAGGTGCGGGTCAAGCGGCGCGACGGTAATGTGTTTGATGCGCGCTTGTATGTGGCCCCATTGATTGACGCATTCGGCACGCAAACGGGTTGGGTGACCTCGATGACCGACATCACCGAGCCCAACCGCATACGTGAAGAACTGTCACGTGCGCACCGGCGTTTCACCACGGTTTTGGAGGCGCTCGAAGCCTCGATTTCCGTGGCACCGCTGGGTAGCGACGAATTATTGTTCGCCAACAAGACCTACCGGCAATGGTTCCACGCGCACGTCTCAGGGCACCTGCAACTTGCCGCCGAAGCCGGTGTTGCGCCCGGTCGCAGCAACGACGAGTCTGGCGATAACGTGGACTCGCTGGCTGGATTTCCGGTGGCCTCGGTCACCGAGCATGAGGCCGAGAACGCCGAAATTTTCATACCGGCACTGGACAAATGGCTGGAAGTGCGCACCCGCTATCTGAGCTGGGTTGACGGACGCCTGGCACAGATGGTGATTGCCACCGACATCACGGCCCGCCGCATGGCCGAAGAACAGGCGGCCATCCAAGCCGAACGCGCCCAATCGGCAAGCCGGATGATCACCATGGGCGAGATGGCGTCCAGCGTGGCCCATGAACTCAACCAGCCGCTCACCGCGATCAACAACTACTGTCTGGGCATGGTCTCTCGCATCAAAGCGCAGCAGATCAGCGAAGAAGAGCTACTCGGCGCACTCGAAAAAACCACGCGGCAAGCGCAGCGTGCGGGTCAAATCATTCAGCGCATCCGTGAATTTGTGAAGCGCAGCGAGCCTAACTTGGCCGCCTCCTCGGTGACCCACATGGTGGACGAAGCCTTGGAGCTGGCGGAGCTGGAAACCCGGCGATTCAACGTGCGCCTGAACCATTACGTGGCAGCGAATCTGCCACCACTGCGGGTAGACCCCATTCTGATCCAGCAGGTCCTGATCAACTTGCTGCGCAACGCGGTTGAGTCGATTGAAAGCGCCGCCCGGCCACCCCAAGAGCGCACGGTGGACTTGCGGGTCGGCCTGATGCAAGCCGAGGGCCAGACCGTGGTGCAGTTCGCTGTCAGCGACACCGGAATGGGCATCGCACCGGGTGTGATGGAACGCCTCTATGAAGCTTTCTACACCACCAAGTCAGACGGCATGGGCATGGGTTTGAGTTTGTGCCGCTCCATCATCGAATCGCACCACGGGCGTATCCAGGCGGAGAACATCTACAATGGTTCGGCTGTCCTGGGGTGCCGATTTGCTTTTTGGATTCCGCTGGACACGACCAAACCCGGCGTCGAGCGCGTCCGTTCCACCGTTTAACCCTGAGTTGCACCCATGAGCCTGATCCCCAAAAAAGGAACCGTTTTTGTGGTGGACGATGACGAAGCCGTGCGCGATTCGCTCCAATGGCTGCTCGAAGGCAAAGACTACCGGGTGCGTTGCTTTGACTCGGCAGAATCTTTTCTCAGCCGCTACGACCCGCGCGAACTGGCCTGCCTGATTGTGGACATCCGCATGGACGGCATGTCGGGCATGGATTTACAGAACCGGCTGGTCGATGTGCGCTCGCCGCTACCCATCGTCTTCATCACCGGACATGGCGATGTGCCTATGGCGGTAGAGACCATGAAAAAAGGCGCGGTGGACTTTGTGCAAAAGCCTTTTCGCGAAGAAGAATTGGTGCGGCTGGTGGAACACATGCTCTCCATCGCGCGGGACAACTTTGCCGAGTACCAGACCACGCTGAACCGCGAATCCCTGTTGGCCAAGCTGACCACCCGTGAGGCGCAGGTGCTCGAACGCATCGTGGCCGGGCGCTTGAACAAACAAATCGCCGACGACCTCAACATCAGCATCAAAACCGTTGAGGCGCACCGCGCCAACATCATGGAAAAGCTGGGTGCAAAAACCGTGGCTGACCTGCTGCGTATCGCGCTGGCACAGGCGCCTGGTAAAACAGCGGGATCTGTCGGATCGTGAGCCCACGCGGCGTCCGAAATAGGACGGGCGCATGTCGCATGTGCGCTGGGAAACTCCGCATCCGCGCGCTCCGGCCAAAGCTGAACGCGGCACCATCTTGCGGCTAAAGCCCTTGCACCTACCACCCAACCGAGAAATCCTATGACCCAAGCTACCGCCAAACTGATAGACGGGAACGCCCTGTCTGCAAAATTGCGTACCGATGTTGCGCAGCGCGTCACGGCGCTCAAAGCCCAAGGCGTGACACCCGGCTTGGCGGTGATTCTGGTGGGCGAAAACGCCGCCTCGCAGGTCTATGTGCGCAACAAGGTCAAAAGCTGCGCCGAGGTCGGCATGCACTCGGTACTGGAGCGCTACGACGCCGGCATGACCGAGGCCGACTTGCTGGCCCGCGTCGATGCCCTGAACCACGACGCCAGCATCCACGGCATCCTGGTACAGCTACCCCTGCCCGCCCACATCGACGCCAACAAGGTTATTGAGTTCATCAGCCCGGCAAAAGACGTGGACGGCTTCCACATCGCCAGCGCCGGGGCGCTGATGGTGGGCCAGCCCGGTTTCTGGCCCTGTACACCCTACGGCTGCATGAAGATGCTGGAGAGCATCGGCTACACCTTGCGCGGCAAGCACGCAGTCGTTATCGGGCGAAGCAACATCGTGGGCAAACCCATGGCCATGATGATGCTGCAACAAAACGCCACGGTCACGATCTGCCACAGCGCCACGCCTGACCTCAAGGCCCACACCCTGCAAGCCGACGTGATCGTGGCCGCTGTGGGCAAGCGCAATGTCTTGACTGCAGACATGGTCAAGCCCGGCGCCGTGGTGTTGGACGTGGGCATGAACCGCAATGACGAAGGCAAGCTGTGCGGGGATGTCGACTTTGACGGCGTGCGCCAAGTGGCCAGCTACATCACCCCCGTTCCTGGCGGCGTAGGCCCGATGACGATCACCATGCTGCTGGTCAACACCCTGGAGTCAGCAGAGCGGGCGGCGGGCGAATCGCCCAAGGCCTGAAAGGCTAAGGGCCGCTGGGTCTGCTGCAGACCCGGCCACACGTGCCCAGACCCGTGTGTTGCGTGAACCCCGCCGTCTTTGCTTATGGCTATTCGATCTTCCACCATGCTGACAGCCCAACTGCGATCGTTCCTTTTCCTGGCCCTGGTATGCGCGCTCGGCACCGCGCAGGCCGTCCAGGTCACGGAAGAGTATTCCTGGGGCGGCGAGGTCTCCCAGAATGAAGCCTGCCGGCGCGCGGAAGAGCGGGCCAAAAGCCGGGCAATTGCCAAGGTGCTGGGTGAGCTCATGTCCACCGAAGAGCAGATGCTGTGCCGCTCCACCGCGGGTAAGACCGATGACAGCTGCGAATTCAACCAAATGAGTTGGTCGGTCATCGAAGGTGATATCCGGGGGGTGAAAGAGCTTGCGCGCGCTGAGGCCATGCCGCGCGGCTCCAATTCCTGGGCCTGCGTGCTCACGCTTGATGTGGACGTGGTGGTGCCGACCCGCAAGCCTGACCCCCGGTTTCAGGTCGGGGCGGCGATATATTTTCTGGTGCCGGACGCCCGCCGGGAAGTCCGGCAACGCGAGAAAGTGCTGCGCAAAAATTTCCACCCGGGTGACGATTTTGTGCTGGAGGTTACAAGCACAGAACCCGCCCACCTGGCCTTATTCGGTTGGCTGCCCAGCGATGACAACAAGGTGTACCGCATCGACAGCCCGGCCACCCGACCCAATTGCCCGCAAGCCGGCCTCTCGGCTCCCGACAAGGCCCGCGCGGAAGAGGTGTATTGCTTGACGGCCAGCTGGTCGGATGCATACAAGGACAGCAAAAAAACCTACTACGAATGGCTGATTCTGGTGGCCAGCAAAACACCACAAAA
>CANFHZ010000102.1 GCA_947446885.1 Comamonadaceae bacterium
CAGAGCGCAAAGCGCTGGACCTCATAAAAATCACCTCCGGCATAGGGCTCGACAAACCAGCTGATGGCATCCAGCGTAATCGGGCGGTTCAGTACCGGATCAAACCACTGCATGGCGGCCTCGTGCAGCTGCTGCACGTCGGCGGGCGGCAGCGCATGCATCGAGCCCGTCAGCGTCATATGCCACTGAAATTGTGCTCCGACAAAGGGATAGCCCCATTCCAGCAGCATCGCGTCCTGCTCCGGGCTCAGCCGCGCTTGTCGCCTTTGGGCCAGCTGTTGCGCGGTCAAGGGTGCCGCCAGCGGATGCAGGGCGCGCACGCACGCAAAAGCCAAGGCCTGCAGCGCATCGGATGGCTCACTTGGAAGCAAAGCCAGGTAGTCGCCCATGTTGCGCAGCACCAGCGGCGCAAGGGTAATCGCCTCCTGGGAATGTGCAAAGTTGGTAAACGCCTCGGGGATGGCATCCACGGGCAGTCCGGCCTTGAGGGTGAATGGCGCTTTCATCGTCGCGTGCCAGCCATAGCGCGTAGCCGCTGCGGTGTACTGGCCCAGCTTGGCACTGGCGATTTCCTGAAAAGACGGTGCCCCAAGTGCACGCCGCGTTAGCGCGCAACGTCCCAGCCATTGCCCACCGAGTTCGGCCAAAAGCTGATCTTGGTGCGGCGCAAAATATGCAGCGTGGCGGTACATGGATAGACTCCAAAAAAGGCTGACAAGAGCGGGCTGCGTGGCCTTGCGCGTCACCCAAACGACACATTTATTACCTAAGCTAGCAGTCTATATGCGAAGAATTTCAACTGCGTTACACCTGCCTGTTCGCATCTGCCGGAGCGCAGCAGGTGGCTGAGCTGCATGCGCCGCAGCCGACGCGGCGGCAGCACTGGCTGGCCGTTTTGGCGCGTGCCCCACTGGACTTTCTGGAGCAGCATGTGGGGGCCCTGGCAGATGGGGACCACCAATGGCTGCGCCCGGCAGAAACCGGCCTGGTCATGGTTCGGGCCCGCGCCGGTGGAACCGGCCAGCGTTTCAATATGGGTGAGGCCACGGTCACCCGCTGTGTGATCCGCCCGGATGCTGCGCGCACCGGTAGCCACCAGGTTGGCGTCGGCTACGTGCTGGGCTGCTCGCACCGGCAGGCTGTACTGGTGGCTTTGGCGGATGCCCTCCTGCAAGAAGATGCTTTGTACGCGCAATGGCACACGCGCTTGATCGCCCCGCTGGAGGCTATGCTCGCCGCGCAGACGGCGCAACATGCCGCACAAACCCAGTCCACGCGGGTAGAGTTTTTCACCGTGGCCCGTGAGACTGGCAGTGACCGCGGTGAGGAGGATGCTGCATGACTGCTTTCGGTTTGCAGGACATGGCGCCTGGCTTTGCAGACATCACGGCGCAAAGCCAGGCGGTATTCCGCTGCGCCCTGGATGCCATCGCCCGCCCCGGTACCACCATGCGCCTGTCGGCGGCCCACGCAGTGCCCTCGCAGCCCGTCGGCAGCCGCGCTGCAGCCAGCTTCCTATTGGCGGTTTTGGATCAGGACTGCACCTTGTGGCTCTCGCCCACCTTGCAGGCGGGACCGGCTGCTGCATGGTTGCGCTTTCACACGGGATGCCGGATCACCGCCGATTGCGCAGCCGCAGATTTTGTCTGGGCCGCTTCGTTTGCCGAACTGCCAGCGCTTGCGGGCTTCAAACAGGGCAGCGCGGAATACCCGGACCAATCAGCCACTTGCGTGATCGAGGTGGCCGGATGGGACAGGGTGGCAGCGCAGCATGCGGGTGCATTGCACTTGCGCGGCCCTGGTATCCGCGATGCGGCGACGCTGCGGGTCGATGGCCTGGGCGCGGACTTCGTGCAGCAACACCAGGCCATGCAGCTGCACGCGCCCTGCGGCGTGGATGTGTATTGTTGTGCGGACGACGCCTTGCTGGCTCTGCCACGCAGTGTGCACATCAGCTGGACGGGTGATGCAAAGGGCGCAGCATGTACGTAGCGGTCAAAGGCGGGGAGGCCGCTATTTTGCAGAGCTACCGCCTGTTGGCGGAGCAGCGCCGTGGCGATCCGGCATTGGCCGAACTCCATGTGGAGCAAATCAGCGCGCAGCTGCGCCTCGCGGTAGACCGGGTCATGACCGAGGGCTCGGTCTACGACCCCCAGCTTGCGGCGCTGGCCATCAAGCAAAGTGCGGGCGATCTGGTCGAAGCTATTTTTTTACTGCGCGCCTACCGCGCGACCCTGCCACGCCTGGGCTACACCCAAGCAATTGATACCGGACGCATGGCCTTGTCACGCCGGATCTCGGCCACCTTCAAGGACCTGCCCGGCGGCCAGCTGCTGGGGCCGACCTACGACTACACGCAGCGTCTGCTGGACTTCGGTCTGTTGGCAACGGGTGCTGCGGCTGAGGCCGACGCGTCCGCTACCAGCCCGGGTCCTGTTGCGGTACCAGCGCCCCCTGAAGCTGCGCCCCGCGTGATCGACCTGCTCAACCACGAAGGTCTGGTCGAAGACCAGGCTGTGCCAGAAGGCGACCCCGAGCCCTTTGACCTGACCCGCCAGCCGCTGCGCTTCCCCGCTGACCGCAGTGCGCGCTTGCAGAACCTCTCGCGCGCCGACGAAGGCTTTTTGCTGGCCATGGCTTATTCCACCCAGCGCGGTTATGCAGAGAGCCACCCCTTTGTGGGCGAGATCCGCTTTGGCACCGTGGAGCTGTGTCTGGTGCCCGAGGAGTTGGGCTTCGAAATTTCTCTGGGCGACATCGCCGTGACCGAATGCCAGATGGTGAACCAGTTCAAAGGCAGCCACAGCGAGCCGCCCCAGTTCACCCGGGGCTATGGCCTGGCTTTTGGCCACAGCGAGCGCAAGGCCATGGCTATGAGCCTGGTGGACCGCGCCCTGCGCGCGCAGGAGCTGGGCGAGGAAGTCACGGCCCCTGCGCAAATGCCCGAGTTTGTGATGTCGCACAGCGACAGCCTGGAGTCCTCCGGCTTTGTGCAGCATTTGAAGCTGCCGCATTACGTGGACTTTCAGTCCGAGCTGGAGCTGGTGCGCAAGATGCGTGCGGCCATGGCACGCCCGGACAAGGGCCCGGAACCGGATACGGAGCGTGATGCCCATGCGTGATCCACACATCCACTTTGCGTATCTGGATGAGCGCACCAAGCGCATGATCCGTAGGGCCATTTTGAAGGCCGTGGCGATCCCCGGCTACCAGGTGCCGTTTGGTTCGCGCGAAATGCCACTGCCGTACGGCTGGGGCACGGGCGGCATCCAAGTCACGGCTTCCATCATCGGTTCTAGTGATGTGCTCAAGGTCATTGACCAAGGCTCGGATGACACGGTCAACGCCGTCAATATCCGGCGCTTTTTCCAGCGCACCACCGGCGTGGAGGTGACCACCGACACCACGGCAGCCAGCATCATCCAGACCCGCCATCGTATTCCGGAGACGCCGCTGCGAGAGGGCCAAATACTGGTCTACCAAGTGCCCGTCCCCGAGCCCATGCAGCACCTGGAGCCGCTGGAAGTGGAGACCCGCAAGCTGCACGCCTTGCAGGAATACGGCCTCATGCATGTCAACCTGTACGAGGACCTGGCGCACTTCGGACAGATTGCCACCACCTATGACTATCCCGTGCTGGTCAATGGCCGCTACATCATGGCGCCATCGCCCATCCCCAAGTTCGACAACCCCAAGATGCACATGAACCCGGCGCTGCAGCTCTTTGGTGCGGGCCGCGAAAAGCGCATTTACGCAGTGCCCCCTTACACCCGCGTGGAAAGCCTGGGCTTTGAGGACCACCCCTTCTCGGTGCAGCGTTGGGACCAGCCCTGCGGCATATGCGGCGCACGCGACAGCTTTTTGGATGAGGTGATCACCGACGACCAGGGTGCTCGCTTGTTCGTGTGTTCAGACTCCGATTACTGCGCCAAGACCCAGGCAGCTGCGGCGAACGCAGATACCCCGCTATGAGCCAGTCCCCCTTGCTGCGCGTGCGGGATTTGCGCTGTGCGTATGGCGCGCGCGAAGTGGTGCGCGGCATTTCCTTTGACTTATGGCCGGGCGAGGTGCTGGCCGTGGTGGGCGAGTCCGGCTCGGGTAAGTCCACGCTGCTCAATGCAGTTGCCGCACGGCACGCGCCCAGCGGTGGCACGGTTGAATTCGCCGTGCACCACGGCGCGGAATCGGCCACCACCTTGCAAGATATTTATGCCATGACCGAGGCCCAGCGCCGCCTGCTGGCCCGCACCGACTGGGGCTTTGTCCACCAGCACGCGGCAGATGGTTTGCGCATGAATGTCTCGGCCGGCGCCAACGTCAGTGAGCGCCTGATGGCTTTGGGCCAGCGGCACTACGGACGCTTGCGGGAGCAGGCGGCGGACTGGCTGCAGCGGGTCGAAATTGACCCGGCGCGTATCGACGACCGGCCCGATACGTTTTCCGGCGGCATGCGCCAGCGCCTGCAAATCGCCCGCAATCTGATCACCGCGCCGCGTCTGGTGTTCATGGACGAGCCGACCTCGGGGCTGGATGTGTCGGTGCAGGCGCGCTTGCTGGACATGCTGCGCATGCTGACCCGGGAGATGCAGCTCGCCGCCATTGTCGTCACCCACGATCTGGCGGTAGCGCGCCTGCTGGCCCAGCGCATGGTGGTGATGCAGGGCGGCCATGCCGTCGAGTCGGGCCTTACCGATCAGCTGCTGGATGACCCGCAGCATCCCTATACCCAATTACTGGTGTCCTCGGTGCTGCCACCATGAGCATGACAAGCCCCTTACTGGAGATGGAAGGCGTGCACAAGCGCTTTGTGCTGCACCTGCAAAACCAGACCGTGCTGGATGTGCTGCGCGATTTCAGCTTGCGCGTGCTGCCTGGCGAATGTGTGCGCCTAAGCGGCCCCTCGGGCATGGGCAAGAGCACCGTGCTCAAACTGGCTTTTGGCAATTACCAGGCTAGCGCGGGCCGTATTGGCTTGCGCGCGGTGGACGGCAGCATGGTCGACATCACCCAGGCCAGCCCGCGTGACATCGTGCAATTGCGCGCCAGCGCCGTGGGCTATGTCAGCCAGTTTTTGCGCGTGATTCCCCGGGTCGCCGCGATCGACGTCGTGGCCGAACCCCTTCTGGAGCGGGGCTCCGATGGCCAGCCCCATATGGAGCCCGTGGCCGCCCGCGCGGAGGCTGCGCGATGGTTGACCCGCTTGCGCATTCCTGCCTCTTTGTGGCAGCTGCCACCCGCCACGTTCTCGGGCGGCGAGCAGCAGCGCATCAATATCGCCCGCAGCTTCATCCGCACCCGGCCGCTGCTCCTGCTGGATGAGCCGACCGCTTCTCTGGATCCCCAGAACACCGACACCGTGATTGAACTCATACGCGCAGCGCGTGAGCAGGGCGTGGGCATCGTCGGCATCTTCCACGACCCAGCGGTTGCAACCGCAGTCGCGTCGCGCAGCGTGGCCATGCAAGCGCCTTCTTCCTAACCCCTTGTTTTCAGCAGCGCAGCTATGACCATTTTCACCAACGCCCAACTGGTTCTCGCCAATGAAGTCGTGCGCGGCAGCGTGCATCTTGAGGGGGGACACATCCGCAGCGTGGATACCGGCAGCAGCAGCTTGCCCGGTGCCATCGACCTGGAGGGCGACTACCTTTGGCCCGGCATGGTGGAAGTGCACACCGACAATTTCGAGCGCCACCTCATGCCGCGCCCGGCTGTGCGCTGGGACGATGCCCCGGCCTTGCTGGCCCACGATGCCGAAATTGCCTCCTCGGGTATCACCACCGTGCTCGACGCCCTGGGTGTGGGCGAGGCCGACCCCGATAGCGTGCGCGGTAGCGAATGGGACTCGGTACTGGCCCATGTTGCCGAGTTCAGCCAGCGGGATCTTTTGCGCGCAGAGCATTTTTTGCATGTGCGCTGTGAGCTGCCGGCACCCAATACCTTGTCGCTGTTTGAGCCCTTCAAAGAGAACCCCTTGGTTCGCATGGTCTCCTTGATGGACCACACGCCCGGCCAGCGCCAGTGGGAGAACATCCAGCACGCCTGGATTTACTTCAGCGGCAAAAAAGGCTGGAGCCAGGCCAAGTTTGATGCCCGCGTGGCCCAGGCCAAAGAAGACCAAATTCGCTATGCGCAGCCGCACCGGGCATTCTTCGCAGCGTATTGCAAAGCGCACGGCATTACCTTGGCCAGCCATGACGACACCACGGTGGCCCATGTCGAGCAGGCCTACGCGGAAGGTGCGAGCGTCAGCGAATTTCCCACCACGGTCGCAGCCGCGCAGGCGGCGCACGCGCATGGCATGGTCACCATCATGGGCGGGCCCAATGTGGTGCGCGGTGGCTCACATTCCGGCAACGTCTCGGCAACCGAGCTCGCACGCCTGGGTTTGATGGATATCTTGTCTTCAGACTATGTGCCGGGCAGCTTGTTGTCGGCAACCTTGCGCTTGACCGAAGTAGCCGGTTTGACCCTGCCCCAAGCAGTTGCGCTGGTGACACGCAATCCGGCGCGCTGCATCGGCTTGCAGGACCGAGGCGAAATTGCCGCAGGGTTGCGCGCCGACCTGATCCAGATCCGCACTGTTTCCCGCGCGGAAGGTCGGCAGCAGGGCATCGTGCGCGCGGTGTGGCGCGCCGGTGTGCGGGTCGCCTGAGTTCGGGGCGACGGGTCTTGCAAATGTCACGGTTCAGTCAACCGGCTGACATCAAGCCTTTCTAAGCTGCGTGAAGCTCCTGCGTTCGTGCAGGGGTAAACAGCACTTCGCCATGAACACCCTTGTTATCCACAATCTGAGTAAGCATTTTGGCAACACTTTCGCGGTGAACGCGGTGTCCCTTACGGTAGAGGGCGGCTCCTTTGTCGGCATCATTGGACGTTCGGGCGCGGGCAAATCCACGTTACTGCGCTTAATCAACCGATTGAATGAACCCACGCACGGAACCGTTCAATACGACGCCACCCTGGTCACCGCGCTCAAGGGCCGCAGCCTGCGCGAATGGCGCCGTGACTGCGCCATGGTGTTTCAGCAGTTCAATTTGGTCGGGCGTTTGGATGTTCTGACGAATGTCCTGATGGGGCGTTTGACATCGGTTCCCACATGGCGCGCGCTGCTGACCGCCTGGAGTGATACCGACAAGCTCGCAGCATTGGAGACACTGGACCGCTTCGGCATGGCCGACTTTGCAGCCCAGCGCTGCGACCAGTTGTCTGGCGGTCAGCAGCAGCGCGTCGCCATCTGCCGCGCACTGATGCAGCAGCCCAAGATTATTCTTGCCGACGAACCAATTGCGTCGCTGGACCCGCGCAACACCCAACTGGTGATGGATGCGTTGGCAGCAATCAACCGCGATTGGGGTATTACGGTTTTATGCAATTTGCATTCACTCGATATTGCACGCAGCTATTGCAGCCGTCTGGTGGGCATGGCATCAGGCCGGGTTGTATTTGACGGCACACCCGCGCAGCTCAGCGACACCCTAGCCCAGGAGCTTTACGGCCTTGAAGCCACGCAGACCATGTCCGCCCCCGGGCAGTACACGGCTGAGATTCTGGAGTTTCCCGGCCATGCCCATGTGGCCTGACCCTTCCCGTTCTTCTCTTTTTACTTTCGTTCCCACTCCCTTAAAGGACCTAGCTATGTTGAATCGTCGCGTACTCCTCGCATTGGCCGCCTCTGCCGCCCTGATGGTCTCCGCCCAGGCCCAGGACTGGAAATCCAAGTACCCTGAGTTGGTTTTTGCGTCCATTCCTGCAGAAAACGCATCCCAGGTCATGGACCGCTACGGTCCTTTTGCAGACTATTTGTCGCGTGAAATTGGTGTGCCGGTCAAGATCAAAATCGCAGCCGACTACGCCGCTGTGATCGAAGGCCAGCGCGCCGAACAGATCCACATTGCCTACTACGGCCCGGCCTCCTACGCCCGCGCCCGCATGATCGGCGCCAAGATCACCCCCTTCGCCCAGGAAATCGGCAAGGGTGGAACCAAAGGGTATTACTCGGTTTTCTACGTGAAGGCCAACTCCCCCTACAAAACCATGGCCGACCTCAAAGGCAAAAACCTCGGACTGGTGGACCCCAATTCCACATCGGGTAATAACGTGCCCCGCCTGGCTTTGGACAATATGAAGATCAACCCCGAAGAATTCTTTGGCAAGGTTGTCTACACCGGCAGCCATACCAACGCCGTGGTGGCGCTCAGCCAAGGGACTGTGGACGTTGCTGCCAACGCCTGGTACGCCGACAACGATACGGAATTGACCCGTGCGGCCGACAAAGGCCTGGTCAAGAAGGAAGACTTCCGGGTGATTTTCAAGTCCGATCAAATCGTCAACTCGCCCTTGGCTTACCTGGACAGCCTGCCGGCCGATCTGAAGAAGAAGATCGAACAAGCCGTTTTTGATGCACCCAAGAAAGACAAGGCAGCATTTGACAAATTGTCCGACGGCAAGTTTGAGCCCTTCCAGCCGGTGACCCACGAAGCCTACCTGCCGGTGGTGGCGCTCAACAAGTTTGTCGACACCTTGCGCAAGAAGCAATAAGCCGATTTAGTGTGGAGACGGACACTCTGCGCCGCCTGATGGGGCGCCGGAGTGCCAGCCCGCGCAAACCCCATGCACATCCCGCTGTCTGACAACCCGGCTTCAGGCTCTTTGCAGGCCCTGCACCACGCGTATTTGCAGGCGGGGGTGGAAAAACGCCGCGCCGGGTGGACAGGCATGCTGTTATTGGTGCTGTGCGTGGCCGTGTCCAGCCGCGTGGCGGAAATTTCGCCGACCACGTTGTGGGACCATCTGGACGCCTTCGGTAGCTACATCTTTCGCATCCTGCATTTGGAGAGTGGGCAGTGGGTGTTTGCCGACCCCGCGGAGTGGTTCTGGGGTTGGAAAAAATGGCTCAA
>CANFHZ010000103.1 GCA_947446885.1 Comamonadaceae bacterium
CGGTGTTCCCAAGCGCGATGGAAAAGGTACGCCGGCCGCCAGCGCATCCTGCACCTCCTGCGGCATACCAAACAGCATGGGAGTGCCAAAGATTCCCGGGGCGATGGTCATATTGCGGATGCCGTTGCGTGCAAGGTCGCGGGCGATTGGCAGCGTCATACCAACAATGCCGCCTTTAGAAGCGCTGTAAGCCGCCTGGCCGATCTGCCCGTCATAGGCTGCTACCGACGCGGTCGAAATCAGCACGCCGCGCTCGCCGGTGGCTTCGGGTTCGTTGGCGCACATGGCCTCGGACGCCAGCCGGATCATGTTGAAGCTGCCGATAAGGTTCACGGTGATGCAGCGATTGAAATTGGCCAAAACATGTGCGCCGTTTTTGCCAACTGTTTTTTCTGCAGGAGCAATGCCGGCGCAGTTCACCAGCCCCATCAATTTGCCCATGGACACCGCTTTGGCAACCACCGCTTGGCCGTCAACCTCGTTGCTGACATCGCAGCGGACAAAGGCACCGGCGATATCGCGGGCAATGGCTTCGCCCTTCTCTGTTTGCATGTCCGCAATGACGACTTTCCCGCCATGCGCGGCAAGGGCGCGCGCTGTACCTTCGCCCAGGCCCGATGCTCCGCCAGTAACGATGAAAACTTTGCCTGCAATGTCCATGGGTGAGTCCTTAAGGGGTTAGCCAGCCCACGCATTGTTCACACTGTTCAGTACGCGGGTGTTCGCGAGATTATCTCGCAGCCATGCAACTGATAGAATCCCAACCCGGTAGACATCAACAGGCGCATAGCTCAGCTGGTTAGAGCACCACCTTGACATGGTGGGGGTCGTTGGTTCGAGTCCAATTGCGCCTACCACCCCCTTTTTTGAATTCCCACGGCCTTGCGGTCGTTCGGGACCGTGCCATCAGGCCGGAGGGGCTTTAATTTATTGAAATAGATATAATTTTTTCGGAAGCTTGTAATTCGATAAAATGTCTGCAACAATTTGTGGACTTCATTTTCAAAGGAACGACGTTGGACCAAAATAATTTTGCAAAGCGCTTGCAAGAAGCGATCAAGGCCAAATACGGTGCGCGCGTCTCTGCTGCGCGAATTGCCCGGGATTTGGAACATGCAAGTAAGTTTCAGATCCAGGTGACCTCTGAAGGTGTCCGTAAATGGCTGCTCGGGCAGTCAATTCCGCGGGCGCAGACGGTGGCGCATTTAGAAGTGATGCTGGGCACCCATCTTGTTTTTGGTCATTCGGTTTCGCGATTCGCGGATATGAGCGAGTCTGAACTTTTGGCCTGCCGGGAACAAATCGACCAGGCCCTCAAAGCCAAGTCCGAGGCTGCGTAAGCCGCCTGCCCATTCCCCCGCTATCCGCATAATCCTGCGGGGCACGGGGCGATTCATGGTTGTTGGGTCACCTCACCGCCTACAATACACACGAGCTTCCCGCAGCGTGAAGTCGCCCTATAGCCTCATCCATGCCCAAGTCCAAGCCCAAGTTCGTTCCTCCGCCTGATCCCGAAATCCGGGAGCCTTCCGGGTCGGAGCCGCAGACGCAACGGGTGATCAAAAAATATCCTAACCGACGTCTATATGACACACGAACTTCCAGTTACATCACTCTTGCCGAGATAAAGCAACTGGTGATGGACAGTGAGCCGTTTTCGGTAGTGGATGCCAAAACCTCTGAAGACATCAGCCGCAGCATCTTGCTTCAAATCATTTTGGAAGAAGAAGCGGGCGGATCGCCGATGTTCACGGCCCCGGTTCTGGAAAACATCATCCGCTTTTATGGCAACACCATGCAGGGTTTCATGGGCGGGTACCTGGAAAAAAACATGCAGTCGCTGATGGATTTGCAGCGCACCGTGATTCCCGCAGCCCTTGCCACTCCCCTGGCGCCTTTGGGCAACAACGTGTTTTTGCAGATGCAGGAGCACATGCAGAAACAGACCGAGCAATTCCTGTCGACTTTCGCCCCCAAGCGCTGAGCACCTGCTGGCTTAGTGCTGCCCCTTTCTCATGTCCAACCTCCCCATGGCCGCTGACGCGGCACAGCGGTCTACACCGACCATTGGCTTTGTCAGTCTAGGCTGCCCCAAGGCGCTGACCGATTCGGAACTGATCTTGACGCAATTGAGCGCGGAGGGCTATCAGACGACCAAAACGTTTGCGGGCGCGGACCTGGTGATTGTGAACACCTGTGGTTTTATTGACGAGGCGGTTCAGGAAAGCCTAGACACCATCGGTGAGGCCTTGTCGGAAAACGGGCGGGTCATTGTGACCGGTTGCCTGGGCGCGAGAACCGCGGGCGATGGTGAAAATTTGATCCGGCAAATGCACCCCAAAGTGCTGGCAGTAACCGGGCCGCATGCCACCCAGGAAGTCATGGACGCGGTGCATCTGAATTTGCCTAAGCCGCATGATCCGTTCTTGGATCTGGTTCCCGCGTCGTTTGGCGTTGCTGGAATCAAACTCACGCCGCGCCACTATGCGTATTTGAAAATCAGCGAAGGTTGTAACCACCGCTGTACCTTTTGCATCATCCCTTCGATGCGAGGTGATCTGGTGTCGCGTCCAATCGGCGATGTGTTGAACGAGGCGCGGGCTCTCTTTGAGGGCGGAGTGAAAGAGCTGCTGGTGATCAGCCAGGATACGTCTGCTTACGGCGTGGATGTCCAATACCGGACCGGGTTTTGGGACGGTAAGCCAGTCAAGACCCGCATGCTGGATTTGGTGCAAAAGCTGGGTGAGCTGGCGCAGCCTTTTGGCGCGTGGGTGCGTTTGCACTACGTGTATCCGTATCCCAGTGTTGATGCGGTGGTGCCGCTGATGGCTTCAGGCCTGGTTTTACCGTATCTGGATGTTCCGCTGCAGCACAGTCACCCGGACGTGCTCAAACGCATGAAGCGTCCGGCCAGCGGCGAGCGCAACCTGGAGCGGATCGCCCAGTGGCGCAAGGAATGCCCCGAGATTGTGGTGCGCAGTACCTTTATCGCCGGTTTTCCCGGTGAGACCGAGGCGGAGTTTGAAGACCTGCTGGCTTTTGTGCGCGAAGCGCAGATTGACCGTGCGGGTTGCTTTGCCTACAGCGCGGTGGACGGCGCGCAGGCCAATCAGCTGGACGGTATGTTGCCTATCGAACTGCGTGAGGAGCGCCGTGCCCGCTTTATGGAAGTAGCCGAGCAGGTGTCCACGGAAAAATTAAAAAAGCGGGTCGGTGCCAATATGCAGGTATTGGTCGACTCCGCGCCCGGCCTTGGGAAAAAAGGCGGAGTGGGGCGCAGTTATGCGGATGCGCCCGAGATCGACGGCGTGGTGCGCTTGCTGCCGCCGGAAAAAGCCAGCAAAACCATGAAGACCGGGGAATTCACCCGTGCTCGCATCGTCGCCACACAAGGACACGATTTGGTCGCACTACCCGTGTAGGCTACGCCGCGTGCTTCAGCAAGCAAACGCACCATGAAATTCCGGGAAATTTATCTGACAATGCGGCGAATGTGCCGCGGTATTGATGGTGCCCAGGAAGGGACTCGAACCCCCACGAAGTTACTCGCTAGTACCTGAAACTAGTGCGTCTACCAATTCCGCCACCTGGGCTTTCAGGAAAGAGAGAGATTGTATCAAAACCACCCCCACCCCCCTCAGCACATTGGATGAGGTCGAAGGCGTAGTCCTCGGCCACCGTGACGGACACGGATTTGTGTCCCGCGACGATGGTGCGCCAGACATCTATTTGCCACCGAATGAGATGCGTGCCGTGTTGCACAAAGACCGCGTCAAGGCACGTATTGTGCGCAGTGACCGCAAAGGTCGCCCGGAAGGCAGGGTCGTAGAAATCATCGAGCGTTCTGCGCAGCCCATCATCGGCCGCCTTTTGCATGAGGGTGGCGTCTGGCTGGTGGCGCCGGAAGACAAGCGTTACGGGCAGGACATCCTGATTCCCAAGGGCGCGACCGGCGCCGCGCGGGTCGGTCAGGTCGTCGTAGTCGAGCTGGTGGAGCCACCAGCTCTGTTCGGCCAGCCCGTGGGGCGCATCAACGAGGTGCTGGGCGAGGTTGATGACCCTGGGATGGAAATCGAGATCGCGGTACGTAAATACAGCGTACCGCACGAGTTTTCGCCCGCATGCCTGGCCCTGACACGCGCGCTGCCCGACAAGGTAAGGGAGCAGGATTGGGCGGACCGAGTCGACCTGACCGATATCGCGCTGGTCACCATCGATGGCGAAGACGCCCGCGATTTTGACGACGCGGTTTACTGTGAGCCGATCAGCAAAGGCCGGGGCAAGAGCGCCGTGAAAGGCTGGCGCTTGCTCGTGGCGATTGCCGACGTGAGCCACTACGTCGAGAACGGATCGGCCATCGATGTGGACGCCTATGACCGCGCCACCAGTGTGTATTTCCCGCGCCGGGTGATTCCGATGCTGCCGGAGAAACTCTCCAATGGCTTGTGTTCGCTCAACCCCGAGGTGGAGCGCTTGTGCATGGTTTGCGACATGTTCATCAGCTTGGAAGGGGAGGTGCAGGCCTACCAGTTTTACCCTGCCGTGATGTGGAGCCAGGCGCGCCTGACCTATACCGAGGTGGCCGCAATTCTGGGGAATACACGCGGACCCGAAGCGACCCGTCGTAAGGCCTTGCTGCCGCATCTATTGAATTTGCACGGGGTGTACCAGTCGCTGCTGGTCGCGCGTCAGAAGCGTGGCGCGGTGGATTTTGAAACCACCGAGACCCAGATCGTCTGCGACGACAACGGCCGTATCGAGAAAATTGTTCCCCGCACCCGCAACGTGGCGCACCGGCTGATTGAAGAGGCCATGCTGGCCGCCAACGTGTGCAGCGCTGACTTCATTGCTGTCAGCAAGCACCCCGGGCTTTTCCGCGTCCACGAGGGTCCGACGCCTGAGAAAAAAGAAATTCTGCGCAACTACCTCAAGGCCATTGGCCTGGGCTTGAGCATTAGCGACGACCCCAAGCCTGGCGAGTTCCAGCACATCGCGCAAGCTACCAAAGACCGCCCGGATGCTGCGCAAATCCACTCTATGTTGCTGCGCTCCATGCAGCAGGCGATCTACACGCCGCACAACAGCGGCCATTTCGGTCTGGCGTTTGACGCGTACACCCATTTCACCAGCCCCATCCGCCGCTACCCGGATTTGTTGGTGCACCGGGTGATCAAGGCGGTTCTTGAAAAAAACAAATACCGCCTGCCCGCGCTGCCCACGCCCGGTGAGGCCCATGCCAAATTGGCCCGCCGCCTGGAAAAAAGCCTGTCCTCCAAGGTCGCGGATCCGGCTATCAAGCCCAAGAAATCGAACGCGGAAGGCCAAGCCTGGGAAGCTGCGGGTCTGCATTGCAGCGCCAACGAGCGTCGGGCTGACGAGGCCAGCCGCGATGTGGAGGCTTGGCTGAAATGCAAATACATGCGCGAGCACCTGGGCGAGGAATACGGCGGCGTGGTTAGCGCAGCCACAAGCTTCGGCTTGTTCGTGACCCTGGATGCGATGTACGTGGAGGGCCTGGTCCACATCACTGAGCTGGGTGGCGAGTACTTCCGCTTTGACGAGGCCCGCCAGGAGCTGCGCGGCGAGCGCACCGGCATGCGCTACGCCATCGGCACGCGTGTGCGTATCCAGGTCAGCCGGGTGGATCTCGATGGCCGCAAGATCGATTTCCGGCTGGTGCCCGATGCGCTGGCCGAAGCCGTCCGTGCCTTGCCGGATAAAGGCGGCGAGCGCAGTGCCACGTCCCCGCGTCCGCCAGCCAAGCGTGGGGCGGCGGCAAAGGCTTCGGCCAAAGTCCCGGGCAAACGCTCGGCCAGTGCGGCGCGCGCGTCGGCCCGCGATGTGGATCCAAGCGCGGCACCGGCTGGCAAGCGTACGGCGGGCAAACGCGCGGCTGCAGCCAAGCAAGGCGGCCGCAAAAAGCGCTAGTCCGCGCTGCTTTGCGCCGCATCGGATAGTGGCACTACGCTGTCACGGGGTGCGTTCTGCAGGCGTTTGAGCAGCAGGCGATAGGTGTCCAGATCAAAGGCCAGTGGTGCAGCGTGGCGACGGCTATCCAGCACGCTGTCCATATCCCCCTCGTCATGCACCGTCGCAAGATGACACCATTGGTCGAAAACATGGACATCGGTGCGTCCGCTGCGGGCGTCGTGTTCACGCAGTGCTACGCGCCCGGGATAGGGCCAGGCCTGTAGCCGCTGCGCTGAGAGGGCGAGTTGCAGGCGCAGGTGGTGCACCAGCGGGCTCTCGCGTCCGTCACACACGCCTCTGCATCGGCCGATCTGGCAGGCAAAACACGCGCTCTTGCCGGACTCCAAGCCCAGTGCCTGGGGACACAGCGCGTTCGAGTCGGCAAGTTCGCGCAGAGACTCCAGCGCCTGCCGCTTGCTGCGGTACACCCCGTAGAGCTGCGCCAGCCCGCTGGCATCGACCTCATCCATGCGTACCAGTTCGAGCAAGGGCCGGGCTGCCGGATCGTCCGCCAGCCGCCATGCGCACAGCTGTTTTTCGCTGCGCAGGCGCCGGTTCAAAACGGGTTGCATTTCCTTGACCAATCGGGACTCCAGCAACAGCGCGCCCAGTTCGCCTGCGGTCTCGCGCCATTCCACCCGCCGCACCTCCTGCACCAGGCGCATTTCCTTGGCCACCCGGGCCGAGGCCTGGAAGTGCGAGAGAACACGCTTGCGGATGGTGACGCTTTTGCCGATGTACAGCGGCAGCGGGCCTTCGCCGTACATGAGGTAGACGCCCGGCGTATCGGGGATGTCGTGCAGCGCGGTTTCCAGCTGCGGCGGCAGGCTGGCGCTGCCTTGCAGCAAATGTTGGGCAGCCTGCGCCAAGGCAGCGCTGCCCAATTCGGCGCGCGCGATGTCCAACCAGGCCAGTACGACTTCTACATCGCCCATGGCGCGGTGCCGGGCCAGCGTCTGCATGCCGTGGCGCGCCAGAATCGCATCCAGCCCGTGGCTTTTGAATTGCGGGTACAGCGCGCGTGAGAGCCGCACCGTGCACAGGGTTTTGATCTGCAGCCTGCGCTCCAGCCTTTGCAACTCGTTGACGATAAATCCGTGGTCAAAGCGCACGTTATGGGCCACCAAAACCGCGCCATCAAGAAGATCCAGCAACTGCCGCGCGACTTCATCAAAGGCAGGGGCTGTGGCGACCATGGCGTCGCTGATGCCGGTCAGGCTTTGGATAAAAGGCGGAATGCGCACACCGGGGTTGACCAAGGTGCTCCAGCGTGCGACCTCCACGCCGTTCTCCACCCGCACGGCGGCTATTTCGGTGATGCGGTCGACCGTGGCATTGCCGCCCGTGGTCTCCAGATCCAGCAGCACGTAGCAGGGCAGCATGCGCGCCTGCCCTCAAATATCCAGGGCGTGGAAGCCGAAGTGTCCTGCTGCGCGGTCGGCGAAGAAGCGGCGCAAAGTCTCCTGAACCGTGTGGAAAGCCAGTTCGCCCCAGGGAATATCGGCCTCCGCGAAAAGCCGTGCTTCCATGGTCTCGGTACCCGGGTCGAAGGCCGCGCTGGTCAATTCGGCGCGGTAAAACAAATGCACCTGCCCGACCCGTGCGACATTGATCAGCGAAAACAAGGGACCCAGTTCAAACTGCGCACCGGCTTCTTCCACCGTTTCGCGGGCGGCGCCTTCGGCCGTGGTTTCCTGCAACTCCATGAAACCGGCGGGTAGCGTCCATTTGCCTTTGCGCGGCTCAATATTGCGTTTGCACAACAAAACCTGCTCACCCCAAACCGGAATGGTTCCGACGACGTTGAGCGGGTTTTCGTAATGCACCAGATGGCAGGCGGTGCAGACCGCGCGTTCTTTGGTGTCTCCGTCGTCCGGTATCCGGTAGCGCGCAGCTGCACCGCAGGTTTTGCAAAATAGGATGGGCTGGCGCATGGTGCGGGACTCAGATGCCGTCGAGCAGCACGCGGAAATGTTCAACCAGCGGCGGCGCTGCGAAAAACGGCCCCACGATGCCCCGCCACTGCGTGAACGCCTCAGATTGACGGAAACCCACGGTGTGGTCCTCCAGCGTGTCCCACTGGATCTGCAGCACATAGCGCTCGGGAGTTTCCATGCACTGGTGGACTGAAGCGGTACGGAAACCCTTGGCCCCGGATACGACGGTGCGCAGACCCCGTGCGATGGCTTCGTCAAATGCGGCGTTCTGGCCGGGGTGTATGCGGATATCGGCAATTTCCAAAATCATGGCTGGCTTTCCTGCGTGCTCTGGGTTGTGGTGTGCGGGATGGTAACGGGCTCAGGTAACGCGCCACCAACTTGGGGCTTTGGGTATGCTGTTCCCATGCAGGCCGCCCATTCCACCCCCAGCCCGAAGCCGCACTGGCTGTATCCGCAGTGGCCCGCACCCGCGCGGGTGCGGGCACTGTGTACCACCCGCCTGGGCGGCGGCAGCCCGGCGCCCTTTGACAGCTTTAACCTGGGCGAGCGGGTGGGCGACGATCCGCAGCGGGTCCTTGCCCATCGTGCACAGCTCGGTGTTGCCCTGGGCGCACGGGCGATTTTTCTCCACCAGGTTCATGGTGTAGCGGTCATTCAGGCCGATACCGGTACGCCGGATGGCCTGCAGGCCGACGGCGCGCAGACCCATGTACCCGGCCTGGCCTGCACAGCGCAGGTGGCCGATTGCCTGCCGGTTTTGTTGTGCGACCGCGCGGGTGAACAGGTGGCGGCCCTGCACGCCGGGTGGCGCGGGCTTGCCGGTACCGCGTCGGGCGGCGTGGTGGAGCGGGGTGTGGCTGCCATGCA
>CANFHZ010000104.1 GCA_947446885.1 Comamonadaceae bacterium
AGGCGCTGCGCAAGCTCAAGCACCCCAGCCGCAGCGACAAGCTGCGCAGCTTCACCGACACGCTGTAGAACCGTGAGCGAGCACGCCCAGCCTTTTGTGCTGGCCGGCGTGATGGGCTGGCCGGTGGCGCATTCGCGCTCGCCGCTGATCCACAGCCACTGGATTGCGCAATACGGCTTGCGCGGCACCTATGTGCCGCTGCCGGTGCGGCCCGACACGCTGGAGACCGCTCTGCGCGCGCTGCCGCTGCTGGGTTTTGCCGGATGCAACCTGACGATTCCACACAAGATCGCCGCCGTGGACATCGTCGATGAACTCGAGCCGCTGGCGCGGCGCATAGGCGCGGCCAACACCATCGTGGTGCGGGCCGATGGCACGCTGCTGGGACGCAACACCGACGCCTTCGGCTTTATCGCCAACCTGCGCGAGGCGCAGCCGCAGTGGTGCGCTGACGCTGGGCCGGCAGTGATGCTGGGCGCAGGGGGCGCGGCGCGCGCCGTGCTGGCCGGGCTGCTGGATGCAGGCGCGACCGAAGTCCGCATCGCTAACCGCACCCTGGAGACGGCCCAGCAGTTGGCCCATGACTTCGCCGGCTGGGGCCCGGCACGGCTGCAGGCCGTGCCCTGGAGCGAGCGTCACAGTGCGCTGGCCAATGCCGCGCTGTTGGTCAACACCACCAGCCAGGGCATGCAAGGCCATGCGGCGCTAGACATTGCGCTGGATGCGCTGCCGACCTCGGCGCTGGTGACAGACATCGTCTACACCCCGCTGCAAACCCCGCTGTTGCAGGCTGCTGCGGCGCGCGGGAACCCGACGGCGCAGGGCTTGGGGATGTTGATTCACCAGGCGCGCCCGGCCTTTGAAGCCTGGTTTGGCGTGTTGCCGAAAACCACGCCCGATCTGTGGGCAGCGGTGACTGCCACGCTGTAACGACCCACCAACGATTTTTTGATCCGACCTGCAACCTTAAGGAAACACCATGCACACATCCCCCTCCGGCCTGCAATACGAAGACACCGTCCACGGCGAGGGCGAAGTCGCCAGCGCCGGCCACCAGGTCACGGTGCACTACACCGGCTGGCTGTACCAGGATGGCGAACAAGGTGCCAAATTCGATTCCAGCAAAGACCGGGGCGACCCCTTTGCCTTCCGCCTGGGCGCAGGCCAGGTCATCCAGGGCTGGGATGAAGGCGTGGCCGGCATGAAAGTGGGTGGCGCCCGCACGCTCATCATCCCGGCCGGTCTGGGCTACGGCGCGCGCGGCGCCGGTGGCGTGATTCCGCCCAACGCAACCCTGAAATTTGACGTGGAGCTGCTGGGCGTACGCTGAGCGGCGGGCTGCACTGGCCGTTTCTGCGGAATGGGTGCGGCATGTATGCGGAATTTGTGCGCTTGTACCCGGCCCCGGACTTGAAAACCGGGGCCCGCGCCGCCATATCTGACACTGATTTTTACCTGCACCGGATCCAACTATGAGTGATACGCCCCAACCCCACACGCCCCAGGACCCCCACGCCGAAGGCGCGGATCCTGCTTTTTCGGAAGACCCGCTGGCTGTCGCGCAAGCGCAGCTGGCAGTTTTGCAAGCCAAAAATGCCGATTTGGCCGACCAGTTTTTGCGCGCTAAAGCCGACGTCGAGAACGGCCGTCGCCGCGCCGAAGACGAGATCAGCAAGGCCCGCAAGTTCGCAGTAGAGAGTTTTGCCGAGAGCCTGCTGCCCGTGGCCGACAGCCTGGAGGCCGGGCTGGCCATCAAAGACGGCACCGTCGAGCAAATCCGAGAAGGTGCGCAGGCCACGCTGCGCCAATTGAACAGCGCGCTGGAGCGCAACAAGGTCATCGCCATCGATCCGGCACCCGGTGCCAAGTTCGACCCGCACCAGCACCAGGCTATCAGCGTGGTGCCCTCCGAGCACGAAGCCAATGCGGTGGTGTCCGTGCTGCAAAAAGGCTATCTGATCTCCGAGCGGGTGTTGCGCCCGGCACTGGTCACGGTGGCAGCGCCCAAATAAGGCCATACCCCACTTTCACGCAGTCAATCGCCGGGCGGCCCCTTGAATTCACCAAAGGGCATCCCCAAGTGCGATGCATAGGGCAGCGGCAGGAGCCGCTGGCGCAGAACACACACCGATTTCATCAATTAGCAGGAGTTCACCATGGGAAGAATTATTGGCATTGACCTGGGCACCACCAACAGTTGCGTGGCCATCATGGAAGGCAATGTGGCCAAGGTCATTGAAAACGCCGAAGGCGCGCGTACCACGCCGTCCATCATCGCCTACCAGGAAGACGGCGAAGTTCTGGTCGGTGCTTCGGCCAAGCGCCAGTCTGTAACCAACCCCAAGAACACGCTGTATGCGGTCAAGCGCCTGATCGGGCGCAAGTTCTCCGAGAAGGAAGTGCAAAAGGACATCGACTTGATGCCCTACAAAATCGCCGCTGCCGATAACGGAGACGCATGGGTTGAAGTGCGCGGCAACCGCATGGCGCCGCAGCAGGTCAGCGCCGACATCCTGCGCAAGATGAAGAAAACCGCTGAGGACTACCTGGGCGAAGAAGTCACCGACGCGGTGATCACCGTTCCGGCCTACTTCAATGACGCGCAGCGCCAGGCCACCAAAGATGCGGGCCGCATCGCGGGTCTGGATGTCAAGCGCATCATCAACGAGCCTACCGCTGCAGCCCTGGCCTTCGGCCTGGACAAAAACGAAAAAGGCGACCGCAAGATTGCGGTGTACGACCTCGGTGGCGGTACGTTTGACGTGTCCATCATTGAGATTGCCGATGTGGATGGCGAGAAGCAGTTTGAAGTGCTCTCCACCAACGGCGACACCTTTTTGGGTGGCGAAGATTTTGACCAGCGCATCATCGACTTCATCATCGCCGAGTTCAAGAAGGACCAAGGTGTGGACCTGAGCCGCGATGTGCTGGCACTGCAACGCCTGAAAGAGTCGGCTGAGAAAGCCAAAATTGAGCTCTCCAGCAGCTCGCAGACCGATGTCAACCTGCCCTACATCACGGCAGACGCCACCGGTCCGAAACACCTGAATATCAAACTCACCCGTGCCAAGCTCGAGAGCCTGGTTGAAGAGTTGATCGAGCGCACGATTGCGCCTTGCCGCATGGCGATCAAAGACGCCGGCGTCAGCGTGGCAGACATCCATGACGTGATTTTGGTTGGCGGTATGACCCGCATGCCCAAGGTTCAGGAAAAGGTCAAAGAGCTGTTCGGCAAAGAGCCGCGCAAAGACGTCAACCCCGATGAAGCCGTTGCCGTGGGCGCGGCCATCCAAGGCCAGGTGCTCTCAGGCGACCGCAAGGACGTGCTGCTGTTGGACGTGACGCCTCTGTCTTTGGGAATTGAGACCCTGGGCGGTGTGATGACCAAAATGATCACCAAGAACACCACCATCCCGACCAAGTTCGCACAAACGTTCTCGACTGCGGATGACAACCAACCGGCTGTAACGATCAAGGTGTTCCAGGGCGAGCGCGAGATGGCGTCGGCCAACAAATCGCTGGGCGAGTTCAACCTGGAAGGCATCCCGCCTTCGCCGCGCGGCACGCCGCAAATTGAAGTGTCGTTTGACATCGACGCCAACGGCATCCTGCACGTCGGCGCGAAAGACAAGGGCACGGGCAAGGAAAACAAAATCACCATCAAGGCCAATTCGGGATTGACCGAAGCCGAGATCCAGCAAATGGTGAAAGACGCCGAGCTCAACGCTGCAGACGACAAGAAAAAACTGGAGCTGATCCAGGCGCGCAATGAAGCAGATGCCAACATCCACAGCGTCAAGAAAAGCCTGACCGAGCACGGCGACAAGCTCGATGCGGGTGAGAAGGAAAAGATTGAAGCCGCAATCAAAGAACTCGAAGGCGTGATCAAAAGCGACGACAAAGACAGCATCAGCAGCAAGAGCGCCGCGCTCATGGAAGCCAGCCAAAAGCTGGGCGAAAAAGTCTACGCCGACATGCAAGCCAAGCAGGCGGCTGAAGCCGGTGCAAACGCAGGTGGTGCGGAGCAAGCGAAACCTGCGGACGACAACGTGGTCGACGCAGAAGTCAAAGAAGTGAAGAAGGGCTGACACCCAGCGCAGCCAGATCGCTGCGCCACGCGCCGCGTTGAACACCCCGGGGTGGTCAACGCGGCTTTTTCTGTTATCACGGGCACGTTGTACGTATGACTAAACGCGATTTTTACGAGATCTTGGGCGTCCCCAAGAACGCTTCGGACGAGGAAATCAAAAAGTCCTACCGCAAGCTGGCAATGAAGTTCCACCCGGACCGCAACCAGGGTGAAGCCACCAAAGAGGCCGAGGTCAAATTCAAAGAGGCCAAAGAGGCCTACGAGATGCTGTCCGACCCGCAAAAGCGCGCTGCCTACGACCAGCATGGCCATGCTGGCGTGGACCCGAATATGCGTGGTGGCCCGGGTGCAGAAGGTTTTGGCGGTTTTGCTGAAGCCTTTGGCGATATTTTTGGCGAGATGTTCGGCCAGCAGCAGCGCGGGGGCCGGGGTGGTCGCCAGGTGTTCCGTGGCGGTGATCTGAGCTACGGCATGGAAGTCACGCTGGAAGAAGCCGCCCGCGGCAAAGACGCGCAAATCCGCATCCCCACGCATGAGAACTGCGAGGTCTGCTCCGGCACCGGCGCCAAACCCGGCACCCAAGCCAAAACCTGTGCCACCTGCGGCGGCGCTGGTGCGGTGCAGGTACGCCAGGGCTTTTTCAGCGTGCAGCAAACCTGCCCCACCTGCCGTGGCCTGGGCAAAACCATCAGCGATCCCTGCATCCCCTGCGCCGGTCAGGGCAAGATCAAAAAGCAAAAAACGCTGGAAGTCAAAATCCCCGCCGGTATCGACGGTGGCATGCGCATCCGCAGCGCAGGCAATGGCGAACCCGGCACCAACGGCGGGCCACCGGGCGATCTGTACATCGAGATCCGCCTGAAAAAGCACGATATTTTTGAGCGCGATGGCGACGACCTGCACTGCACCGTGCCCATCAACATCGTCACTGCGGCGCTGGGTGGCGAAATTGACGTCCCCACGCTAGACGGTAAAGCCGCGATCGACCTGCCAGAAGGCACGCAAAACGGCAAGCAGTTCCGCTTGCGCGGCAAAGGCATCAAAGGCGTGCGCGCCAGCTACCCGGGCGATTTGTACTGCCACATCACGGTGGAGACGCCGGTCAAACTCACCGAACACCAGCGCAAGCTGCTCAAAGAGTTGGACGAGTCGTTCAAGAAGGGCGGCACCAAGCACTCGCCCACCGGCGACAGCTGGACTGACAAGCTCAAGGGCTTTTTCAGCTAGGCTTTTTGCATGGCAGGCAGCGGCTATCTCACGGCAGCCTTCTACCTGTTCGTAGAACTGCCCGATTGCGCAGCCATGCAAGCGCCCCTGCTGGCGCGCTGCGAGGCCTTGCAGATCAAGGGCCTGATCCTGCTGGCGCACGAAGGCATTAACGGCACCGTGGCGGGTACGCCGGAACACATCGCCGCACTGCTGGAATTTCTGCGTACCGACCCGCGCCTGCACGCCCTGGAGCACAAAGAATCACGGTCAGAAAAACCGCCCTTTCGCCGTATGCGGGTGCGCATCAAGCGCGAAATCGTCACGCTGGGTGTGCCGGGCGTCAACCCGGCCCAACACGCCGGCACCTACGTCAAGCCCCAGGACTGGAATGCGCTGATCAGCCGCCCTGACGTGGTGCTAGTCGATACCCGTAACACCTATGAAGTGGAATTGGGCACTTTCCAAGGTGCAAAAAACCCGCAGATCGCCAGTTTTTCCGAGTTGCCGCGCTGGGTAGACCAGGCGTCCTGCCTGCAGCCTGATAAGGGCAAGCGCCCCCCCGTTGCCATGTTTTGCACCGGCGGCATACGCTGCGAAAAATCCACTGCGCTGCTACGCCAGCAAGGCTTTACCGAGGTCTACCACCTGCAAGGTGGCATCCTGAAATATCTGGAAGTGGTGTCGCCCGAAGACAGCTTGTGGCAGGGTGAATGCTTTGTATTTGACGAGCGCGTCTCGGTTGGCCATGGCCTGCGAGCCGGCCCGCACCAACTCTGCCGCTGCTGCCGCCAGCCCCTGCCGGAAGGCGCGTGCGATGCCCCCGAATTCGAGCTCGGCGTCAGCTGCCCGCGCTGCTACGCCAGCACCAGCCCCGCGCAAAAAGACGGCGCCCGCGAGCGGCAGCGCCAGTGGGAGCGGGCCAAGGTGCGGGCGCAAGCTGCACGGACGGCGGACGAGGACGGTTCAGCGGAACCGTGATCGCCGTCGTGCCGACAACCATCGAGCGGGGGAGGCTTGGGTTAAAGCAAGGCGAAGGCCTTGTATTTTTCTCAGCACACTTTGGGTCGGTTTGCGACAACACCAAGTTCAACAAGCCCCCCTAGCGCAAGCACCCTTGGGCGTGCTTGCGTAGAGGTATTCCGACTTAGGCCTGTGCGATCGCCTGCGCCGTCAAGGGCAGCTTGCGCACGCGCTTGCCGGTGAGCGATGCGACGGCATTCGCAATAGCGGGCACCACCAAAGCCGTTGCGGGCTCGCCAATGCCACCGGGCTTCTCGGTGCTGGAGACCAAGATCACCGTCACTTCCGGGTTGTCGCTCATGCGCACGACGGGGAAGTCGTGGAAGTTGCTCTGCTCCACGCGCCCCTTAGCCAAGGTGATTTCCTGCATCAAACCTGCGCCGATACCGAAGGCCACGCTGGACTTGATCTGCGCCTCCACCGTCTCGGGGTTCACGATGTGGCCCACATCAGCAGCCACCGTGACCTTGTGCACTTTGACGTTGCCATCTTTGATCGAGATTTCGGCGACTTGGGCCATCATGCCGTCGTAGCCTTCCATCAGTGCGATACCGCGCGAACGGCCTGCGGGCAAAGGCGTACCCCAGCCCGACTTCTCTGCAGCGAGCTTGAGCACATTGGCAAAGCGCGGCTGGTTCTGCAGCATGTCCATGCGGTACGCGTAGGGGTCTTTGCCTGCCGCCTTGGCCATCTCGTCCACAAAGCTTTCGTTTGCGAAAGCATTCATGTTGTGGCTCACCGCGCGCCAGTAACCGACACGGAAACCGGTGTCGTGGATTACCAGATCATGCTGGGTATTGGCGATGTTGTAAGGCGCCACAGCGGCCTCTCCCATAAAGGGGTCGTAGGTGTTTGCGGGCAAGCCAAATGCGCGTTGGGTGACCGATTGCGAGGTCACTTTGAAGTGCATCGCAACTGGCTTGCCTGAGGCGTCCAGACCGGCCTTGAGGTTGTTGACACCCATGGGGCGGTAGAAGTCATGGGTCATGTCTTCTTCGCGCGACCAGATCAACTTGACCGGCTTGCCAATGGCTTTGGAGGTCAAGGCAGCCTGAACGATGAAGTCCAGCTCCAAGCGGCGCCCGAAACCGCCACCCAGATACGTGGTCTTGACGGTCACGTTCTCAGGCTTGATACCCAGGGCCGCAGCGGTTGCGCCTTGCGCGCCTTGTTGGAATTGTGTTGAACCCAGCACCTCGCACTTGCCGTCTTTGTAGTCGGCGGTAAAGTTCATAGGCTCCAGCGGCGCATGCGCCTGCATGGGGGTGATGTACTCGGCTTCCACCACGGTGGCCGCTGTTTTCATGGCTGCAGCCACATCGCCTGTGGGCTTGCCAATGGGCAACACTTTGCCATTTTTGGCTGCATTGCGGTTACCCGCCAGCATGCTGGCGTTGTCAATGGATGCGCCCGCGCCTTCATCCCACACGACGGTAACCGTCTCCAGCGCCTTTTTGGCATGCCAGTAGGAATCGGCAACGACGACCACCGCACCCTGGATATCCAGCACGTTTTGAACGCCGGGCATGGATTGGGCTTTGGATGCGTCAAAGGATTTGAGCTTGCCGCCAATCACGGGGCACTGTGCGATGGTCGCGTACACCATGCCAGGCAGAGTGACGTCGATACCGTATTGGGCGGTGCCATTGACTTTGACCGGTGTGTCCACGCGCTTGGTGGCTTTGCCGATGATCTTGAAGTCTTTGGGGTCTTTGAGCGCGACCTTCTGCGGCACGGGCAGTTTGGCGGCGTCTGCAGCCAAGGAGCCGTAGGTGGCTTCCTTGCCGCCTGGGCCGTAGACCACGCCCTTGTCCGCACGCAGGGTGCTGCGGTCCACGTTCCAACGGGTCGCCGCAGCGCTGATCAGCATCTCGCGAACTTGGGCACCCGCAACGCGCAGCTTCTCCCAACCATCGCGCACCGAGGTCGATCCGCCGGTGATTTGGGCACCCAGCAGGTCGTTGGTGTAAGCCGCGGCATTCGCCGGCGCGTTCTCGACGGAGATTTGCGACATCTCGACGTTCAACTCTTCGGCGATGAGCATGGGCATCGAGGTAAAGACGCCTTGACCCATCTCGGAACGCGCAGTCAGCAAAGTGATGGCGTTGTTGTCAGCGATGTGCACCCAGGCATTGGGGGTATACACCGTACCTGCAGCTTGGACTGCCGTACTAGCGGGAAGTACCAAGCCCATGAGCAGACCACCACCGAGGGCGGAGGAGGTTTTCAGAAATTCGCGGCGTGAAGTAGTCATCGTGATGCTCCTTATGCTTTGTTCATCGTGGCGGCTGCATCTTTGATGGCTGCCTTGATACGCGAATAGGTGCCGCAGCGGCAGATGTTTCCGCTCATGGCCGCGTCGATGTCTGCATCG
>CANFHZ010000105.1 GCA_947446885.1 Comamonadaceae bacterium
GCAAATCGAGGCGTCGGTCATCACGATGCTGAGATCTTCCAGGGTTGCGTTGTCCCAGACCGGCGCCTGCATCAGCGTGGCGGCTTTGTCCGTGCCGACGCGGCAAGGGGTGCATTGGCCGCAGCTCTCGTGGGCGAAGAAACGCATCATGTTCAGCGCCGCATCGCGCGCCCGGTCTTTGTCGCCCAGCACAATGACCGCCGCCGATCCAATAAAACAGCCATGCGGCTGCAAGGTATCAAAGTCCAACGGGAGTTCGCCCATGCTCGCGGGCAAGATGCCGCCGGATGCGCCGCCGGGCAGGTAGCCGTAAAACCTGTGTCCGTCGGCCATACCGCCGCAGTATTCGTCGATCAACTCGCGCACCGAGATACCGGCGGGGGCCAGCTTGACGCCGGGCTGTTTGACGCGCCCGCTGACGCTGAAACTGCGCAAACCCTTGCGCCCATTGCGCCCGAAGCCACTGAACCACTGCGGACCTTTTTGCACGATGTCGCGCACCCAGTACAGGGTCTCGAAATTGTGTTCCAGCGTCGGGCGGCCGAAAAGGCCGACCTGCGCGATATAGGGCGGGCGCATGCGCGGCTCGCCGCGTTTGCCCTCAATGCTCTCGATCATGGCGGACTCTTCGCCGCAGATATAGGCACCGGCACCGCGGCGGATGTGGATGGTGGGCAGCGGACATGGCGGATTCGCCTGCAAGTGGGCCACCTCCTGCTCCAAAATCGCGCGGCAGCCGTGGTACTCATCACGCAAATAGACATAGCAGGTATCAATGCCCACCACCTGCGCGGCCACCAGCATGCCCTCTAAAAACCGATGCGGATCGCGCTCCAGGTAGGTGCGGTCCTTGAAGGTACCGGGCTCACCCTCATCGATATTGACGGCCATGAGTTTCGGTGCGGGTTGGTCGCGCACGATGCGCCATTTGCGTCCGGCAGGAAAGCCGGCTCCGCCCAAACCGCGCAGGCCGGAATCCTCCATGGCTTTGATGACGCCTTCCGCGTCTTGCTGTCCCTGCGCCAGCGCTGCGGCCAGCTGGTAACCGCCTTGCGCCAGGTAGGCTTGCAAACCCACGTAGGCGGGTGCCACTTCCACCGCTGCTGCTGCGGGAGAGACCGCTTTCTCGCTGTGGTGCGCCCCCTGAAAATTACCTGCGTCAGACGCCGCGGGATGCGTGCCCGCGTGCGCCTGCACCGCCAGCGCCACCGACTCCAGGGTGGCGAAGGGCACCGGGTTCTGGTGAACCACCACAGCGGGCGCTTGCTCGCAACGGCCGATACACGGCGCGGCAATCACCCGCACATCGTCACGGCCCAAAATCTCCGGCAGGCGCGCAAGCAAATCGCCGGCTCCCGCCATTTCGCAGCTCAGTCCATCACAAACGCGCACCGTCAGGGCGGCAGCGTGGGCGTCACCCCGGATCACCTCAAAGTGATGGTAGAAGGTCGCGACCTCAAATACTTCGGCCATGCCAATGCGCATTTCTTTGGCCAGTGCCACCAAGTGCCGCTCGTGCAGACCGCGGTACTGGTCCTGGAACCGGTGCAGGTATTCAATCAACATGTCCCGCGCATAGGGGCCCGATCCCAGCAAGTCGCGCACTTCCGAGACGGCAGCGTCTTCCGGCTGACGGCCTTTGAGCTTGCTTTTGCTGCGGATGCGCTGGCGCATGTCGTCGACAGATCCCAAGGTCACACTGGCTACCGGCATAGGAGATGTTGGCATGTTCATGGAATAATTGTTGCACACAAGTAAAAAATTTTTCACAACTCCGTGCGTTTTTAAAAAAACCCGCCGGTGCGAGGACCGCACGGGCGGGTTGGGCGGTGACGGAAACCGGCTCAGGCAAAAAACTTCGCAACGCTTTGCAGCGTGCGGTAAACGCCCCAAGCCAGCGGAATCCCCACAGCCGCCCAAGCAAACACCACCACCATCGGACCGACCGCATCGTCGGAGCCAGGCTCTTCGCCTCGCACCAGTTCGGCAGCTGCCGCCTTTTCATGCGCAAGACGTCTCTCCTCGGACAATTCTTCATCGGTCATAAACCATTTGTCATCCAGAGGGCGAACCAAAAGATTGCAAATGAGACCGACCAACAACATGCCCACAAGGATGTACATGGTCTGGTTGTAAACCTGCTCGCGCGGGATACCCAAACCGAGTTGGTATTCACGCATGTAATTCACCACCACCGGCCCCAAAACGCCGGCAGTTGCCCAGGCGGTTAACAGTCGGCCATGGATAGCGCCCACCATTTGTGTGCCAAAAATGTCAGCCAGGTAGGCCGGAACCGTTGCGAAGCCCCCGCCATACATACTCAAAATGACGCAAAAAGCACCCACAAACAAGACGATATTGCCGACGTTGGCGCTTCCGGGCACACTAGCGTACATCAGCCCGCCTAGGACAAAAAACACGACATAGGTCAGCTTGCGGCCCAGCTTATCGGACAGGCTGGCCCAGAAAAAGCGACCACCAATATTGAACAGGCTCAGGAGCGCGGTAAAGCCTGCAGCCACCGTTGCAATCAACTTCAGCTGGTCCTTATCGAGTTCAGTGAATTTGCCGGGAAGTCCAGCCAATGAACCGCCAAAAACCTCTTGGAGCATCGGTGAGGCCATGCCCAGCACGCCAATTCCAGCGCTCACGTTCATGCACAAGACCATCCAGATGAGCCAGAACTGGGGGATTCCCCAGACTTTGGACACATGCACATGGCGCTGGGTGATCATGGCGTTGTCCGCCTGGGCCGGCGGCGGCGTCCAGCCTTCAGGCTTCCAACCGCTGACCGGTACGCGGTAACCAAAAGCGCCGGCCATCATGAATACAAAATATACGAGGGCCATCACGATAAAGGTCTGCATGACGCCCACATCGGTGGGCGTTGCAAAGTATTTCATCAGGTCATTGGCCATGGGCGAACCAATCATGGCGCCGCCACCAAAGCCCATGATGGCCATGCCGGTTGCCATACCCCGGCGATCGGGGAACCATTTGATGAGGGTGGAAACCGGCGAGATATAGCCCAGCCCCAAGCCGATTCCGCCTATCACCCCGGAGCCCAGAATCATCATCCAAAACTGGTGCAGGTAGACGCCCAGCGCCGAGATAAGCATGCCACCGCACCAGCACAGCGCAGAAACCACGCCGGCCTTGCGCGGACCGGCACGCTCTAACCAGCCGCCCCAGGTCGCTGCGCTGGAGCCCAGCAGCACAAAAAACAGGGTGTACATCCAACCCAGCGTAGAGATTTGCCAGTCACATGACGTGGTGAAAAGCTGGCCCCAAAAGCCGATCTCGGGGCCGCATTTGATGGCTTCTTTGATACCCAATGCCTTTGAAAGGGGAAGCCAGAAAACGGAGAAACCGTAAGCCATCCCAATGCACAGATGTATCGCCAGGGCAGCGGGGGGAACCAACCAGCGGTTAAAGCCTGGTCCAGCGATGATGCGCTCTTTGTCGAGCAAGCCATAGGTATCCGTTGCCATCATTGATCTCCTGATTTATGAATCGCCACCTTGAAAAAAGTGGCATGTTGCAAGCCTCTCCTGGACACGCAAGCGCAATTCACTCTAACACGGCGTCACCGACCAGCAACCTAGCGTCAACCCTAGGACGCACCGCCGCGGTTTAGCGCAAACTGCTGATGTAGTGGCCCAAATTTTCAATGTCTGCATCGCTCAAAGTCTGGGCCACACTGGTCATATTTCCAGCATCGTTGGTGCGGGTACGGGCTTTGAAATTGCGCAGCTGCTCAACTACGTAGTCATATTGCTGGCCAGCGACCCGGGGGATTTCGTTTTGACCGCTGAAGCCGCCCAGGTGGCACATGGTGCACAAGGTTTCGTCGGCCTTCGCTTTGCCCAATTTGGCTTTGGCCTCGTCGGCGACAAATCCCTTGGGCTTCAGGGGGAAGCTCGCGAAATAATTCGCCACATTGGTCATCTCGGTACGGGATAGGTTGGAAGCCATGGCAGTCATGATGGGATGGCTGCGCCGACCTTCTTTGTAATCCTTTAACTGCATATAGATGTAGCGCCAGGTTTGTCCCGCAAGGCTGGGATAACCCGGAACGACCGCATTTCCATCTTCGCCATGGCAGGCCGCGCATACCGCAGCTGTAACTTTTCCGGCTTGCAGATCCTGCGCATGCGACAGCGATGCCACCACGCAGAACGACAACACCACAAACCGTTTCAACACTGTAAACATCGTTAATCTCTTCCTCAGATAAAAGAACGGCCACCCGAAGGTGGCCGCTACCATCACAGACCCTGAGCGGGCCCGATCAACAGAAACCGCCGATTAGTCCGGCAGTCCGTACACGACCATGGAGTTACCACGCTTGAAGTCGAGTTGGTTGTTACCACCGCAGCCCATGGCTACGTACTGCTTGCCGCCCACTGCGTAGGAAACAGGCATGGCGTTGGCACCCGCACCGCAGTTGTGTTCCCAAAGCAGTTTGCCGCTCTTAGCGTCCAGCGCGCGGAACAGGCCATTGCCCTCACCGTAGAACACCAGACCGCCGGCAGTTGTCATCGCGCCGCCAATCAGGGGTTCTGCGGTGTCAAAGTGCCATTCCATCTTGCCGGTGTTGTAGTTCACAGCAGCCAAGCGGCCCCACTGTTTCTCGTCACCAATCACTTTGAATGCGCCGCCCAACCACAGCTTGCCACCGGGGTATTTGGATGCTTCTACATGGTAGGTCATGGGTTGGTGCAGGTTCAGTGCATACGCCATGTTCAACTCAGGATTGACGGCCATTGGCGACCACTCGACACCACCATTGGCACCAGGCAGCATGCGCGCGCCAGCGGCAGTGGGCAGCACCCACATGTTTTCCTGGGGAATCATGGCCTCCGAGAAGCGGATCAGCTCTCCGGTTTCACGGTTGTGCACATACACATGACCGGTTTTTCCACCATGGATCACGCCGGGGACGGTGTTGCCGGACTTGTCCTTCACGTCTACCAGAATGGGGGGGCTCACAGCGTCCAAATCCCACACGTCATGCGCGATGTACTGGTAGTGCCAACGGTAGTGACCGGTATCCAGATCGACTGCAACCAGCGAGTCGGTGTACAGGTTGTCTCCGGGGCGCTCAGCGCCATACAAGTCTGGCGATGGATTGCCCACCACAAAGAAGATAGTGCGGGACTTCAAGTCCACAGCGGGGTTCATCCAGACGCCACCACCCAGGGTTTGGTAGAAATTACTGTCACGGGCCAATTGGGCTTTTTCCGCTGCGATATCGCGGTGCATGTTGCGACCGGTTGCATCGTTTTCAGCCCAGACGCCTTCGTGCCCCTTCTCCGGGATGGTGTAGAAAGTCCAGATCAGGTAGCCAGTCTCGACATCAAATGCTTTCACGAAACCTCGGATGCCGTATTCGCCGCCGTTGGTGCCAATCAAAACTTTGCCGTCCACCACAGTGGGGGCCATCGTCTCGCTGTAGCCCTTCTCGGGGTCAGCGATCTCAACATCCCACTCCACCTTACCTGTTTTGGCGTCCAGGGCCACCAGGCGGGCATCAAGGGTGCCCATGAAGACGCGACCGCCTTCGATAGCGACGCCGCGGTTGTTCGGGCCGCAGCAGAAAGTGGTGATGGGACCCATCTTGTGTTTGTAATGCCAGAACTCTTTGCCGGTGACCGCGTCCAAGGCATAGATATGGTTGAACGAAGTTGTCATGTACATCACGCCATCGACAACGATGGGCGCGGTTTCCATGGACTCGAGAACCTCGGTCTGAAACGTGAATTTGGGGCGCAAATTCTTCACGTTGCCCGTGTTGATTTGTTTGCCGGGGTAGTAGCGAGTCTGGTCGTAATTGCCATGGGTATGCAGCCAGTTATCACCTTGGCTCGCAGCGCCGTTGAGCTGGCCTTGGCTGACGCTGATACCCTTAGATAAGGTGCTGGCACCCGTGCCTTTTTGACCCGTGATTTCCTGTGCGCTGGCGGTACCCACCCATGAGCCAACGGCAAGGGAAGAGGCGAGGATCAACTTGATCCAATTGTTACGGTGCATAGTGCATTCTCCTAATTAACGATCACAATAATTCGAACTTCGAGGAACCACGGCCTCGTCAGTGCGTAGTGCAAGGATAAGTGTTCCAAGTTGCATTCTGATGCTGCCGCGGCCCGCCTCGGCATGGTAAAAACCCTGATGTAACGAATCGCGCGCAGGTGGAAGGCCCGGGTTTGCAAGAAAAAACTTCACAACCATCAAAAATTTTTATATTGGAAAAATCATGAATTTCAGTCTGAAACGCCTAAGCCGCACCGCAGCGGCATGTTTTGCATTCGCAACTTTTATTTGCTCCCCCCAAGTGCAGGCGCAAATGGGTGCGGACCAGATCAACATGAATGGCCAGTATGTTTTGGCCGCCAAGGCTGGCAAAGTCGAGCGGGTCGGCCAACTGCTGCGCCAGGGTGCAGCAGTTGATTCACGCGACCGCCTGGGTAACTCACCGCTGAACATGGCCGCATCCAAGGGCAACGAGGCGCTGGTGGACATGCTGCTGGCGGCTGGGGCCAATCCCAACCTGGCTAACCTCTCGGAAGTCACGCCGCTGATGGGAGCCAGTTTTGCGGGTAACGCCAGCATCGTGCGCAAACTGTTGAGCGCTGGTGCGCTAGTGAATCCGATGGATCGCGTCAAAAAAACCGCAGCCACCTACGCGGCGGGTAACGGCTGTGTGGAATGCATGAAGGCCCTTGTCGCTGCAGGCGTTGGGGTCAATGCCAACCTGGACAATGACCTGACTCTTTTGATGTGGGCCGCGCCCTATGGGCAAGTGGACATGGTGCGCTACCTTTTGGAGCAAGGCGCCGACAAAAACGCCAAAGACAACCGCGGCCAAACCGCTTTGGATCTGGCGCGCGAGGCCAAACAAGAGGCGATTGTCCCCTTGCTGCAGTAACAAAGGCGCACTTGCTGGGCACCCCAGGCATGCGGTCTCCCCGTGCGGCGCGGATGAACTTGGGCTGCCTTATCGGCCAGAGATTTGTGGCTAATAATGCGACCCGCCCCTATTTATAGGAGTGCAAAAATGCGCTTTTTCACCAAGTTTTTTCACCTAGCTTTTGCATCCATCGCGCTGCTTTGGGCATGCGGCATGCCGCTGGCGCACGCCGAGGATGCACCCTACTTGCGCCTGGACACCGCGCTGGTAGAAGGTGATGACGAAAACCAGTTCGAATTTGCAACCCGCTATTCAAGTTCCAACGATGACAACAGTACCCAGGCCAGTCTGGGCTACAGCTTCAACCCGCTGTTGTCAGTGGAAGCGCAGCTCGGTTGGACCAACTACAGCAACGGAGCCGACGGCGAAACCGAGGCACAGGTGAGTGCGCGCTATGTTTTGGTAGACCACAACCGCGATGACTGGGGATTGGCACTAATTGGCTCCAACCAGTGGCAAAAAACTGGGGAAAACAGCATGCAAGACGAAGGGCCTGCAATCAACCTCGCATTCACCAAACCCTTTGGCGAAAAGTCGGGTAATCTGCACTTAAACTTGGGCGCATCTCGGAAGAACTCGACTGCCGACACCTGCGCCACCTGGGGCCTCGGCGTTGATGTCCCTGTTACGCAAAAGTTAATGCTCTTTGCAGAGTTCAGCGGGCGCGACACAACCGACCAGGTCACCCATGGCGGCATGCGCTGGTGGCTGAAGTACGGCAAGATTGCACTGGACACTTCGATTTCAAACACTCGGACGCTCGGCGACGAGGGTACCGCCACCCAGCGTTTTCACCTTGGCCTTGTCTTTTTTGATTTGCGCTAACCGAGAGCCTTGCATGCACAACCCAATCAACTTGAAACAACTCACGCGACATGCTGTAAGCGGCCTAATTCTGTTTGTTGCGGCCACGTCTGCGTGGGCCGATGTCTTTGTCAGCAGCGAAAAAGACAACGCCATCATGGTGTTGCAAAACGACGGGGCCTTCATTAAGAACATCCCCACCTGCAAGCGCCCGCGCCACATGGCTTGGGCCAGCGGGGGGAAGAACATCATGGTGGCCTGTGGGGACAGCGACCAAATTGGCGTGGTGGACGTTGCCGCTGGTAAGCAGATTGACACACTCCCCACAGGCGAAAGCCCCGAGATATTCGCGCTATCACCCGACGGCAAAACCGCCTACGTGTCGATTGAAGAAGGCAGCCAGATGATTGCCTATGACGTTGCCAACAAGAAACCGGTTTTCTCAGTGAAAACCGGGGCTGAGCCCGAAGGCGTGTTGGCCACGCCTGACGGCAAACTGGTGTACGTGACCTCCGAAGTCACCAACTCGGTGCACATCGTGGATGTGGCCACCCGCAAACAGGTCGGGATGGTCAAAGTGGGCAAGCGACCCCGGCGCTTTGCCCTGACGCCCGACGGCGCGGAACTGTGGGTGACCAATGAATTGGGCTCCAGCGTGAGCATCATCGACACGGCCAACCGAACCGTCAGCCACACCTTGCAGTTTGAGATTACCGGTATGCGCAAAAACGACATCAGCCCTGTCGGTATGTTGATCACGCCCGATGGCAAAACCGCATGGGTCGCCTTGGGTCGGGCCAACCATGTGGCCGAAGTGGACGTGGCCACGCACACGGTGCGCAAGGTCATCCTGGCGGGCAAGCGGACCTGGGGCGTGGGCCTGAATGGCGATGGATCGCGGCTCTAC
>CANFHZ010000106.1 GCA_947446885.1 Comamonadaceae bacterium
ACCGGCAATATCGCGCTCCCAGGCCAGCAGCTGGCGCAGCACGGCAATCTTGGCTTCATACGGGCTGCTGGCGCTCACGCCGGCATAGCCTTTGACGCCGGCCTCTTTGTAGGCCCAGTGCGCGGCCACGCCGTGTTCGGCATGCTGGTGCATGGCCTCGGTGCGGATCTGCACCTCGATCGGCCCGCCCGCTGCGTCGCGCACCACGGTGTGCAGCGACTGGTAACCGTTAGGCTTGGGTTTGGCGATGTAGTCGTCAAACTCTTCGGTGATCGGGCTGAAGCGTGTGTGCACCCAACTCAGCGCGGTGTAACAGGCCGCCACGTCGGCGACGATGATGCGCAGCGCGCGGATGTCATACACCCGCTCAAAGCGCAGACCTTTGCCGCGCATTTTTTTGACGATGCTGTAGATGTTCTTGGGCCGCCCCTGCACCTGCGCTGCAATGCCCTGCCCGGCCAGTTCAATGGCCAGCTCGGTGCGCAGTTTTTCCACCGCCGCCTCGCGTTCGGCGCGCTTCTCGTCCAGCTGCTTGGCCACGTCGTGGTAGGTCTGCGGCTCCAGAAAACGGAAAGCCAAATCCTCCAAGGCCCACTTCACCTGCCAGATGCCCAGCCGGTTGGCCAGCGGGGCGAATACGTTCAACGATTCCTGCGCGAGGCCGGGCGGCACCGGCAGCTTGGTCGCCGCAAAGTGGCGCAGCGTCTGCAGGCGGGAGGCCAGGCGCAGCATCACCACCCGCAGATCGCGCGAAAAAGCCAGCAGCATCTTGCGCACGCTCTCGGTCTGCGCGGCCTGGGTCTGCGCCTGCGGCGCGTGGCTGGCGGCGTTTTGGGCGATGCGCGCCATGCGCTGCAGCCGCACCAGCTTGGTGGTCTCCAGCGCCAGCGCGGCCAGGCCTTCGCCAAAGCCCTTGGCAATCGCCTCCTGCGGCTTGTTCAGGTGGTCGCAGGTGTAGACCAGATAGGCCGCTGCCTGCATGGTGGGTGAGGCCCCCATGCCGGCCAGGATGGCAGCCACCCCATCGGCGTGGGCCAGCACGTCTTCACCGGTGTCCAGCAAAGCCCCGGAGAGCAGTGGCTCGGCAAATGCCCGGGCCCGGGCCAGCGCACCGTCCACCTCGGGCTGGGCGGCGGCCAGCGCAGCAATCAGCGTGGCAGCAGCCTCGTCGGCGGGGGCGACAACCTGGGATTGCACGCGGTCTCAGGCAAACAAAAAGTCCGCCACCACGTCGATTTGCGCTGGCGCAATCAGTGTGGGCGCGTGGCCCACACCAGCAAAAGTGTGCAGCCGCGCGCGGGGGCCGCGTTGGCCCATCTCGGCTGCGGTGGCCGCGCTAAGCAGATCCGACTCAGCCCCACGCAGTAACAGAGTCGGTGTCTCGATCTGGTCGTACACAGCCCAGGCCATGGCCTGGCCTTTTTCAGCCAACTCGTCGGTCACCATGCGAAACGGCAGCGCAATCGCCGGGTCATAGTGCAGCATCCAGCCCTGCCCGTCGCTTGCCGGTTTGAGCATGGGGCGGCACAAATCCAGCCACTGCTGCGGCGTGTGCGGCCCGAAGCTGCTCGATACCACCCACAGTGCCGCCGCCGCTTGCTCGGGCGTTTCAAAGCGGAGGGGCTGGCCCAGGTAGGTGCCAATGCGGCGCAAGGCGGCAATCTCAATCGTCGGACCCACATCGTTGATCACCAGGCGACGCACCTGCGCGCCCACCGAGGCTGCCGTGGTGCACACACCCAGGCCGATCAACCCGCCCATGCTGGTACCTACCCAATCGAGCTGCGTCATGTGCAGTTGCGCCAGCATCGCCAGCATGGCTGCGGTGTACACCGGCACCTGGTAGTGCTGGGGATCGGCCAGCCAGTCGCTGTGGCCGCGCCCGGCGACATCGGGGCAGAGCACGCGCAGCGGATGCGGCGCGCGCGCCACCAGGGCCTGCGCCAGCACGTCAAAGTCGCGGCCCTGGCGGGTCAGGCCGTGGGCGCAGACCACGGTATGCACGGCATCGGGCGCGCCCCATTCCCAGCATGCCATGCGGTGACCGCTGCCCGGCTGTGCGCCAGCCGCGTCGCCCATGGGGCACTGAACAAAATGCAGGCGGGGCTCAGCCATGGGCTTGCCCGGCTTTGCGCAGGCTGCGCGCGTGAAAAATAAAGCCCAGGCTGTTGAGCAGCAGCTGCGCCGCCAGAATTGCCGTGACCCCCGCCGGGTCGTAGGCCGGGGCCACCTCCACCAGATCGATGCCGATGATGTTGCCCCCGCCGCGCTGCACCAGCGCCTCGATGATTTCCAGCACCTCGTAGTACAAAAATCCGCCATGGCTGGGGGTGCCGGTGCCTGGCGCAATCGAGGGGTCAAAGCCGTCGATGTCAATCGTCAGGTAGTAATTGGGCGCCACCGGAATCGCATCCAGCACGCCCTGCACACCCATTTTGCGGATCTGCCGCACGGAATAAATCTGCGAACCGGCGGCGCGCGCGGCGTCGTAGTCGTCACGGTTGCTGGAGGACACGTTGCGTATGCCCAGCTGCGTCATGCCGGTGATGTGGCGCATCTCGGAGGCGCGGCGCAGCGGATTGCCGTGGCCGTAGCGCACACCGTGGCGCTCGTCCACAAAGTCCAGGTGCGCGTCAAAGTGCACGATGTGGATGGGCCCCTGCCCGTCAAAGGCCTTGATCACCGGCGCGTGCACCGAATGGTCGCCACCCAGCACCAGCGGCATGGCCCCGGCGGCCAGGATTTTGCGGATGGCGTATTCGGTATTGGCATGGCTTTTGGCCATGTCGGTGTGCACGATGTCGGCGTCACCCACATCCACGATGCGGGCCTGCTCGCGGGTCAGGTACATCACGTCGTCTTCATGGTCATAGGCGCCGCCATGGCCGAAAGAAAACAAGGTCGACGCCTCGCGGATCGCGCGCGGGCCGAAGCGTGCGCCCGGCCGCCATTGGGTGCCCATGTCATTGGGCACACCGATGACTGCGACATCGGCATCGATGGCGTTCCAATCCAGGCAGACCGGTGATTTGGCGAAGGTGCAATGGCCCACAAAGGGCAGGTCCAGGCGACCGGTTTGGTAGGCGTTGGTAGTCATGGCGTGGCGGCGGGCGGCCGTGGATCAAAAAAAGAAAAGGTGATTGGGTTTATACCCGCTGCCCGAGCCGTTCGGACGCAGGCTTCAATCGCCGAGTTGCAGCAGTTGCGCGGCCACCGCCACGGCAATGACTTCGGGCGCTTTGCCGGCAATGCCGGGCACCCCAATCGGGCTGGTGACACGGGCCAACTCGGCATCGCTGAAGCCACGCGCCTGCAAACGCGTGCGGAACGTGGCCCACTTGGTCTTGCTACCAATCAGACCGATAAAACGCAAATCGGCCTGCGCGCGCTGGCGCAGCAGACAGGCGGCGACGATGTCCAGGTCCTCGGCGTGGCTGAAGCTCATGATCAGCACACAGGCCTGCGCGGGCAGATGCGGAACAGCGGATTGCACGGGATCGGACTGCTCGCACACCACATTGGGTGGCAGATCACCTGGGAAAATCGCCTCGCGGCTGTCAATCCACTGCACGCTAAAGGGCAATTCGCCCAGCACCCGCACCAGCGCATGGCCCACGTGCCCGCCGCCAAACAGCGCGACCACCGGGCCGCTGTGGCGCAAGCGGGATTGCAAAGCTGCGCTGTCAGCTGCGTGAATGACTTCCAGGTGTAGATGCACCACGCCGCCGCAGCACTGTCCCAGGCTGGGGCCCAAGGCAAAGCGCAGGGTTTGCGGCAGTGCATCGGCACCGGCCAACATGGCGCGGGCCGCCTCTATCGCGTCCTGCTCCAGGCGCCCCCCGCCCACCGTGTTGAGCACATGATCCGCAAAAACCGCCATCCAGGCACCCACATTACGCGGCACCGAACCCTGGGCCCGGACCACGGTGACCAGCACACCAGGCTGCTGGTGCAGTCGCTCTTGCAAAGCGGCAAGGTGGCGCGACACGGCGGCTGTGCTCAACCCAGCAGGTCGAGCAGGGTGCGCGCCACCACCTGGGTCGCACGGCGCAGGTCGTTCAAGGCGAGCCGCTCATCGGCGCGCTTGGCATGCGACTCCAGCACCGTGCGCGGCCCTGCGCCATACAACACGCTGGGGATACCGGCTTCGCAAAAAATCCGCGCATCGGTGTACAGCGGCGTGCCCAGCGCAGGTACCGGCTCGCCGAACACGGCGCTGGCATGGAACTGCAAGCTGTCCACCAGCACCTGGTTGCCCGGCAGGGGCTTGAGCGCCTTGGCCAGCAACATGCGCCGGACATCGACCGTGATTCCCGGGGTTTGTGCCGCAGCCTGTGTGATGAGGCGGCGGATGTCAGCCTCCACAACTGCCGGATCTTCTTCGGGAATCATGCGGCGGTCGAGCTTGAAGCGGACGCGTCCGGGAACCACGTTGGTGTTGGTTCCGCCCGCAATCCAACCCACGTTCAGGTAGGGGTGGGTGATACCTGCGACCTTGGAGCGCATCTTCCGGTACAGGCCGTTTTGCGCATACAGCGCGCTGAGAATGGCTGTGGCCGCCTGAAGCGCATCCACCCCGGACTCCGGGATGGCCGCATGCGCCATCTGGCCGTGCACCGTCACTTCCATTTGCAGGCAGCCATTGTGCGCGGTGATGACCTGGTACGAGAAGCCCGCGGCAATCAGCAGATCAGGCCGGGTCAGCTGCTGGGCCAGCAGCCAGGCCGGACCGACCTCGCCGCCAAACTCTTCGTCATAGGTGAACAACAAATCCACCCCGCCCTTGAGCGGATAGCCCAGCGCCTCGATGGCGCGCACCGCAAAAGCGTAGGTGGCGAAATCGCATTTGCTGACCGCCGATGCGCGGCCATAGACGTATCCATCCACCACGGCGGCGCCGTAAGGATCCTGCGTCCAGCCCTCTCCGGGCGGCACCACGTCGCCATGGGCGTTCAGTGCAATCGTGGGGCCCTCGCCGTAGCGCCGGTGCACCACCAAATTGGTCACGCTTTGCAGCCCGGCCGCCCGCACCACATCGTCGGGGACCGGATGGCGCTCGGTGTGCAAGCCCATGGCGTCCAAGAGATCGGCGGCGCGCTCGGCGTGCGGCGCGTTATTGCCCGGCGGGGTGTCGGTGGGAACCTGGATCAGGTTTTGCAGAAAAAGCAGCTCTTCGTCAAAGTGCGCGTCGATCCAGGTGTCCAGACGGATGTGGTCCAAAGGGGAAACGGGCATGGTGGTGGCCTGGTTGTGAACGCGGCCAAGCGCTCAGGTGGATGCGCGCCCGAGTTGGGCCAGCAGGTGGTCAAAAGCCTCAACCGCCAGTTGCATGTCATTGCAGGTGGTGGATTCCAGCGGGTTGTGGCTGATGCCCGCGTTCTCGCCGCGCACAAACAACATGGCCTGGGGCATCACGGTGTGCAGCTTCATGGCGTCATGGCCCGCACCGCTGGGCATGTGGTGCACGGGCAGCCCCAGGGCCTGCACCGCTGCCTCCCAGCGCGCCTGCCAGGCCGGGTCGCTGGGTGCGGCGCTAGCGCGCACGGTTTGCGCGAGCGTGTACGTCACACCACGCCGCGCAGACAGCACCTGCAGTTCAGCCAGCACGTCGCGCTCCAGGGCGTCGCGCTGGGCATCGGATGGCGCACGCAAGTCCAGTGAAAAACTGCAGCGACCCGGCACCACGTTGATGGAGCCACCGGGCACATGCAGTATCCCCACCGTGCCCACGGAATCGCCGTCAGATGCGGCGCGGCGCTCTACAAACAGCATCAGCTCGGCCACCGCCGCAGCCGCGTCGCGCCGCTGGGTCATGGAGGTGGTGCCCGCATGGCTGGCCATACCGACCATCTCGCCGGTGTAGCGCACGCTGGCGTTGATCGACGTGACGATGCCCAAAGGCAGGTTGCGCGCGTTGAGCTCGGGGCCTTGCTCGATATGCACCTCCACAAAGCCCAGGTAGCGCGCCGGGTCGCGCCTGATCGACGGAATCTGCGCCGGGTCCAGACCGGCATGCAGCATGGCGTCGCGCATGGTCACGCCATTGGCGTCCGGTTGGTCCAGCCAGGCCGGGTCGAAGTCGCCGGTGAGCGCGCCCGAACCCAGAAACGTGGCCCGGTAGCGCTGGCCTTCTTCTTCGGCAAAAGCCACGATCTCCAGGGCTAAGGGCAAGCGCTGCTGCGCCTGGTGCAAGGCCTGTACACAGGCCAGGGGCACATAAATGCCCAGGCGGCCGTCGTACTTGCCGCCGTTACGCACCGTGTCGTAATGGCTGCCGGTGAGCAGCGCAGGCGCATCGGCACGCAGGCCCTCATAGCGCCCGACCACGTTGCCCACGGCGTCGATGTGCACGCTGTCGCAGCCTACCGCGCGCATGTCCTGCGCGATGCGTGCTGCGCAGGCCCGGTGCGCATCGGTCAGGTAGGTCACGGTCAGCTCGCCGCGCTCGGCAAAACCGGGGTCGCTGAAAGCCGCCAAGCGCTCTTGCCAATCCCAGACCTGTTGGCCGCGCAGGGGCGGCTGCTCAAACTTGTCCGTCAGGCGGATTTCGGCGATGCGGTGCACATGGCGCAGCGCCTCCTGCAATTCAAAGTCCGGGTGCCCGGCCAGGCGGCGCTCCAGCGTGGCGATGATCTGCGGCTTAAACAAACCGGTGCCGCGCGGCCCGCGTACCGCCACGATGAAGGGAAAGCTGAATTTCTCGCGGTAGGCAGTATTGAGCGCCTGGATATGCGCCAGCTCCTGCGGGGTGCAGGCGGTGAGGCCCGCAGTTTTTTGCTCATGGGTGGATTCCTGCGTCAGCGCCCCCGCCTCCATCGCCTTGCCCGCCAATTCGGGGTGGGCGCGCAGCAGGGCCAGGCGCGCCTCCAGCGGCGCCTGGCTTACCGCTTGCGCCAGCGCGTACTGCAGCTGCGCCAGACTGGCAAAAGGCCGCTGCGCCAAAGCGGCGTCCGCCACCCAGGGCGAGTGCTCGTACACGCCGTCGAGCAGACGCGCTGCCGCGTCCAGCGGCAGGGTATTGAGTGATTCCAGCGTCAGCGCCATGGCCTGTCTCACACCGGCGCAGGATGGGCGACCGCCCAATGCCGCGCAATATCCAGCCGCCGCGCCACCCAGACCTTGTCATAGCGGGCGATGTGGTCCAAGAAGCGCTGCAAGGCGGTAATGCGGCCAGGCCGGCCCAGCAGGCGGCAGTGCATGCCGATGCTCATCATGGCCGGTTGGTTCTGGCCGTTGGGGTCGCCCTGCGCGTACAGGGTGTCAAAGGTGTCTTTCAGGTACTGAAAAAACGGGTCCGCGTGCGAGTAGCCCTGGGGCAGCGCAAAACGCATGTCATTGCAGTCCAGCGTGTAAGGCACGATCAGCTGCTGCGCCAGCGCGCCATCGGTCTTGCGCACCTGCATCCAAAACGGCAGGTCGTCGCCGTAGTAATCCGAGTCATAGGCGAAGCCGCCGTAATCGGCGACCAGGCGGCGGGTGTTGGGGCTGTCGCGCCCGGTGTACCAGCCTAAAGCGCGCTGGCCGGTGAGCTGTTCAATGGCCTGCATACCCAGGCGCATCTGTTCGCGCTCTGTGGCCTCGTCGATGTTTTGGTAATGGATCCAGCGCCAGCCGTGGCAGGCGATCTCGTGGCCCAGTTCCACGAATGCGGCGGTGACCTCCGGGCAGCGTTGCAAGGCCATGCCCACACCGAACACGGTGAGGGGCAGCTGGCGGATTTCAAACTCGCGCAGGATGCGCCACACCCCCACCCGGGCACCATATTCGTAAATGCCTTCCATGCTGATGTGGCGCTCCGGATAGCTGGCCGGGTTGAACATCTCGGACAAAAATTGCTCCGATCCCGCGTCGCCATGCAGCACGCTGTTCTCGCCACCCTCCTCGTAATTCAGCACAAATTGCACCGCCACCCGCGCCCCGCCCGGCCACTGTGCGTGCGGCGGAGTGCGGCCATAGCCGTGGAGGTCGCGGGGGTAGCTGGCGCTGCTGTCGTAGTGTCCGGGGGCTGGCATGGTGGGCATGGGTCCTGGCAAAGGCGGAAAGTCGGTGGGAAACATTGTCACCGAGACCGCAGCTTAACCCTGCGCCACAGGCCCGCAAGGCAGGCCGCGCCTCAGGCCGCGCCCCACTGCGCGGCGAAGGCCGTCTTCAGGTCGGCGATCGCGCGTGCATCTAGCCGGTTGCCATACTGCGACACCACACGGGCTGCAGCATGGTTACCCAGCCAGGCCGCTTGTTGCAGGGTGTGGCCGTGGGTGACGGCGTACAAAAATGCACCGGCAAACATATCGCCCGCGCCATTGCTGTCCACCGCGTGGATGGAAGGCGCAGCCACCGCGTGGGGCGTGCCGCGGTCGATGATGACGCTGCCCAGAGGGCCGCGCGTCAGGCAGACCACGGTGGCCAACGGGGCCAGGGCGAGCACCAGCGCGTCAAAGTCTTCCAGGTCCAGCCAGACCCGGGCTTCTTCTTCGTTGCAGAACAGGTAGTCCAGCCCGTCGCCGACCATGGCCTCCAGGCCGGGGCGGCAAAAGCGGATCATGCTCATGTCGCTGAGCG
>CANFHZ010000107.1 GCA_947446885.1 Comamonadaceae bacterium
GCGAGGATCGCGTCCTTCATGACCTGTGGAATTTCGGTGATGGGCGTAAAGGTGCGGTGCTCCTCGCCGAATTCGCCCAGCAGATCGCCCTCGATCGAGAAGACCCGCAGCGGCAGCTTAGGCCGGTACGACGCCAGATCCGCGACCTCAGGCAGGTTCGGATAGGCGATCGCCATGACCAGTGCCACCATGCACACCAGTCCCAATGCGCCTGCCAGGCATACGCCCATCAACCACGCCAGCGCCTTGAGAAGTACCGCCAGGATGGGGTGCATAGGGGGCGGCTTGCTAGGGCCGGAAATAGGGTCTGAAAGGGGAGCGGGCATGGGACGTTGGCGGCGGGGTTCGGGTCGTTATTCCGACACATCACCGGTTGGCAAAATAAAAAGTTGCAAAAATTCTTGTAATATGCGCCTGCTGAACAAGCAAATGAAGGGAGATATCAATGAATTCTGCTTTGGCAGCCCCCTTGGACGAGGGTCAATTATCGGATAGCCGTTTGGCTTTTATCCGCATGCTGGGCTTATTTGTGGTGCTCGGTGCATTGTTGGCAGCCTTGGCCTTTTTCCTCATTGACGGCGCGATCACTACGGAGCGCGCCAATATTGACTTGTTGCAGCGCGAAAACGCAAAGTTGGATGCCCAGATCAAGGAAATCGCCAGCGTCGAATTCGATATTAAAACCTTGTACCAGCGTCAGAAGGCGGTCGAGGCCTTGCAGGCAGTACGCAACCTTCCGGTGCGGATGTTGTCGGCCATCGTCCAAGCTACACCCGAGACGGTTGTTCTGACCAAACTGGCTCAGGCCGGTATGCACCTGACCATCAACGGTCTTGCCCGGTCCAACGAAGAGGTTGCCCAATTGCTGCGCAATTTGGAGGCCTTATCCACCCATTTTTCGCACCCGGACCTGGTTGAAACCGTCGCATTTGAAGGCACACCGAATGCGAAAGACCTGCGCAAGGCCTTGACCTTCCGAATCAGCGTGGACCTGGTGAACGCGGATGATGCGCTCCAAAGCGAGCTTGCTACGGATGGTTCCCCGACCGCGCGGCCGCCCGCCGCGCCAGCGCAGTGACTATGCGAAGCGACCTCAGCCTTTCCGAGCGCATCCATGCGCTGGGCGACGAAATCAGTGAGCAATTTTCGGATCTGGATCCCCAGGACCCTGCGCATTGGCCTCCGATTCCCCGGTACACCCTGCTGGTGTTCGTGTCCTTTTTGGTGGTGGGTCTGTGCTGGTATCTCTGGGTGGGTGAAACCTACACCGAGCTCTCAGGCTTGACGGATCAGGAAACGCATCTGAAGAGCGAATTTACAAACAAGGTGGCGAAGACGACCTACCTGAATGCATTCAAACACCAGCGGGATCAGGTTCGACTCCAGGTGGCGGAATTGGAGCGACAGCTTCCCGAAAAATCCGTCACCAACGAAATGCTGGCCGAAGTGAACCGATTGGCGGTGCAGCGCAACTTGCAGCTTGAGTTTCTCCGCCCCGCGCCCACGGTTGTCACTCCTTATTACGCGGAAATGCCGGTTCAATTTGGCTTGTCGGGCAACTACCACGACCTCGCCGCTTTCGCGGGGGACATTGCCCACATTCGGCGCGTCGTGCATTTGCAGGATGTGTCCATTTCAAGCCGGCCCGACGGATTGCTGTCGGTAGGGGGCACCTTGCGCGGCTACCGGCAACTAGACCGGCTGGAGTCCATGAATCAAAACGCCGCTCGCGGTGCGAAAAAATGAGCATGACAAGCAATCTGCGCCCCTTTTTGCTGGCACTGCAATGCATCGCCTTGGCGTGCCTTGCGGGATGCGGTGTTTCCTCGACTGAGGAACTGAAAACCTGGCTGGAAAAGGAACGCAAACTGTTGGGCGCCGCCACAACCGCATTTGCTCCACCGCGTACTTTTGAGCCGGAAGCCTATGCGCTGGCGGGTCAGGGAGACCCATTCGCCAGTGCTCGCTTGAATGGTGTGGACCTGCGATCGCCAGGCGCTTCGGACGTCGCCAGAAAGCCTTCTGCTTATGCGCTGGAGTTCAGCGGGTCCAAGCAGGAGCTGGAGAATTTCCCGCTGGAGAGCCTGCACCTCAAGGGAATCTTGTCCCAGGAAGGTGTTCGGGTGGCGCTGATCATGGCGGGTGACCGTTTGCACCAGGTACGCAAAGGCGACTACATGGGCCTGCGTAAGGGCAAGGTGATGGATATCAGCGCTACGGCAATTGTGCTCAGAGAGCTCGAACAGGATGCCTCTGGACAGTGGAAGCCAAAAAATACGGTTCTGCCGCTAAAAGAGGGGGAAAAATGAAAAAAGCAATGGTGGTTTCGGGCCTGGTCCGGCGCGCTTCGGCGTTTTTAATATTGGGATTTGTAAGTGGCTTTGCCCTCGCTCAGAACACCCTGCTGGGAATGAACGCCTATGTAGCAGACGGGGTGGAATTTTTACGGCTTGATTTTGCCCAGGAGGTCAAACAACTGCCCCGGGGCTTTGCACTGCAGTCGCCACCGCGTATCACTTTGGATTTCCCGGGTGTTACAGCACAGTCCCAACAAAAAAAATGGACTTTCGGTTTGACCAAGCTGGATTCCACCCAGTTGTTTGTTGCGCCGGAGCGCACCCGTGTGGTGATGCAGTTAAAGCAAAACACCGGTTATCTCGGGACGGTCGATGGAAAAAGTGTACTGATTCGCCTGCAGGCCGACGCCAACAACACGCAGTCTGCGTCGACTGATGGGAGTGTTGCCGCCGGTTCCGCCACAACGCCGTCCGTCCCGGCGGGATCTGCGCCAGCGTTAACGGCGAAGGCCGAACTTCCTACTCCGGCTGCGCAGGGGTTGGTGCAGGACATTGATTTCAAGCGCGGTCCGCAGGGATCTGGACTGGTCGTGCTTGCCTTACCTTCGGAACAAACGATTGCAGACGTCCGTCAACAGGGTAGGGGTTTAATCGTTGAATTGGACAAGGTGCGTCTGCCTGAGCAACTGCGCAGGCGCATGGAGGTCGGGGATTTTGCAACCCCGGTACAAACCATCACCAGCACCCAAGCGGGTGACCGGGTCAGGATTCGGATTGAGCCAAACGGGAAATGGGAGTTCAACACGGTTCAGATCGGCAACATGCTGACGATTGCCGTGATGCCGGTCACTGATAAGTCCACGTTGAATTCCAATGTGGCGAATGCCGATGTGTTCACCGGCCAGAAACTCTCCCTCAACTTCCAAAGCATTGACGTGCGCTCGGTGTTGCAAGTCATTGCCGACTTCACGAAATTCAATATCGTGACATCCGAAACTGTGACGGGAACCGTGACCTTGCGCCTGGAGGATGTGCCATGGGACCAGGCGCTGAACATCATCTTGCAGTCCAAAGGCTTGGACATGCGAAAAAAAGGCAATGTCATTTGGGTTGCACCCAAAGAAGAGATCGCTGCCCGGGAAAAGCTGGACTTCGAGTCCCAGGCTGCGGCGCAAAGCATGGAGCCCGTGCGTACGCAGTCCTTCCAAATCAATTACGCCAAAGCCGTGGACATAGTTGGCAAGCTGAAAGAAGATGTGGCGGCTGCCGGTGCTGCCGGTGCTGCGGGTGCTTCTGGTGCAGCAGCGAGTCCGGCACCCCTTGCACCCACCAAGGGCCAGGTATTGAGCGGGCGCGGAACACTTTTTGCAGACCCACGGACCAATCAGATATTTGTGACAGACACCGCCGCCAGCCTGGAGCGGGTTCAGCAGTTCATCGCCAAGGTGGACGTCCCGCTGCGCCAGGTCTTGATCGAAGCCAGATTGGTGGTCGCCAGCGAGGATTTTGGAAGATCACTCGGCGTCAAGCTGGGAGGTTTCGATGCGACCGGAGGATCGAAATTGGGAGGCGACGTCAATATGGGGTACGGAACTTCCCTCAACAATGCTTTTATCACCTCCGGTATTGCGACCAATGCGACCACAGGCTCCACATTAATCAATCCGCAGTATGTGAATTTCCCAGCCTCGTCTTCAACCGGCGCCTCCGTTCCGTCGATTGCGTTCACCCTGTTCGGCGCTGCGTCTGGCCAATTGATCGGGCTGGAGTTATCAGCGTTGGAGTCGAACGCAACCGGTAAAGTGGTTTCCAGTCCTCGGGTGCTGACCATGGATCAGCAGCCGGCCATCGTCTCGCAGGGAACGCAAATCCCCTACGCAACAGTGTCTTCCAATGGAACGCAGACCCAGTTCCAGCAAGCCAACCTCAAGCTCGAGGTTACGCCGCAGATCACGCCGGATGGGACGCTGGTGCTGACTTTGGATATCAGCAAAGATTCACTCGGGATTGCCACCACAGCAGGCTATGCAATTGATACCAAACGGGTCAAAACCCAGGCCCTGGTGGAGAACGGTGGAACGGTGGTGATCGGCGGTATTTACGAGATGACCGAAAACAACACCGAGAACAAGGTTCCGTTTTTTGGTGATCTCCCCTGGGTTGGCGTGTTATTCAAAAACAATGCCAAAACAACCACCAAAAAAGAATTACTCGTCTTTATTACCCCCAAGATCGTCGTAGACAAGAATTTCGTTGCGCAGTAGTAGAGACTGTTTCCTGAGGTGTGCTGGGCCGCAGTTGGAAGCCTTAGCTTTGTGCTGTTACCGGCGTGGGGCTGGCCGGGCGAGAGGGAGCACAGCGCGGGTTGGGTGAGAATGCACGCCATTTCAACAAACCTGTATGCCCGAGTCCTCCCGCCCTTCCGCCTCCGAACGCAGTCCCATGATTTTTTTGATCGGGTTGCCCGGCTGTGGCAAATCGACGGTGGGGCGTCATCTCGGACGGCGCTTACGCATCCCGTTTATCGACTCCGATCAGGCCATCGAGATGCGTCTGGGCTGCACTATTCGGGCGTTTTTTGAGCATGAAGGCGAAGCAGCATTTCGCGATGTGGAGGCGCAGGTCATTGACAGCCTTACTCTTGGCGGCCCGCGCATTCTGGCCACGGGAGGTGGCGCGGTATTGCGGCCTGAAAACCGCCGGCACCTGCGCGAACGCGGCTATGTGGTCTATCTGAAGTCGCAGCCTGAAGAACTGCTGCGGCGCGTACGCCACGACGCCAAGCGCCCTTTGTTGCAGGTTGCCGACCCTTTGCAGCGCTTGCGTGACTTGTTCACGGCGCGTGATCCGCTGTACCGGGAGATTGCGCATTGCACGGTGGAAACCGGCCGTCCTTCGGTTGCCAACCTGGTGCAAACGGTGCTGCACCAGCTGGAGTTGGATGGTGTGCTGGTGGCCCATGGAAGCGCGCAGCCACAACAGCGGCCCTAAAGGCTGGTACCCGGCCGCTTGTCGTTCGGCTGCTTGCCTCTAAACTCCGTGCCCATGTCATTACCCTCCGCTGTAACAACACCTGTTTCTCCCGCCCGTGTAGCGATTGACCTGGGGACACGCAGTTACGCCATCACCATTGGCGCAGGCGTGCTTGACCAGCCGGGGACTTATGCCGATTTGCCGCGCGCAAGCCAAGCCCTGATTGTCAGCAACACCACCGTCGCACCTTTGTATGCGCAGCGTGTGCGCACAGCGCTGGCCGCGCATTACCCGCAGGTTCATGTTCTGGCCCTGCCGGACGGCGAGGCGTACAAGACCTGGGAAACGCTGCAGCTGATTTTTGATGCCCTGCTTAGCCATGGCTGTGACCGGAAAACCGTGTTGTTTGCGCTGGGTGGCGGCGTGGTGGGCGATATGACGGGTTTTGCAGCGGCCAGCTTTATGCGGGGCGTACCGTTTGTACAAATTCCCACGACCCTGCTGGCGCAGGTTGATTCCTCGGTAGGCGGCAAGACCGGCATCAACCATCCGCTGGGCAAAAACATGGTCGGTGCTTTCTACCAGCCGCACCGGGTGGTATGCGACCTGGACACGCTCCAAACCCTGCCGCCGCGCGAGCTCAGCGCGGGTTTGGCCGAGATCATCAAATACGGACCGATTGCCGATAGGGTGTTTTTGGACTGGATTGAGGCACACCTGCCTGATTTGCGCTCCTGTGAACCCCGGGCGATGGCGTATGCAGTACAGCGCAGCTGTGAGATCAAAGCATGGGTGGTGTCGCAGGACGAGCGCGAGGCCGGTCTGCGTGCCATCTTGAATTTCGGCCACACCTTCGGCCACGCCATTGAAGCCGGCATGGGCTACGGCGCGTGGCTGCACGGCGAGGCCGTGGGTTGCGGCATGGTGATGGCAGCGCGTTTGTCGGCTGCCCTGGGTTTGGTAGACACCGGGTTTGTGGATCGCCTGGTGCGCTTGGTAGCTGCTGCCGGGCTGCCGGTGCGCGGCCCCGTGCTGGATATTTCCGACAACGCCGGGCGCTACCTGGAGTTGATGCGCTTGGACAAAAAAGCCCATGCCGGAGCCATCACGTTTGTGTTGATTGACGGGCCAGGCCGGGCTGTGATGCGCGAGGCGCCCGAGGATGTGGTTCGCGGCGTGATCGACGCCTGCTGCGCCGCCTGATGCTGGCTCCCTACGCCTGTGACCCGGCGCGCAGCCGGGGCCGTCGGTATCCGCAAAACCCGGCGCCTACGCGCACCGAATTTCAACGCGACCGCGACCGCATCGTGCACTCCAGCGCCTTTCGGCGGTTGGTCTATAAAACCCAGGTTTTTCTGAACCATGAGGGAGACCTGTTCCGTACCCGCATGACGCACTCCCTTGAGGTCGCGCAACTGGGCCGCTCCATGGCGCGCACCCTCGGTCTGAATGAAGACCTGGTCGAAGCGATTGCTTTGGCCCACGATGTGGGCCATACGCCTTTTGGCCATGCTGGGCAGGATGCACTCAACGACTGCATGCGCGATTTCGGTGGTTTTGAGCACAACCTGCAAAGCCTGCGGGTGGTCGACGTGCTGGAGCAGCGCTACCCGGACTACGAGGGATTGAATCTGTGTTTCGAGACCCGGGAGGGCATTCTCAAACACTGCTCGCTTGCCAACGCGCGGGCGCTGGAGGCGCATGAGCCGATGTTTGCCGACGGCGCCGGGGGCGTGGGCGCACGCTTTCTGCTGCGCCAGCAGCCCAGCCTGGAGGCGCAACTGTGCAATCTGGCCGACGAAATTGCCTACAACGCCCACGACATCGACGACGGCGTGCGCTCCGGTTTGATCACGCTGGAGCAGGTCTGCGAGGTGCCCTTATTTGCCCGCTTTTGCGATGAGGCTGCGACGGAGCATCCCCACCTACGCGCAAACGCCAGCCGCAAACGGTGGCTCTACGAGGCCATCCGGCGCATGCTCAGTGCCCAGGTCTATGACCTGATGGAAGCCACCCGCACGGCCATCTCCGCGCACCACGCGCAGGATCTGTGCGCTGTGCGGGCCGCACCGCCCTTGGTGGGTTTTTCACAGCCTATGGTGGGCGAGGCCCGCGCATTGAAAGCATTTTTGCTCCGTGCCTTGTACCGGCATCCGCAGGTGGTCGAGAAAATGGACGCGGCCCGCACGGTGGTCGCCGAGCTGTTTGCGGCGTATGCCCACAAGCCACAGGAAATGGCGGCGCATGGCCTGGCGTTTGAGGCCGCGTCACCGGATTCTTTGCCGCGCCGCGTAGCCGACTATGTGGCCGGCATGACGGACCGCTTTGCGCTGCGGGAGCACGAGCGCCTGACCGGGCGGCGTCTTTTCGCATGAGTCTGCATATGCCGGATCACGCCCCCGTGCTGGAGCAGACCCGGCGCTGGTTGGAGCGCGCCGTGATCGGTCTGAATCTGTGCCCTTTTGCGAAGGCGGTGTACGCCAAAAATCAGGTGCATCACGTGGTGTACGACGGTAAGGATGCAGCTGAATACCTGGCCTTGCTGGGCGTCCAACTCGCAGAGCTCGAAGCGTGCGACCCGCAGCAGCGCGATACGACGCTGCTGATTGCGCCACAGTTGTGCCCGGAATTTCTGGATTTCAACGTTCTGCTGACACGGGCACAGCGCGTGCTGCGCAAGGCGCGGCTGGACGGCGTGCTGCAAATTGCCAGCTTTCATCCGGCATACGAATTTGCCGATGCCGCTCCCGGCGACATGGCCCACTACACCAACCGCGCTCCGTTTCCCATGCTGCATCTGCTGCGGGAGGATTCCGTGGCCCGGGCGGTGGCGGCCTATCCGCAAGCCGAGGCCATTTACGGGCGCAATATTGCTACCTTGCGTGCCATGGGCCCTGCAGGTTGGCAGGCCTTGGACTGCGGGCCTCTGGCATGAAAACCCGCGCCGTACAAAAAACCGATGCCGCATTGCAGGAGCTTTTACGCCCCGGGCAGTCGGTGGCTCTGCTGCAGGAGTTGCATATCCTGACCCGTGAGGGCAAGCTCAACCAGGATTCACGGCGCAAGCTCAAACAGGTCAACCATTTGTTTGGCTTCATCGAAAAAATACTGCGCGAGCTGCCCGAGTCGCCGCAGGGGCCGACCCTGGCTGATCACGGTGCCGGCAAGTCGTATCTGGGCTTTATCGTCTACGACCTCTACTTCAAAGCAC
>CANFHZ010000108.1 GCA_947446885.1 Comamonadaceae bacterium
AAAGCGGATGTGCTGGCGGTGTTCATTGTTGACGTGATGCTTGCGGCAGACCTAGAAGCAGCGGTATTGGCGCGTCTGGCAACGCACCCGCATATCGGCCTCAGGCCCGACATGGCGTACCACCCGGTTGCGCAGGCACCCGCCGCGCTGCCGTTGCGCCCGGTGGTCGTAGGGTTTGGCCCTTGCGGCATATTTGCCGCGCTGCTACTGGCGCAAATGGGCTTCAAGCCGCTGGTGCTGGAGCGTGGCCCGCCGGTACGCCAGCGCACCCAGGACACCTGGGATTTGTGGCGCAAGCGCAATCTGCATCCCAACAGCAACGTGCAGTTCGGCGAGGGTGGAGCCGGGACTTTCTCGGACGGCAAGCTGTGGAGCCAGATCAAAGACCCGCGCCACCTCGGACGCAAGGTCATGCAGGAGTTTGTCAACGCCGGTGCGCCGCCCGAAATTCTGGTGGAAGCGCATCCGCACATCGGCACCTTCAAATTAGTGCGCGTGGTGGAAAACCTGCGCGCGCGCATCATCGCGCTGGGAGGCGAGGTCTGCTTCGGGCAACAGGTCACCGACGTGCATCTAGAGACGCGCGACGGCGCGCAAAGCGTATGCGGCCTGCAGGTGCTGGATCTGGCCAGCGGCCAGCGGCGGGACATCGCAGCACGGCAGGTAGTGATGGCACTGGGCCACAGCGCGCGCGACAGCTTTGCCATGCTGCACGCACGCGGTGTGGCGATGCAGGCCAAACCGTTTTCGGTCGGCTTCCGCATCGAACACCCGCAAGGCGTGATCGACCGCGCCCGCTGGGGCCGCCATGCCGGAAACCCGCAACTGGGAGCGGCAGATTACAAGCTGGTCCACCACGCCCAGAACGGGCGCAGCGTCTACAGTTTTTGCATGTGCCCGGGCGGCACGGTGGTGGCTGCCACCTCCGAGCCCGGACGGGTGGTGACCAACGGCATGAGCCAGTATTCGCGCAACGAGCGCAACGCCAACGCAGGCATTGTGGTCGGCGTAGCACCGGACGACTACCCCCACGACCTGAACAGCTGGGTTGCCGCCTTCGGCGCGCGCGACGGCGAACGCTATGCCGCACAAGCGCAGACGCTGCTGGGCGGCACCCCGCCCAGCGCCAACCGGGCGCACCCTTTGTCAGGCATTGTTTTGCAGCGAGGGCTCGAATCCGCAGCCTATGTCCTGGGTGGCGAAAGTTACGCGGCACCGGGCCAGTTAGTGGGCGACTTTCTGGCCGGGCACGCATCCAGCGTCTTCGGTGCGGTACGGCCCTCATACCGCCCGGGCGTGCACCTGACCGATTTGGCGCACAGCCTGCCGCCGTATGCGATTGCCGCCATCCGCGAAGCCTTGCCCGTCTTCGGGCGAAAAATCAAAGGCTTCGACATGGCCGATGCGGTGTTGACCGGTGTGGAAACCCGCACCTCCAGCCCGCTCAAGATGCCGCGCGGCGAGGATTTGCAAAGCAGCAATGTGCGCGGGCTCTATCCGGCGGGCGAAGGCGCGAGCTACGCCGGGGGCATCTTGTCCGCCGGGGTAGACGGCATCCGCGTTGCCGAGGCTCTAGCGAGCGCGCTGCCAGAGTCAATCGCAACCCGCTAAGCGCCCAGCAGCGGCCAGCGCGCCGCAGGGCCTCGCAAAACTGACGCACAAGGTGCCGTCGCGCCGGAAACGGCTGCCTAAACCTCGGCGATAAATAAAGTATAGTTGCCAAAAATTATCTGATTTTGGCCGTTGCCAAAGCGCAGTTCGCAGGGAGGATCACATGGATATGTTCACCGTTTTGGCACTGGGCCTGAACGCTGCCGAAGAGCGCGAACTGGCGACTTTTTGCAAATTCGCCTCGCGCAAAACCCATTCGTGGTCTCTCACCAGCACGCTGCGGCAGGCAACAGGCGTTCTGCTCGGGAGCAGCCTACCCGCGCACATTGCGGCCGCGGTTGCGTTTCAGGCGGCCGGCGGTCGCATCGTTCTGCTCAGTGAAACCGGGCTGCACGAAAGGCTGACCGCGGTGCGCAAACCGCTGCAGCTCGACCGGGCTTTTGCCATGTTTAACCATTTCCGAACCCAGCAGTCCGAAAAGGCATGGCCAGTGAATGAGGCTGCCTACCTGACCTTTGAATCCGCCTTCTCCACGGCGCTCGGGCAGGGCATGGGTGTGCAGGGTGATCAGGCCAAAGTACTCCCCTTGATTCGTGCGCCGCTGGTTGCCGAAGCCCAACCCGATAGCCGCACCAACAGCCCGTCTAACGCCGGTTCCGTGATGGTCGTAGATGACAGTCCGGTGGCGCAAAACTATCTGCGCAACCGCGTGTTGGCCATGGGACTGGATTGCGATGTGGCGGCCAGCGGCGACGAGGCCCTGTTACTCATTTCACAGAAAAATTACGCCGTGGTGCTGCTCGATATCCATATGCAGGGTATAGACGGTTACCAGACCTGCAGAGCCATCAAAAGCTACAAGCGCGGCGGCATCGTGCCCAAAGTGGTCATGACCAGCAGCAGAACCGGCACGATCGACAAGATCCGCGCATCCATGGCCGGCTGCGACGGCTATCTGACCAAACCCATTAACGAGGCGGAGCTGGCCCGCGTGCTGTCCACCCACATCAAGCGAAGCCTCACCGCCAGTGCGCCGGGCTTATCGACAGCACCGAGCGCACGGCCACCTTTTCAGTCCATGTCATAGATACCAGGAGCAGATATGAAAAAAGTCATGATCGTCGAAGATTCACCGGTCGATTGCGAGCACCTGAGCAGAATTCTGCGCGACGCGGGTTGCGATATCAGCATTGCCCCGTCGGGCGATGCGGCGCTGGACATGCTGCAACGCAGTCGCCCGGATCTGGTGCTCATGGACGTCAACATGCCGGGAACCGACGGCTTTGCAACCGCTCGGAAAATGAGCCGCCAGGCCGACACCAAGAACATTCCGGTCGTTTTCGTGACCAGCAAAGACCAAAAAGCAGACCGGGTTTTTGCCCAGATGCTGGGCGCCAAAGGCTATGTCACCAAGCCGTACCAGGCAGCCGACATTCTGGCTTTTCTTTAATCGCCCCCTGCGAAACAACTGCCATGGATACCGCGCTCCCATCGGACCACGCCGACACGGCAAGCATGGCTTCTATGAGCCGGGCCGCGTACCGGATTGCCTGTGGGCCCTGGCTGCTGGCATTCGATTTGGAATGGACCACCCATATTTCGGAAGCGTTTTCGCTGAATCCGATTCCACGCGCGCCGGCCTGGTTGGCCGGGTGCACCAACGCCGATGGGCTCTTGGTTCCGGTTGTGGATCTTTTGCTGCTGATCGATCCCCATGCGCAGAATGCCGTGCAAGCCGTCACATCCTCCCGGAGCGAAAAAGTTCGCCTGCTGCTCGGAAGCCATTCCGCTGGTGAAAACGAAGAGGCCATTGGCTTTCTCTTCACCGGTCTGCCGCAGCAAATCCGCTTTACGCCCCAGGCGCTGCCGCCCGATAAGCCATTGCCAGCCCCGCTAAAGACCGTGGCACTGGGCCTTGCCCAGGCGGCAGACGGACTTGCAGCACTGGAACTGGATACCCGCAGCCTGATTGATCTGTGCATAAGCCAGCTCGACACCGCTGATGAATTGTTTGTAAGCCCCTGATTTCCGCGTAACTGTCACTACTTCTGAGGTACCCCGCATGCTCAACACTTTCCGATCCAGACTGATTGCACTCATGGTGTTTTTGGTTTTTGTACGCGTGGTGCAAGGTTATTTTTCCATTAGCCAACTGAGCACCTACCAGGGATTCATCGCCGCATCAACAGCAGTGGATGAAGTTCAGACCCGCTTCGACAACGTGCATTTGCTCAGCGCGGAACTGTTAACCGAGACGATTGAATACGCGAATGCCGTGCTGCAAAAAGACCCTGCGCGCAGCGAGGAAGCGGGCAAAAAACTTCAGGAAATTATCGATGACCTGCGCAAAGCCAATCTGTTTGATTTTCCAACGAATCTGCCACCAGACGTGCTCAAGGATCTGACCGACACGCAGGCCCGAACCGAGAACTACACCAAGCTGGCCGAGACATTGATGACGGTACCGGCCGATGCACCGACCGTGGTTCGCGACGCAGCGCATTCAGTCGAGGATGATTTTGACCAACGCCACGCCATGCTGGAGTCGATTGGTTGGCGCCTGGGTCAGAAAATTACCGCGATCCAGGAAGACTCCGCAGCAGCCAGAAGCGACTTTCAGCGCTCCATCGTCTTTGGCCAGACTTTCACCGAGCTTGTGGTGATTGCAATAATCATTTGGTTCTACCTCAATTTGAACAAGGGCTTCGGGCGGCTTGAATCCGCAATCCGCCGGATCAACGAGGGCGACTTTTCCGCCCGCGCGGACATGACCGGACAAGATGAGCTCAGTGCCATCGGCCAGAACTTCGACAAGCTGCTGGATGAACGTTTGGTGAGTGAGGCCGTCAAGCGGCAAGAAAATGAAGCAATTAACGAGTCTGCTATCACCTTGCTCGGGGCGGTGGTTGCCTTGTCAGACCGTGACTTGCGCGTGCGGGCACCGGTAGACGACAACATTGTGGGCACGATTGCCTCCTCCATCAACCAGCTCGCCGACGAAACGGCCCAGGCCTTGAGCAGTGTGCAAACGCTTACGCTGCAACTCGAACAGGCAACGCAGGAAACCCGGCAGCAGGCGCAAGAGGTGGACCACGCCATTGCCCAGGAGCAGGTGCTGCTCAAAGGCATGGAGGCAACGCTGGCCGACACCTCGGCCCAGCTGCTCAGCGTGGCCCAGTTGTCGCAACGCTCGACCGCATCAGCGGGCCGTACTGCCAGTGCGGCTGCAGCTGCGCAGGATGCGGTCGGAAGCACCGTGCAAGGCATGGAGCAGCTGCGCCAGGTCATGGGCGATACCGAGAAGCGCTTCAAGAGCCTGGCCCAGCGCTCGCAGGAAATCTCCACTGCGGTGGCCCTGATCAACACCATCTCGGAGCGCACCCATGTGCTGTCGCTCAATGCCTCTATCCAGGCCGCCGCAGCCGGCGATGCCGGGCGCGGTTTTGCCGTGGTGGCCCAGGAGGTGCAGCGCCTATCCGATGCTTCCAGCAAGGCGGCCAACGAGATTGCCGCCATGGTGGACAACATCCAGGCTGAGGCCAACGAATCGTTGGTGAACCTGAACCGCCTCGTGACCGACGTGGTCAGCCAAACCGGACGGGCTGAGTCAGCGGCCAAAGAGATGCAACTAGCCCAGTCCGCTACCGAAGAACTGATCGCCATGGTGGGGCAGATTGCGGCGTCCTCTGAGGTTCAGCAAGAATTGGCAGCGTCCTTACGCAAGTCAATTGACGAGATCAACCAGTCCACTGTGCAAACCAGTGCGGCCATGGCGGCCCAGAAAGCATGGACAACAACGCTGGTGGACTACGCGCAGGGCTTGCGCGACAGCGTGTCGGAGTTCACCCTCGATCAGTCCGCACCCCAAGCTGCAGCCTGATCAGGTGGAGTGCACCGCGTGATACTGGCGCTTTTGCATCAGGAGCTGACCGAGTCGGCTCCAACGCTGGACGTACTGCAAGCCTGGGCGCAGGGAGAGCCGATCAGCGACGAGGCCTTTGAATCGGCTTTGGATTTCATCGACCGTTTCACCCAGGCCGTGCAAGCCGGTGGGCTGGATGGTCTCGCCGAGTACCTGGGCCTGGTACGACTGCTGCTGGCCCAGTGCCAGGCTGACCCTGCGCGTGAAAACGCGGCCGCCGAACGCAGCCATTTGGCCGGCTGGCAAGGGGCTACCGGGCTGTACCTGAAGGAACCAGGCAGCACGCACGCCGTTGAAGCGATTGAATATTCACTCGTTGCGAGTACCGCGACCGTGGATTTGGCATGGCAAGAGGAGCTGATTGAGCGCTTGCTGGCCGCCCCACAACTATCTGAAGCAAGCGATGCCACCGCAGAGCCTGATGTAGCTGAAGACGCACTGGACTACGCGCTGGATGTGGCAAACGTGGAACCGGATCAACTGCAAGTCTTCCTCTTTGATGCGCCAAGGCAGGTTCTGGAGATTGAGACTGCTGTTTCCGCCTGGGGCTCTGGAAGCTGCACGGTCGCACAGATACAAGAAGCTATGCGCGCAGCACACACACTCAAGGGCAGTGGCTACATCCTGGGCCTGCGCGGTGTAGGACGGCTGTCACACCACCTTGAAGATGTATTGGAGTGCGGTGTAGAAGACGTGCAGCACGGTATCCCCCCGCCCTCGGCGCTGTTGGGTACCCTGCTGCGTGCCGTAGACATGCTGCAACAGATAGTCGGATTTTTGCAAGGCCAGGAGGCGGAACCAAGCGGTGTGCACCTGATGGGGGAAGCGCTTCGGCTTGCTGCCCGGTGGTTACACAGCGACCGCGCAGCGGCCCCGCCGTTTCCGCCGCACACGGCAAACCCGGACCTCGAGGCGCTTGCAGGCACGGCACCTACCGAGCAGATATGGACACCAACACAAGACGCCTCCCTGCGAGAGGCCACGTCCCCGGTACACGCAGCCAGTGCGGTACACGGAATCACTTCGGTACCGAGTCCTGCGGCAGCACAAGCCGCTCCACCAGCGCAGCAGGCTCCCCTGCAACTCGACTCGGCGCACATGGATCTCTTGTTGCGCCGCAGCGGCCAAAGCATGGGCCGCAATGCCCGCTTGTTGGATCTGGCGCACAGCGCAGAGGGCTGGCTCCAGGCACTGACGACAGGCAACCGCGAACTGCTGGATGCCATTACAGACCTGACCCAACTTGTCAAAAACCAGTCTTTTCAAGCGCAGGAGACCATGCGCACGCGGGACGACTTTGACCTGTTGGAGCTCGACCGGTACGACGCACTGCAGAACATGGTTCTGTCAATGGAAGAAAAAGTGCGAGACCAGCAGGAATTTCTTGCACAGGGCAAAGCCGTATCCGCGCAGTTGGAAAACCTTCTGCGCGAGAGCGGTGCCGCCTTGGCCGACCAGCGCCAGGATCTTCTGAAGGTGCGTGCCACGACCGTGAAAACCATTGCAGCCCGATTACGACGCATCGTGATGCAGACGGCTGAAGCGACCGGGCGTACTGTGCAATTCATCCTGCACGGCGACGATGTTCAGGTGGATGGCATGGTCTTGCAAAAACTGGTGGAGGCTTTGCTCCACGTCTTGCGCAACGCGGTAGACCACGGCATCGAATCTCCGGCTGAACGCTTGGCCGCAGGAAAGCCGCAAGCAGGTTTAATAGAAGTGCTTTTCGCACGCAATGCGGACCGGGTGACGGTCACTGTGCGCGACGATGGTCGGGGTCTGGACAGCGCCATGATCCGCCAGACCGCTATTGCCAACGGCCTGCTGACGGAAAACAGCTTGGTCGACGAACAAGCGCTTTTCAATCTTATTGTGCTGCCCGGCTTCTCCACACGGGAGCGTGTTACGGAAACATCCGGACGCGGTGTCGGCATGGACGTCGTCAACGACCGCCTGCTTCAGCTGCAGGGCGAATTGCAAATTCACAGCGTGAGCGGACAGGGGTGTGCGTTCCGGATGACCGTGCAGGCCAATAGCGGCGTGGTTCACGCGGTGCTAATGGCCTGTGGTGACGGCATATTTGCGGTTCCCAGCGATGTAATCGACAGCATCGTTCCTGCGTCGGAAGCCTCCTACAGCGTGAGCGCCGACGGGCAAACCCAGTTGCACCACGCTGATCAGGAGATACCGACCAGCGTGCTGGCCGATTGGCTGCAGATCGAAAGCGACGTGGCAGCCGAGCGCCGAACGCCCGTGATCGTTCGTATCCTGGGTCGACCCGTGGCGCTACTGGCCGATGCCGTGCTGGATGCACGCGAATTGATTTTGCAAGGTGTCGGCCGCCTGGTGCGGCGGGTGGGCGGGCTGTCGTCTGCCGCCTTAACACCGGACGGAAAGGCCATTTTTATGCTGGACTTACAAGCGCTGCAACGCGGCACCGAGCGCGCCAGTTACCAGCAGGGCACACGTCGCATGCAACAACGTGCCCGCATCGCACCCGTGCGTCTTTTGGTAGTCGACGACGCCTGGGCTGTGCGCATGACCATGAAGCAGCTGCTGGAAGACGCGGGCTACCGTGTCGACACCGCCCATAACGGCAATGCCGCTCTGGACAGCCTGCGCCAATCGCCGGCCGACCTGGTGATTACCGATCTGGAGATGCCGGATCTCAACGGCTTGGAACTGGCGCGGCGCATGCGCAGCTTCCCTGCGTGGACTGATATACCGCTGATCATGGTCACTTCGCGCAGTGCCGACAAACACCGCCAAGCTGCCTTGGACGCCGGGGTTCAACTGTATTTGACCAAACCCTACCGCGACCCGGATCTGTTGACCCATGTGCGCACCATGCTGGCATCGAAAGCGCATACCGACGCCAGCGCCACGCACGTCCAGGGCGCGGTTGAACCCGCCCCCGCCGCTCAGGCTGCCTGACGCAAGGC
>CANFHZ010000109.1 GCA_947446885.1 Comamonadaceae bacterium
GGCGACATATTGATCGCGTTGCCTGCAGCCAAATGGTATGCGGACAGGGGTTACGAAGTTTTCTGGCCCATTAACCAAAGCTTTGTGCCCTTCTTTCAAAAGGCCGCACCCTATGTCCAGTTCTTGCCGGTCCCGCCCGACGCGCCGAGTTACGACTACTTGCTCGGCCTGCCGCAGCGCGCGCTGCTAGAGCACGGCGTCAAAGACATTTTTATCCTCTATATCTATCTTGGCAGCAATGGTCAGAAATTTGAATTCGGCCAGCCGCCTCGGATGCCGGACTCACTCAAATTTGACGAATACAAATACGCCATCACTGGCGTGCCCTTTGGCGAAAAGTGGAACCTGCATCTGGAGCGCGATGCCGACGCAGAAGCGCGCGTGCTGGAGGCCATCTCCGCCCATATTCCCTACACGATTGTTCACGAGTCGCCTGCGGGTAACCGGCGCAACATCGAATCCCAGTTGCCCGCCTCCGAGGTAACGCGGGTGCTGCGGGTGCAAACCATTACGGATAGTCCATTTGACTGGCTGGCCGCGTTCGAGCGCGCCCAGGTCATTGCCTGCGAGGATTCGCTGTATGCCAATTTGGTGGAGCAGCGCAATATGGAGACCAAAAAATACCTGTTCCTGCGTTCCGCCTGCCGAGAAACGCCAGTATTCAAAAACGGCTGGCTGTTCCGCTGATACAAACCATGAAAACCCTTATCCAGTGCTACAAAGGCGCGGGCCAGTGGATCAACAGCCCGCCGGGGCTGGGTGACTTCATCCGCGGGACCAGCCATTTGCATGAACTGCTGGCAAATAGCGGTGTAGAACTGCGCATTGATATGAGCCAGTCTGGGTTTGATCAGCAGTTTGTGCCCGATGCGGCCTTGTCGTTTCGGGGCGACCCAGCACTTGTCGCACAGGCGGAAGAGTATTTTGAAGACCATGCAGCGTTGGTGGCACGCATCCAGGCGTTTCTGCAATCCGGTGAAACAGCGCTGTATGTGTGTACCAATTTGGGTGCCTGGAACCGCACCACCTTGCCCGCCGCAACCGTGGCGTTCATGCGTCAGTTTCTGCAGTTCCAGCCCCATGTTCACATGGCGGTAGACCAGGCCATTCCCGTCACGCAATTTGAGGTGCTGAGTATTCGCTGCGGTGATGCGTTTTATGACGCGGGGCAGACGCCTTCCCATATGCACTTTATGGCGCAGGCGCAGCGTCTGCTGGAGACCGAAATTCTGCCGCGCATCAGCCACCCGCTGGTGCTGACCAGCGACAGCTACGAGTTGAAATGCGCCTTGGCGCAGCGTTACGGTTTGCTTTTTTTGCCCCACCGATCGCAGCACGGGGCGTTCAATCAGACGACGCTGCCGGTGGCCATCGATTTATGCCTGCTGAGCCGGTCCCGGTTCAATCACCACATCAATTTGTGGGCCACATGGTGGTCTGGGTTTTCACACTACACCTCTGTGATTTTCGCTATCCCCAGCTTGAATTTGCGTGCCCCGGAATTCAAGCGCGAGGCCATAAGTTCCCATGGTGAACTGAGCCTTGCCTGAGTGAGTCCACAACTTTTTGGAACGTAACCCGAGACAAAGACTATGAAAAGCGTGGCCATCGTGATCGTCGATACCCATGAGCACCGGGCCATGGCGAGGCTTGCCGTTGAACGTACGCTGCGTTGCAAGATTGGAATCAAGTCCGTGTACTCGATCGGACATCAACCCATCATCCAGGGCGAGAAGTTTTACCCCATCAAGCCCATCAGTTCACTCAAAGAGTACAGCGACATCATCATCAACATGCTGCCGTACTTGGTGGAGGAAGACCATTTCTTTGTGATTCAGTGGGACGGATTTGTGACGCGCCCTGAGTTATGGAGCGACGAATTCTTTGACTACGACTACATCGGCGCACCCTGGAATGTGGCGAATCTGCCAGCCGGTTCGGATCCCGAGATGTATTCGGTGGGTAACGGCGGCTTCAGCTTTCGGTCTCAGAAGCTTTTGCAGGCAGCCAAAAAAATCCCCGTCCTGCTCAATGCCCATCCAGACCAGTCGCACGCCGAAGATGTAGTTCTGTGCCGCCACTACCGCCACGAGCTCATGGAGCACGGCATCCGCTTTGCGCCGCGCGATGTCGGCTACCGGTTTTCCACGGAGGAGGGTACGGTCGGCAACCATCTGGGCTTCCACGGCGTGCCCAATTTGCCGGCCTATTTGCCGGACAACATCCTGATCGACCACGCGTTTGAGATCATTTCGCGCATACACCATGAGGTGTCCTTGATTTATCTCTTCGTCAGTTTTTTGCGAACCAGACGTATCCACGCGTACCAGGAATTTTTCAACCTGCTGCTGGCCAACCCGGCCCGCTTGGACAATTTGCGAGTCATCTTGGAGCGCGCAGATGTGCAGATTCCCCTGTTCCACCCTGACATACCGCTGGCCTAAGCCGCGCTGTTTGACCGTAAAGCATTCACCATGACCGTCGTGCAAAACCCCCAGGAACAAAGCAATACGGCCTCAGCCGATGTGGCCCATTTCGTCCGCTTGCAGGCCTTGCTGCCCGTACTGGGTGTCAAGCCGACAGACCATTGCCTGCATTACGCACCCCGCTCCACGCTGCTGGTGCGCTTGATGCGCGACGCAGGCTTTAGTTATTACCAATGGGTCCCCGGGCAATCGTCGTCCGCCTCGGTGTGGTCGCAACCACGCCACGGGCTCAAGGTGCTGAGTTGGTTTGACGAGGCCTTATTCGCGCCGGATGCGCCCGGCGGCGTGGACCCCGCTCTGGCTATGGATGGTGGCTTCGCCGTAGCGCCGGATCTGGTTCTGGGCTTGCTGCCTGCGCACGAATCCGCACCGTCGGCCCAAACCGTCAACCGCATCATGCAATGGGCCGCGCGCGGACAGTGCCAGGCCTATTTGGTGGGGCGCATGTTCCTGCTCAGCCGCCGTGGGCTACCCGCATCGGCGCTGGCCGCGGTTGAAGGCTTGATAGCCGATGACCGTCGGCTGGTAACGGATGGATTCATGGCGTGGTTAAAAAATGGTGCAGATGCTGCTGCGACCGATTTCGCCCGCAGCCAGCAGCGCAAAGCCATGCGCGCTGCCGGATTTCGCCTGGCCATAGATGGCACGTTTTTCCGTTTTCAAAGTGGGCTGGCCCGCTTATGGAAAAGTCTGCTGCGCGAGTGGTCGGCAAACGGATTTTCAGAATTTATCGTGGTGATTGACCGGGAGAACACCGCGCCCAAGTTCCCCAACATCGCCTATGTGCCGGCGCCTTTGCACAACGCCGCCGACCGGCCGCGCGACAAAGCCATTTTGCAGGCCATCTGCGACCAGTTGAAGGTCACGCTGTTCATCTCAAGCTACTACTCGACGCCGCAGACCACACCGGCATTCATGCTGGTGCCCGACATGATTCCGGAGATTTTGGGTTTCGATTTGCAGGAAGCCCAGTGGCGCGAAAAAGATGAAGCCATCCATTACTGTCGCAAGTACTTCAGCATCTCACTGTCCTCCGGGCGGGATCTGCGCCGCTTCTATCCGCAGATCAGCGAAGACCGGGTGGTGAATGCCTATTGCGGCAGCGACTTCCGGACCCAGAGCGCCGAGGCGGTGGATCTTTTCCGCCAGCGCTACCGCATCAGCCGTCCGTATTTCATGCTCTCCGGCTCCAAGACCAACTCGAAGAATGGCGAGTTGTTTTTTGAAGCCTTCGCGCGGCTGGGTGACCGCCGTGGTGAATTCGCCGTTGTCTGCACCAATTCCATGCCCACCCTGGAGCCCGAGTTCATGCAGCATATGGGCGAGGCCAGCTTCCATGGCCTGGTGCTCAATGACGAGGATTTGCAATGTGCCTACAGCGGCGCGCTGGCGCTGGCCTACCCCTCGCGCTACGAGGGTTTCGGCCTGCCTGTGCTGGAGGCTATGGCGTGCTCCTGCCCCGCCATCACCTGCCACAACAGCTCTTTGCCCGAGGTCGGCGGAGAAGCCGCGCTCTATGTCGATCCAGACAATGTGGACCAGATGGTTGCCGCCTTGCTCGCGGTGCAAGACCCCGGTCGCCGCCCTGACTTCGTCGCCAAAGGTCTGGCCCAGGCTGAGCGATTCAGCTGGCGCGACATGGCCAACACCATGGAAGCTGAATTTGCCGCTTTTAGAGCCTGAGGACGCGGGCCGCAGCCCATAATCCAGCCCATGGAAATCATTGCTGCGCTACTCGACTTTGTCCTCCACGTTGACCAGCATTTAGCGCTCTTCGTCCAAAACTACGGCGCCTGGGTTTACGCCCTTTTATTTGCCATTGTTTTTGTGGAAACCGGCGTGGTCGTCATGCCGTTTTTGCCGGGGGACTCACTGCTGTTTGTGGCGGGCGCCATGTGCGGCGTTGGGCTGATGGATTACACGATTCTGGTCCCGCTGCTGTTTGCGGCAGCGGTTCTGGGCAACCAATCCAACTACGCCATCGGCCGTGCCATCGGGCCGCGCGTGTTCCAGTGGGAAGACTCGCGCTGGTTCAACCGACGCGCGTTTGACCAGGCGCATGCCTTCTACGAAAAGTACGGCGGTGTGACCCTCATCGCTGCGCGCTTTATGCCATTTGTGCGCACCTTCGCGCCCTTTGTTGCCGGGGTGGCGCAGATGACGCGGCGCAAATTTACTTTTTTTGACGTGACCGGCGGGGCGCTGTGGGTGGGCGGCATCGTGACCATTGGCTATTTTTTTGGCAACATACCCTGGGTCAAAACCCATTTGGACAAAATTATCTGGGCCATGATTTTTGTGCCCGGCATCCTGGTGATCTGGGGTTCCTGGCGGGCACGCGCCAAGGCCGACCGGCAAGCCTGAGGTCTCAGGCACGCTGGCGCATGGCACGCACCAGCAAAGAACCCACCAGCAGAAAATAAAACCAAGCCAGCGCCAGCGCCGTGGCGCGGGGCAGGAGCATGTCGGCGTGTCGCAGTGATTCCGCAAAGACCAGGCAGGGCAGGGGGATGGTCAGACTCCAGATCCACAAATGGCGGCTGGCGCTTTGCGCATCCATCCACGATAGCGTGAGCCCAATGGCCGCCGCGCCCAGCACAGCCAGCAGAAACGCCCCTGTTGCCTGCAGGCCGAGATCCCAGCTGGCCGCCAACAGCGCCAGGGCTCCCAAAGCGAGCATGACCCCCACGGGGCCGAAGTGGTGATTTTCATGGGGTTCGTGCATCGTGTCTCCGGCGTTTCATTGGTTCGGAATAGCGGCTTCAGCCTTATTTTGGTATGGATCGAAATAAAGAATAGTTGCATGAACTCTTGCCATCGACGGGCTGCCAAAAATGGGATGATGCGAGCGCCATGGCGTGCATGGCCGGTTTTCCCCCTATCAATCACAAGGAGTTAGTAATGGGATTTCAGAGTACCCGCCCAGGAAAGTTCACCCCCGTTTGCTGCGGCGACATGATTGGCGGTGCCACCGCGCGCCGTGAGTTTTTGAAGCTTGCCGGAGGTGCGGCCTTGTTCACCAGCATGGGCATGTTGGCCTCGGGCGTCCAGGCCGCCTCCGGCAATTACGAGGCCATGGTCTTGTCCTGTATCGACCCGCGTTTCCAGGCCTTGGTCAGCCGCCAGCAGGCCAGCGACGGACTGACCGGCAAATACAGCGCTTTCACGATTGCCGGTGCATCCATTGGTGTGGTCGCTCCCGCCTTCAAAGATTGGCAAAAAGCTTTTTGGGACAACCTGGGAACTTCGGTTCAGCTGCATCACATTAAAAAAGTGATCGTGGTCAATCACCGGGATTGCGGTGCCGCCAAGATTGCCTATGGAGCTGAAAAGGTTTCCGAGCCCGCCATCGAAACTGAAACCCACAAGGCCGCATTGTTTGAGTTCCGTGCGCAACTCAAGGAAAAGCAGCCTGAATTGGGTGTCGAACTGGGGCTGATGTCGCTGGACGGCAAGCTCGAGTTGTTCAGCTAAGCAGTGACAAGCTGCGGGCTGTCGTAAGGCTGCCGCGCAGCTTATCTAGACAGGGCGCGCATGGCGTCTTCCAGTCCGCGCAGGGTCAGCGGAAACATCTGCTTGTGAACTATTTGCTGGATGATGCTGATGCTGTGTCGGTATTGCCATAAGCCCTGTGGTTCGGGGTTGATCCAGGCGAACTTCGGGAACGCCTGGGTCAGACGCTGCAGCCACACCGCCCCGGCTTCGGCGTTGTTGTATTCAACGCTGCCGCCCGGTTGCAGGATTTCATAGGGGCTCATGGTCGCATCGCCCACAAAAATGAGTTTGTAGTCCTTGTTATAGGTCCGCAGAATCTCCAGCGTGTCGAATTTTTCTGCCAAACGGCGGCGGTTGTTTTTCCACACGAAGTCGTAGACGCAGTTGTGGAAGTAATAGAACTCCAGGTGTTTGAACTCGGTTTTGCTGGCGCTGAATAGCGCTTCCACGCGGGCCACGTGTTCGTCCATACTGCCGCCTACGTCCATCAGCAGCAAGACCTTGACCTTGTTGTGCCGCTCGGGCCGCATGGTGATGTCGAGGAAGCCTGCGTTGGCGGCGGTTTTTCGGATGGTGGCGTCGAGATCGAGCTCGTCATCGTGGCCCTCCCGGGCAAATTGGCGCAGGCGGCGCAGCGCGATCTTGATGTTGCGCGTGCCCAGTTCCTGGTTGTCGTCGTAGTCTTTAAATGCCCGCTGGTTCCAGATCTTGACCGCGCTCTTGTTACGGCTCTTGTCCTGCCCAATGCGAATCCCTTGGGGGTTCTGCCCGAATGCACCGAAGGGTGATGTGCCACCCGTTCCTATCCATTTGCTACCGCCTTCGTGGCGTTCTTTTTGCTCTTCGAATCGCTTTTTCAGTGTGTCCATGAGAGCGTCCCAGCCCATGGCCTCTATCTTGGCAAGTTCTTCGGGGTTCAGTTGCAGCTCCAGGTTTTTGCGCAGCCATTCCAGTGGGATGTCCCGCGTGAAATCGGCAATCTGCTCCACACCTTGGAAGTAGGCCGCAAAGGCGCGGTCAAAACGGTCGTAGTGCCTCTCGTCTTTGATCAGCGCGGCACGGCTCAGAAAATAGAAGTCCTCGATGCCGTAGCCATTTCCCTCGCCGCTGTCAGCGTCCAGCAGAGGCCCGATGACGCCGCGCTGGAGGGATGCTAAGAGCATCAAAAACTCCGTCACCGAGACCGGCAGTTTGGCCTGGCGCAGGGTATAAAAAAAATCGAGCAGCATGGCCTTGCGTGGCAGGGAATCGGCCTAGCGAGGTTTCTTCAACGCATACAGAAGTTGCGCCTTCACTTCCGGCCATTCTCCTGCGCGCAGGCTGTACATCACGGTGTCGCGGATGGTGCCGTCGCGGCGCAGGGCGTGGCCGCGGATCACGCCGTCTTTGCGGGCACCCAGGCGTTCGATAGCGGCCTGCGAGGCGAAGTTGAAGTTGTCCGTGCGCCACCCCACCACGTGGCAGCCCAGGGTCTCAAAGGCATGGGTCATTAAAAGCAGCTTGCATCCGGTGTTCACATGTGTGCGCTGCACACTTTTGGCATACCAGGTGTAGCCAATTTCGACCCGCTTCACTGCGGGCAGGATGTCGTGGTAGCTGCTGCACCCCACTACCGTGCCGGATTGGGCGTTTTGCACCACAAAGGCAAATCGGTTGCCGGCGCGGCGCATGGCCAGGGCATCGTCAATGTATTGGCGGGTGTTCTCTGGCTCGGGCACCGAGGTGACGCGGATATTCCACAGTTCGCCGTCGGCCGCCGCTACGCGCAGGCCTGCTTCATGTTCCAACTCCAGCGGCGTAAGGCGTAAGCCGTGGCCTTCGAGTGTGACGGGTTCGACAAATGCCATAGGAGATCCTCGGGTACAGATGGACTTAGCGCTTATGCGCTTGCATGAACATCAGCTTTTCAAAGAGTGCGACGTCCTGCTCATTTTTCAGCAGCGCCCCAGCCAGTGGCGGCAAGGCATTTCTGTGTTCCGGACTTTGCAGCACCGATGCGGGAATATCCTCAGCCAGCAGCAGCTTGAGCCAGTCCAGCAGTTCGCTCGTAGACGGTTTTTTCTTCAAGCCGGGCACGTTGCGCAGCGTGTAAAAAGTTTGCATGGCGGCGCTGAGCAGTTCCTTTTTGAGGCCGGGGAAATGCACGTCGACGATGCTTTGCATGGTTGCTTCGTCTGGAAACTGGATGTAGTGGAAAAAGCAGCGGCGCAAAAATGCACCGGGCAGCTCTTTTTCATTGTTGGAGGTGATGAACACCAGCGGCCGGTGCTGTGCGCGTACAAGCTCCCGCGTCTCGTAGCAATAAAACTCCATGCGGTCGATTTCACGCAGCAAGTCGTTGGGGAACTCGATATCCGCTTTGTCGATCTCATCAATCAGCAGCGCAACTGGCGTCTCGCTGGTGAAGGCCTGCCACAGCACCCCTTTGA
>CANFHZ010000110.1 GCA_947446885.1 Comamonadaceae bacterium
CGCGATGTGGTCGTGCGCAGCACCCACCGCCGCCGCATGTCCTTCACCGGCCTGGGTATTCAAGAAGAACTCTTGTCGCCCAACCTCAGCGGCCCGCTGGAAATGCTGCTCAGCACCATTGAGCCCGGCGCCGACAGCGAAGACTATTTCCATGACGGTGCCGAAGCAGGCTACGTGCTCAGCGGCACGCTGGATTTATGGGTCTCTGGCCGTCATTTCCGGCTGAATGAGGGCGACAGCTTCTCATTCAAAAGCACCGAGGTCCACCGCTGCGCCAACCCTGGCACGGTGCCGGTGCGCGTGCTCTGGGTGATCACGCCGCCGCATTATTGAGCCCGGCAAAACAGGGCTTTTACCCATCACCCGACTGCTAGAATCGCGCCTCGCACGAGCGGCCCTTATCCGGAGAGATGGCAGAGTGGTCGAATGTACCTGACTCGAAATCAGGCGTACCGCAAGGTACCGTGGGTTCGAATCCCACTCTCTCCGCCAATTAAAGCCCTGCTAACCCGCTCAGTCGGGTTGTCAGGCGCTCAGAGCCCCGCACCACGCGGGGCTTTTTGCAGGCGCCCAGCAGGGGGGGCATCGCCAAAGTTCACCACCTTATCAAGCTGCCGACCCTGAAGGCCTGCATGCTCTGCATCATGGAATCTGCAAAAGCGCCTTCACATAGGCACGCGGTGGCATCAAAGTGCCTCATTCCCAACGGGTCGCCCGAAGTTGACCTCATCATGGGTATTTCCCGCATGGATGCCATTCGCCAGAGCGTCAAGATCGTATTCAAGCTTCTTGGAGGGTTGGACGATGATCCGGCCGCGCGAGACCACAAGATCCACTTTCTGTTCCAGTTGATACCCCGCCTCTTTCAAGACTGCAGTAGGTAGGCGCAAGGCTGTGCTGTTGCCCCATTTTCGGATGACGGTATCCATGGCTTCAGACTCCTCAAAGTGTCTACACACCCGCGTATCGCCCGGATTAGTGACCGAATCGGACGCCCTGCCTTGCGGCAGGGTCGCCGTGCTCGATTCGAAAGCGGTAACCGGCATCTGCATCCTGCTGCTGCGCCGGTTGTACCGCGCCAACAACCCCGGTGCGCTTATCGAATATCCACCCCGTAAAACGTATGGCGGCCAAAGGGGCTCAGCTTGAAGTCGATCACTTCTTTTCGCACCGGCTTGAGCTGCACCGCATGGGCGATGGTGAACCAGGGGGCTTGCTCTTTGAAGATGACCTGGGCTTGTTCGTACAGCTTGGTTCGCTCGGCCACGCTGGTGACGACTTTGGCTTTGCTCACGATGTCTTCATAGGGCTGGTAACAAAACTTGGCGACGTTGGATCCATTGGTCTTGGCCGAGTCGCAGCCCAGCAAGGTATCCAGGAAGTTGTCCGGGTCGCCGTTGTCGCCAGTCCAGCCCAGCATGCCCATTTGGTGCTCGCCAGCTTGCATGCGTTTGCGGTACTCGCCCCATTCAAAGCTCTTGATTTCGGCAGTCACGCCGATTTTGGCGAGGTCGGCCTGCATCAACTCGGCAATGCGTTTGGCATTGGGGTTGTACGGGCGCTGGACCGGCATAGCCCACAAGTCCGTGCTGAAGCCGTTGGGGTAACCCGCGGCGGCAAGCATTTTTTTGGCCTCGGCGGGGTTGAAAGGATCGTCCTTGATCGCTTTGTTATAGGACCACATGCTGGGCGGAATCGGGTTGACCGCCGCCACGCCGGTGCTCAAATAGACTGCCGAAATAATCGCGTTTTTATCGATCGCCATATTGATGGCTTTGCGCACGCGCACATCATCAAAGGGCTTTTTGGTGGTGTTGTAAGCCAGATAGCCCACGTTCAAGCCCGCCTGCTCCAGCACCTGCACATTGGGATCCTTGCGGATGCTGTCCAGGTCGGCCGGGTTCGGATACGGCATGACATGGCACTCGGCTTTTTGCACCTTGGCCCATCGCACGGAGGCGTCTGGTGTGATGGCGAAAATCAGGTCGTCAATCTTGGCTTTGCCCGCCCAGTAGCTGGGATGGGCTTTGAACCGGATGATGGCGTCTTTCTGGTACTGCACCAGCGCAAAGGGGCCGGTTCCGATAGGCTCCTGGTCGATTTTTTCGGGCATGCCTGCTTTGAGCATGGCGTCCGCATATTCCTTGGATTGCACGCCCGCCCATTGCATGGCCAGGTCGGCCAGGAATGGCGCTTCCGGGCGGTTCAGCACGATCTTGACGGTGTGCTCGTCGACCTTCTCCACCGACTTGAGCAGCTTGGGCATGCCCATGTCACCAAAGTAGGAGTGGTTAGGGCTGGTAACTTTGAAGTAGGGGTGGCTTTCTTTCCACTGGCGCTCGATCATGAAGACCACATCGTCGGCATTGAAGTCGCGGGTGGCCTGGAAGTTTTTATTGCTATGCCACTTCACGCCTTTGCGCAGTTGAAAAACATATTCCAGGCCGTCTTTGGATACGGTCCATTTTTCGGCCAGCGCCGGCACGACAGAGGTGCTGCCACGCTCAAAGCCGACCAATCCGTCATAAATTTGCTCGCTCACGTCAAACGAGGTGCCTGTGGTGTTGATGCCGGGGTAAAAATTCTCCGGACTGCCTTCAGAGCAATACACCAGAGTTTTGGCGGAAGCGCCGCTGGCGGCAATCAGCGCGCTGGCAGCCACTGCGCCTAATGCAGCCCAGGCCGTATTGCGCTTGGAGGGCTTTGGGGAGGTGGGGCGTTGCATCGTACGTATCTCCTTTGGGTTACTGGGTGACGGTGTTGGCGGCTGCTGCGGACTTGGCCAAAGTGGCGGCTTCATGGCAGGCAATCAGCCTACCATGGAATGCTTGCAGCAGGGGGCGTTCCTGGTGGCAGCGGGGGGTGGCGTGGGGGCAGCGCGTGCAAAAAACGCAGCCGTCAGGCGGGGCCAGGGGCGAAGGCAATTCGCCTTGCAAAACCACGCGCTTGACGCCCGGCAGGCCGCGGCGCAGCGTGGGTGCTGAGCCCAAAAGCGCTTGCGTGTAGGGATGCAGCGGCCGCGTGAAGATGGCATTTTTGTCCCCTTGTTCCATGGTCTGGCCCAGGTACATCACCAACACCTCGTGTGCGATGTGGCGCACCACGCCCAAGTCATGCGAAATAAACAAATACGCCAAGCCCAGCGAGGCCTGCAAATCGGCTAGCAAGTTGAGTATTTGGGCCTGGATGGAGACGTCCAAGGCCGACACCGGCTCGTCGGCAACCAGCAGTGCGGGGCTGAGCATGAGCGCACGCGCAATGGCGATGCGCTGGCGCTGCCCACCCGAAAACATATGCGGGTAGCGGTCCATGCTTTCGGATCGCAAACCCACCCGCTCCAACATCTGCGCGGCCTGCGCCCGTTGCGCCCGCGGGTGCAAATCGGTGTTGATCTGCAGAGGGCCCTGCAAAATTTGGCCGATAGTTTGGCGCGGATTGAGCGAGGCATAGGGGTTTTGAAACACCATTTGCACCTTGCGGCGCAAAGCGGCTTGCTGCGCGGCGGAGGCACCAGGCACTAGCATGCCGCCCAGCATCAGGCGGCCTGTGGTCGGTGCCTCGGCCAGCGCCACCATACGCGCCAATGTGGACTTGCCGCAGCCGGATTCACCCACCACCGCCAAAGTACGACCGGCATCGATACGAAAGCCCAGGTTCTGTACGGCGTGCAGCATGGCAGGCGGTCGAAACAGCCCCTGGCCAATGCGGTAACTTTGACTCAGGCCGTGCGCTTGTACCACCGCCTCGGGCGCATCGGGTGTCGACGGGATGCTCATGCGGCGTGCCCGTGCGACGTGTCAACAGCAAGATGGCAGCGCACCTGCGCTTGGGGCGCGCGGCGCAATGGAGCCGGCTTGGTGCAGATTGCTTGCGCGCGATCGCAACGCGGCGCAAAAAGACAACCGCTGGGGCGATCCAGCATACCCGGCACCATGCCGGCTATCGTGTGCAAGCGCGCCTGGCCGTTGCTGCGCTCTGGCATGGCTTGGAGCAGAGCTTGGGTATAGGGGTGCTGTGGCGCGTCAAACAGGCGGTCTGCGTCTTGGAGCTCCACCACTTGTCCGGCATACATCACAGCGACGCGCTGTGCCACTTCGCTGACCACGCCCATGTTGTGGCTAATCAAGACCATGGCCATGCCCTGCTCTTTTTGCAAAGTGGCCAGCAAGTCCAGAATCTGGGCTTGCACGGTTACATCCAGCGCAGTGGTGGGCTCGTCGGCTATCAAGAGCCGGGGTTGGCAGGCAATTGCCATGGCAATCATCACCCTTTGGCTCATGCCGCCCGATAGCTGGTGGGGATAGGCCGAAAGCCGCCTGGCCGGGTCTGCGATGCCCACTTGCTCCAGCAATTCGCAGGCGCGCATGCGTGCTTGCTTCTGTGTCATGCCTTTGTGCAGCCGCAGGGTCTCGGTCATTTGAAATTCCACCGTGAAACAGGGGTTCAGGCTGGTCATGGGATCTTGAAAAATCATGGCAATGTCGCTGCCCACGATGCTGCGGCGCGTCACTTCACTGGCCGTCAAAACATCGTGCCCGGCAAAGCGCACGTGCTGTGCCCGGACGCGACCCGGGAAGGGGATCAGGCCCATCAAGGCCATCATGGATATGCTCTTCCCGGAGCCTGACTCGCCCACGATGCCCAGCACCTCACCCTCTTCCAACTGCAGGCTCAGATCGTCCACGGCATGCAGCACCCCTTGGTGGGATGGGAAGTCCACATGGAGTCCGGCGATGTCGAGCAGCGGCATAGAAGGCAGGTACCGTGGATAGGGTTAGCGTTTTAGTTTGGGATCCAGGGCGTCACGCAAGCCGTCGCCCAGCAAATTAAAACCCAGCACGGTAAGCAGAATCGCCAGGCCAGGAAAGGTGACCACCCACCAGGCGCGCAGCACGAATTCGCGCGCATCGGCCAGCATGGTGCCCCATTCGGGCGAGGGCGGTTGCGCACCCAGGCCCAAAAAGCCCAGGGCTGCCGCGTCCAGTATGGCGGTGGACAAACCCAGCGATGCCTGCACGATCAGCGGTGCTGCGCAATTCGGCAATATCTCAAGCAGCATCAGTCGCAGATGGCCCGCACCGCTCAGGCGTGCAGCAGTGACGTAATCACGCTGCACTTGCGCAATCACCGCCGCGCGGGTGATACGCACGTAATGCGGCAGTACAACGATGGAAACCGCCAGCATGGCATTCATCAAGCCCGGCCCCAGAATTGCCACGATCACGATCGCCAGCAGCAAACTGGGCAGGGTGAGTATCACGTCCATGCAGCGCATGACCAGCACATCAAACACGCCGCGCACGTACCCTGCCAGCAAACCCAGTGCGGTGCCGCACAACACCGACAAGGCCACGACCGCCACACCGATCAACAGCGACAAACGCGCGCCGTGCATCAGACGCGACAACAGGTCGCGGCCAATGGCGTCGGTGCCCAGCCAATGCGCGCTGCTGCCACCGCTGAGCCAGGCGGGCGGCGACAGAAAAACCGTGTTGTCGGTCAGTATGGGGGAATAGGGCGCAATCCAGGGCGCCAACAGTGCGACCAGGGTAATGCCAGCAATGGTTATCAAACCTGCGACAGCGCCCCGGTTCTGGCGCAGCGATAGCCAGAACGCGCGCGTCGGGGTAAGGGGTCGCATGCCTGGGTCCATGGCGTCACTGTGCGCGTATACGCGGGTTGATCAGCCCGTAGCTCAAGTCCACTAAGGCGTTGACGGCCATCACCACCAGGCCCAGCAACAGCATGCCGCCCTGCAAGACCGGGTAGTCACGGCGGGCAATGGCCTCTATCAGCCATTTGCCCACACCAGGCCAGGAAAAAATCGTCTCCGTCAGGATGGCACCGGTAAACAGCACGCCGATTTGCAATCCGATGACCGTGACCACAGGCACCATGGCATTGCGCATGGCGTGGATGCCCAGCACCCGAAAGGACGAGAGTCCCTTGGCGCGCGCAGTGCGTATGTAGTCTTCGCCCATGACTTCGAGCATGGCTGAGCGCGTCATGCGCGCAATCACAGCGAGCGGGTTGGTGCCTAAAACAACGGTAGGCAATAACAAATGCGAGAGTGCGGAGCGGAAGGCCCCGACCTCGTCCGACAGCGCGGTGTCAATCAATAGAAAACCAGTGCGCGGTTCGATGAAATACGCCACCGCGATCCGCCCCGACACCGGTGTCCAACCCAGTTGTACCGAGAACAGCAAAATCAGGAGCAAGCCCCACCAGAAAATGGGCATGGAATAACCGGTGAGGGAGGCACCCATCAATCCGTGGTCCAGCCAGGAGTTACGCCTGACGGCAGCCAGTACGCCTGCCGGTATGCCAATCAGCAGAGCAAACACCATGGCACACAAAGCCAACTCAACGGTGGCGGGGAAAAGACTCAAAAACTCTTGCGCGACAGGGGTTTGGGTGATGATGGACTTGCCCAAATCGCCGCGCAGCACTTTGCCGATATAAATCCAGTACTGCGTCAACAAGGGCTGATCCAGCCCGTATTCATGCAGCAGTTTGGCGTGGCGCGCGGCGTCTATGCCGCGTTCTCCAGCCAGCGTTTCTATCGGGTCTCCAGGCACCAACCGGATCAGAAAGAACGCCAAGAGCGTCATACCGAAAAACGTCGGTAATACCAATGCCAACCGGCTGATTGTGAAGCGCCACATAGGCTTTCAGTGTAGTACGCCTCGCCAGGCAAGGTGCTCCGGGAGAATTTGCCCAAGCCGCTCGGCGCGCGGTGCCCGGCGCTGGGCTACGGTGTCTTACTGCCGCACGTCGTTTTCAAAAACCCCATTGAAGTCAACCCGACCCCGCGGGTTGTATTCGATGCCGTTGCCGTGTTTTTTGTCCTCTTTCCACGAGCCTACATATTTGCTGCCATCGATGTAATACATGGTTCCCTGGCCATCAAAATTGCCGTTCTTGAATGAGCCTTCATACCGTTGGCCTGATACGAAAAAGTATTTGCCCTCGCCGTCCAGCGTGTCTTCAAAAAATTCACCAACATATTTGTCACCGTTGGCGTACAGCACTTCGCCTCTGCCCTGCCACTTGCCGCGGTGAATTTCACCGGTGAAAACGCGACCGTCTGCATAAGAAAATTTGCCGTTGCCGTGCGGGTACTCGTCCTTGAAATCGCCGATGTATTTTCTATCCAAGCCGAAGCTCAAAACCCCAACGCAATTAGTCCACGAACTGTCACTCCAGGCGCCGGTACACGGGGGTAGTTTGGACTGTTGTGCGAAAACTGTGGAACCCAAAAGTACCAGCAGCAGATAAATCTTTTTCATGTCAACCTCAATTCAAAGTATGGTTTGCGCGGGGAGTGCACGCACTTCATTCTGTCTGCAAAATTCTTCACGGTAAAGCCCCCGGATTGCAAAAGAGTGAGCAGGCTTTGCGAACTTTTCGATTTCCGATGGCACCGTGCCCACATGCACTATTGCACCACCAGACTATTGCAGACCAACCTTAGGTACCACGCCGCTGTCCGCGACCGTCCTGCCACCCGGCCCTAGCGAATAACCTCTACCGATTCCGCCCCGATATACAAGGCGCCGGTGTTGGAGTAGGCACCGGTTTTCCCCGTAATTTTGACCAGGGCTTTTCCGCCCGATGCCAGCGTCAGCGCCTTAAAGCTGTCTCGGCGCAACTGCGATAGCGTGTCCGTCAAAGGTTCCGCGTATTTTTTCAGCTTGCTGGGGGATACCACGACGTCAATTTGCGGTTCGCTGGTGTTCATGACCTTGATCCCAGACAGCCACTCACCCTCATACATCTGAAAATCAAAACGGTAACCCCACACCTTGAATGGCTCGGTTTCAGTGAAATAACTCAAATAACCGTACAAGACCACATCTTTGCCAGAATTTTTGATCGGATCGTCGGCGGCCAAGTCCAGATAACTGGTCTTTTTCCCGTCCAGCAAAATGAAACCGGGCTGCCCCAGCCGCGGAGCACCCGATTCGGCTCCCGTATCCGTTGCGGTACACGCCGCGCCAAACCGGGCAAGCGCCTTCACCTGATCGCTGTTCATTCCCGGAAATCCGACGCCTGCTAATTTGCAGTCCGCAGCAAATAGCGCAGGCGCTGCAACGCAGACCGTTGCCAGGAGCGCGCTTCTAAACAGCGTGTGAAAAGTCATTTCCAACATACCAATCTCCTTCTTGTAGTGCATTACGTCGCAAAAATCTGCGGGTTTCAGGCAAGCCGCGAACTATGACACGGCCCGGCACGCCGCCGCCAAACCCCCCGCCTAAAATCCCCCGCTTCCCGCCGCCGTAGTTCAATGGATAGAACGAGCGCCTCCTAAGCGCTAGATAGGGGTTCGATTCCCCTCGGGGGTACCACGGGGTACTGTTTTTTAGCGGCGGGCTTTGACTTTGATCCGCCAGGCATGCAGC